>JBGPNN010000162.1:0-7846 GCA_041487495.1 bacterium
CTGTTCACGATCAGGGTCTGGCCCGAGGCGGCGGGCAAGACCCAGACCGCCTGGCGTGGAAGGATCCTGCACGTCGCGAGCGGGGAATCGCGGGAGATCAACGATTGGGAAGCGCTGGTCGAGTTCCTGAAGCACGTGACGACTCGGGAGACCCCGTCGTGAGCAGCCGCGGGACAGTCCGGCTGTGAACGCGTGGACAGGGACCTACATCACTATCGGGAGGGACCACTGATGAAGCGATCTAGAACGGCAGTATGGAGCGCGGCGATGGCGCTGGCCATCGTCGTGTGGGCGGCCGGCAGCGCGCGCGCGCAGTTTCCGCCGCCCTCGACGGGGACGCCTGGACAGCCCAGCCAGCAGAATCCGTTCCAGCCGCCGCCCCAGCCAGCGGGCGATCCGCGTGTCGACCAGATCAAGAGGAATCTCGAGCAGCAGGGCATCAAGGTCGTCGACGTCCGGTTCACTCAGGCCAAGGACAACAGGCCGCCGGCCTGGTCCGCGATCGTCGCGGCCAACTACGCGCAGCCCAGTTTCGAGAAAGTGGGCGGTCTGGCATTCTTCACGTTCGGGACGATGTTCGGAGCCGCCCAGCAGGATCCGCCGGCCACCACCCTGTTCTCCGGGCAGATCTGGACCAAGTATCAGATCATCTTCATCACCACAATGAGCGACACGACGAGGTTCGCCGCCGCCATGCGCGCGGCCGGCAGCGATCGGGAGAAACAGCAGGCGGTCAGCGCGTTTCTCGACACGTGGAAGTTCGGTGTGTACGACACGGAGCGCGGGCAGTTCGTTGACCAGAAGGACTTCATGAGCAAGAACTTTACGCGCTGAAGGCGAGGACACCATCGATGTTTCTAGCGATTCGTCTGGCCCAGCAGCTTCCCGTTGGTATCCCTTCCATGGGTGGACCCGACTACGGGCGCGTCCTGACCAACATGCTCTTCCTGCTCGCATGGGTCATCGTCTCGGCCATCGCGTTTTCCATCGCGGTCCCCATCGCCATGCGCGTGTTCAACCGCATGACCCCCGGCATCGACGAAATGGCCGAGTTGAAGAGAGGTAATACCGCCGTGGCCATCGTCCTGGGCGCCACGATCCTGGCCATGGTGCTGCTCGTCGTAGCGGTCGTCCTCAAGTAACTGCGGGCCCGGGGAGGTCATCAATGATGAAACGCTGGAAATGGCCGGCGACCATGATCGCGGCACTGGGGCTGATTGGGGTGATCTCGCCGTCATCGTACGCGCAGTTCCCGTTCCCCCAGGCATCGCCTGCGCAACCGGCGGCGCCGCAGACGGGGGCGGATGACCCGCGGGTAGCGCTGGCCAAGCAGGTCAAGGCCGATCTCGAGGGCCAGGGCCTCAAAGTCTACGAGGTCGGATTCATCCCCGGGCAGGGGAACAACGTGCCGGTCTGGTACGCGGACGTCGGGGCAAACTACTCGCAGCCGGACGGCGGCCGGATCTTGAACATGGCCTTCTCCGTATGGGCAATCCTGCACCGGATCGGCGGCAAGGAAGCGTGTGAGACGACGCTGGTAAACGGTCAGGTTTGGACCAAGTACCTGCTGCTCTTGGGGGCGCCCCTCGGCGCATACGACAAGCTCCTCGGGTCGCTGCGCACCGCCGGAAGCGACGCGGACAAGAAGAAGGCCGTGGATGCGTTCCTGGATACAGTCAGGTTCCGAGTCTATGACATGGAAAAGCGGCAGTTTGTGGATCAGAAGGACTTCGTCAACAAGAACTTCACCAAATAGGAGGCATGTCCGTGTTGCTGTTCATCCGCCTGGCCCAGCAACTCCCGATCGGCATCCCGACCGGCGGTACCGATTACGGCCGCGTTCTGATGAACATGATTTTCCTGCTCGCGTGGGTGATCGTGGCATCGATCGCCTTTGCCATCGCGGCCCCGATCGCCATGCGGGTCTTCAACAGGATGACGCCGGGGATCGATGAGATGGCCGAACTGAAGAACGGCAACAACGCCGTTGCCATCGTCCTTGGCGCCACGATCCTGGCCATGGCGCTGCTCGTGGTCGCGGTCGTCCTGAAGTAGACGGCCGCCCCCGTCTTAGAGAGGAGGACAGACTCGTGAGGATCGGCACGCGGCATCGCGCCGCCGTCAGCCTGCTGTTCGTGCTCGTCTTAACCGTGGCTGGGTGCGGAGGTGGCAAGAACCCGATGGCTCCCCAGGCGCCAACCACGCCCGCCGCCCAGCCCCCGGCCACTCCGCCGGCGTCACCTGCCGCCCAGTCCCCGGCCACTCCGCCGGCGCCACCCGCCGCCCCGCCAGCTACGGGAGCCGTCAGCAACGTAGAGTTGGTCGCCACGTCGGCGGTTCAGGCGCCGGCGGGGACAAAGACCACGTTCACGTTGACGTTTCAGGTGAACGGACAGGAGAAGATCCAAGTCTCGAACACGTTGGCCTGGCGGGTGCAGGGCAAGGACATGCAGTTCGGAAACTTCGGCGAGGCCACCGTAAATCCCGGGTCGAACAGGTTCGAAGGCCTGTGGTTCCAGACCGGCTCGAGCACGGCTGTCGGGACGACGTTCGAACTCTTTGGGGTCGTCCGGGTCGCCGGGCAACAGTACATGAACCAGGTCCCCGTGATCATTTCGGTGACGTCGCCACAGCAAGCCGCGGCGACGCCGGAGCCTCAGCAACCGCCGCCTGGGCCGAGCCAGCCGCCCATGGTACCGCCGGCAGCGCCCCCGCAGAACCCGCCGGGCGCGCTGCCCGTCCAGCCGCCTGTCGGACCGACGCAGCCGGCCGATCCACGACATACACAGATCAAGGCCCAGCTCGAGCAAAAGGGGTTGAGGGTCTTCGAAGTCGGCTCCAACCCGGCGAAGACCGACTCGCCGCCGACCGTGTTCGCGATTGTCGAAGCCAACTACCCGCAGCCCGCCTTTGCGCCCGTCCTCCAACTGGCCTTTACCGTATGGGAGGTCCTGCTACCGTTGGTGACCGTCGACTCGCCGGAGGCAGCGCAGACGGTGCTGATCGCCGGTGAGGCCTGGAACAAGTACCTGCTAGTGGTCAGAGCAACGGTGAACGACCTCGGCACCTTCATCAAGAGCCTGCAGGCCGCCGGCAGCGACGAGCAGCGCCAGCAGGCGACGCAGGCCTTCCTGCAGACTGTTCGGTTCCGCGTGTACGACACGGAGCGACAGCAGTTCGTCGACGAGAAGGACTTTATCGATAAGAACTTTGCCAAAGAGGAGGAATGTTCACGGTGATGCTTGCGATTCGGCTTGCCCAGCAACTCCCCGTTGGTCTCCCCTCCATGGGTGGACCCGACTACGGGCGCGTCCTGGCGCCACGATCCTGGCCATGGTGCTGCTCGTCGTAGCGGTGGTGATGAAATAGCTCCATGAGCGGCAACGACCCGGTACCGCCGCACCTGTTCACCTTGAGGCTCTGGGCTGAACCGGTCGGCGAGCACGCGAGCGAATGGCGCGGCAAGATCCAGCACATCCAGACAGGTGAAACACGCTACTTCCGCAGATGGGAAGACCTCGTCCAGTTCGTCGAGGGGAGGCTCGAGGCCGAGAAGGAAGGCACCGAGCGCCGCCCCAACCATGACGGCCCCGGAGCGCGGGGGCGTGACTGAGCGTTCCTTCGTGCGACGGCTCGCCGCGGAAGTGGTGCGGCGGGCCAGGCTCCTTGCGATCGAGTACGTGCGCGCGGCCCAGACGGATGCCGACCGGCAGAAGCTCTTCCAAACGCTCTATGCGGGGATCGTCCTTTGGGTTTTTGATCTCCAGCAGAAGAAAGTCATCGACGATAAGGAGTTCGTAAAGAACAACTTCGTGAAGTAGAGGGATGAAGGACCGCGTTCTCTAACAACGGAATAGGAGTCTCTCGATGGCTGGAACTCAGATGATGCGGATCGGCGTTGGGCTCCCCAGTGGCGTGCCTGGCGCCTCGGGCCACCTCATCCTGGAGTGGGCCGCGGCGGCCGACGCCGGTCCGTTTGCGAGCCTGGCCTGTGTCGACCGCCTCGCGTACGACGCGTACGAACCACTGATTACCCTGGCTGCGGCAGCGGCCGTGACGCGCCGGATTACGCTTGCGAGCCTCGTCATCACGGGACCCATGCGCAACACCGCGCTGCTGGCCAAGGCCGCCGCCTCGATCGATGCGCTGTCCGGGGGCCGCCTCGTGCTGGGGCTCGCCCTCGGGGCGCGGCATGAGGATTACGATGTCGCAGGCATCGAGCACCGTGACCGCGGAAGGCGCTTTTCGGAGCAACTGGCCGAACTGCGCGACTGGTGGGAGCATCCCAAGATCGGTCCGAAGCCGGTACGCCCGGAAGGCCCGCCATTGCTGGTGGGTGGGTTGAACGACGAGGCGTTCGCCCGCGCGGCGCGATACGCAGACGGGTACGTACACGGCGGGGGTCCGCCGCGGGCCTTCGCGCGCGCGGCGGATCGGGCGCGCGCCGCCTGGATCGACGCCGGGCGTCCGGGACGGCCCCGTCTATGGGGGCAGGGGTATTATGCCCTCGGGGACGACGCGACCGTCGAAGCCGGCGCCCAGTATATGCGCGATTACTACGCGTTCACCGGCCCGTTCGCCGAGCGGATCGCGGCGGCGTTGTTGACCACCCCGCAGGCGATCGTGCAGTTCATCCGGGGTTACGAGGAAGCCGGCTGCGACGACCTGGTGCTCTTTCCCGCCATCGCAGACCTGGCCCAGCTCACCCACCTCGCCGACGTCGTACGACCGCGGTGAAGATCACTATCCTGGGCGGCGGACCCGCGGGTCTCTTTTGCGGCCTGCTGCTCAAGAAGGCCAACCCCGGCCACGACATCACCATCATCGAGCGGAACCCTCCCGATGCGACCTACGGGTGGGGTGTCGTGTTCTCAGAGCGCACGCTCGGCGCCGTTCAAGACGCCGACGTAACGTCGGCGCGGGCCATCACCGATCGCTTCGTGTTGTGGGACGCGATCGACGTGCACTATCGCGGGCAGGTCATCCGCTGCGGTGGGCAGGTCTATGCCGGCATCGCACGCAAGGCGCTGCTCAGTCTCCTCCAGCAGCGGTGCAGCGAGTTGGGCGTCACCATCCGGTTTCGGACCGAGATCGCCGACCCGGCCGCGGTGGCGGACGCGGATGCCGTCATCGCAGCGGACGGCATCAACAGCGTCGTGCGCAACACCTTCGAGCCGGTGTTCAAACCCCGCCTGCGGTTGGGCCAGGCCAAGTACATCTGGTACGGCACCACCCGCTGGCTGGACGCCTTTACGTTCATCTTCAAGGAACATACGCACGGGTTGTTCCAGGTGCACGCATATCCGTTTGACGGCGAGACCGGCACCTTCATCGTCGAGTGCGCGGAGGATGTCTGGCGTCGGGCCGGTCTGGATCAGGCGAGCGAGACCGAGAGCATCGCGTACTGCGAACGGCTCTTCGCCGATGAGCTCGGCGGGCGGCGGCTGCTCTCCAACAACTCGCGGTGGGTCAACTTCCCGACCGTGACGTGCGCGCGGTGGCACCATCGCAACATCGTACTGCTGGGGGATGCGGCGCACACCGCACACTTCTCGATCGGATCCGGGACGAAGCTCGCGATGGAGGACGCGATCGCGCTGGCCAATGCGTTTGGACGTCACCGCACGATCGAACGCGCGTTCAATGAGTTTGAGGCGACGCGCCGGCCGGTCGTCGAGACGTTCCAGCACGCGGCCGCTGAGAGCCGCACTTATTTCGAGAACATCAGACGCTATCTGCACCTCGATCCGCTGCAGTTCACGTTCCACCTGCTCACGCGCAGCGGCCGGATCTCCTACGAGGCGCTGCGACTGCGGGATCCGGCCTTTGGGACCAACGTCGACCGGTGGTTCGGCGGCCTCGCCGCCAACGCCGGGGTGATCGCGGCGCCGCCGCCCTTTCTGACGCCCTTTGCCCTGCGCGCGATGCGGGCGCCGAACCGTGTCGTCCTCGCCGTGCCCCAAACCGAGGACGCGACCGACGGTTTTCCCACGGAACGGTACCTGCGAGGGAGCGTGGATCTGGCGGAACGTGGCGCGGGATTGATCATGACCGGTCCGGTCGCGGTCACTCCGGACGGCCGCGTCACGACGGGCTGCCCCGGTCTCTACGATTCGAGGCACGCCGAGGCGTGGGGACGGGTCGTGACGATGATCCATAAGGAGACCCGGACCGGCGTCGCCCTTCATCTGAATCACGCCGGCCGGCGTGGCTCGACCCGCCCGTCGCGGTGGGGCCTCGACCGGCCCTTGCACGGCGGCGGGTGGCCGCTGCTGGCGGCCTCGGCGATCCCGTACACGCCCCGCGCGCAGGTTCCGAAAGCCATGGACCGGTCGGACATGGACCGCGTACGCGACGCGTTTGCCGCATCGACACGCCTGGCCGATGCGGCCGGGTTCGACATGCTCGTGTTGCACGCGGGGGGAGGTTATCTGCTGGGCGGTTTCATCTCACCGCTGACAAACCTCCGGAGCGATGACTACGGCGGCCGGCTGAACAACCGCCTGCGATTCCCGCTGGAGGTACTGGACGCGGTGCGGGCGGCCTGGCCGGCGGACCGGCCCCTCGGCGTATCCTGTACGGTCGATGACTGCGCTCCGGGCGGGCTTCCTGCCGACGAGGCTTCGGCCGTGACTCGCGCCTTCCACGATCACGGCGCCGACATCATCCATGTGCTTGCCGGGCACGGCATCCCGGATGCGCATCCCGCGTACGGTCGCGGCTTCCTGACCGCGGCGAGTGATCTTGTGCGCAACGAGGCTCGGGTGCCCACGATGGTCGGCGGGTTTCTGGTGACGGCCGATGAGATCAACACGATCCTCGCGGCCGGCCGGGCCGACCTCTGCATCATGGATCCGCCGGACAGGGAACGGGCGCCCGACAGGGAAGAGGAAGCCTCGACGCGCTGACCCTCAATCGGCCGAAGGTGCTCAATGCCCTCACCTTCGAGCCCCGGCTCACGGGACGATAAGGGAGCCACAATGGATCGCAGGATCATCAACCCTCCGTCGCTCCCGCCTCCGCGGGGCGTGAATCACGGCATCCTGGTCAGGGGCGGGCATCTGCTGTTCCTGGCCGGGCAGGACGCCTCCGGCTCCGACGGCCGCATCGTCGCCCCCGGTGACCTGCTGGGGCAGTTCGAGCAGGTCATCCGCAACATCAACGCTGTCGTCAAGGAAGCCGGCGGCACACTGCATGACGTCACCAAGCTGAACATCTTTGTCCGCGACCGGGACGCGTACGTGGCACACTTGACGCCGCTGGGGGAGGTCTTCCGTCGCTACTTCGGCGAGCACTACCCGGCGATGGCGCTCTTCGAGGTGTCGAAGTTCTTCAACGATGGGGCGCTGATCGAAATGGAAGGCATGGCGGTGATCGACACGCCGGGCACGAGGCAGCGCGGCACGACCCCGCGCTAATCCACGGCGGTCGCGGCTATTCCAGGTGCCTTCAGGCAGCGCTGCAACAAGCGATCGTCTCCGAGACGCTCCGAACACGCCGCGAACGCTTTGGTGGGGCCGCGCCAACGCAGTTCGTCCACATCTTGGAACAGGCGCGCGTCGGTCCTGAGCGTCGCCAGATCCTTGAAGAGGAGCGCCATGCCGCGTTGGTCCTCCCCCAGGACAGCGGGCGGAAAGTCTTCGATGATGCCGTGCCGGTTCAGCAGCCGTGCCGCCGTGATCCGGCCGATCCCCGGAATGCCCGGATAGCCGTCCGCCGCGTCGCCGACGAGGGCGAGGAAGTCGGGAATCAGGACGGGGGCCACCCCGAACTTCTCGCGCACGCCGTGCGCATCACGGATCTTCTTGCCTCGGCGGTCGACCTGCACGACCCGTGTGCCGCGGAC
>JBGPNN010000163.1:0-7815 GCA_041487495.1 bacterium
TACCAGGCAGCGGCGGTGCCTGCGACATTGCGTCACACGCGGGACGGCTGCTCATCATCCTGTCACACGAGCGGCACCGGCTGCGCGATACCGTCGACTATGTCACATCACCGGGCTACTTGCGCGGGCGCGAGCAACGCCGCGCGACCGGTCTGCCGGGCGGCGGACCCGCCGCGCTGATCACGACACTGGGGGTGTTTGGGTTCGATGCGCAGAGCGGTGAGGCTGTGCTACGGTCGCACCACCCGGGCGTGTCTGTCGGGCAGATCCGCGAGCACACCGGATGGGCGCTACGGGTGGCGCCTGATGTCCGCGAGACGCCGACACCGAACGGCGAGGAACTGACGATTATCCGGCGGCTCGACCCGCAGGGTTTCTGGACGCGAGGGCTTGTCCAATGAGCTTCGCTGAGGTCCGCGCGGCAACGGTGAACGCGAAAAATGGCCCAAAGTCCTGGGTCGCCGCCATGCTGGTGATGAAGAGGCCGGGAACGTTGGTTTGAAAATGCTCGTCCAGGACTGGGAAGTCATTTCTCGTCGCCAGCTTCTGAAGAACGTTCCCTTGAGCCAGAAACGGCACGTGGTCGATCCGCACTTTGTAGCCGGTTGCCAGGATGACGTGGTCTACCATCAGAGTTTCGCCGTTGTCCAATTTCACCGCGAGGCCTCCATGCGGCAAGTCTTCACACGCAACGAGTTGTGTTTTGGGCCACAGTCTGACGGCGTCCTTCATCACCCGTGACTCCAGCCACGGTTCGACCTTCAAGCGGCCCTCGGCCCACAGCCGGTGGCTGACCGCGTCCTTTTCCTCTTGTGACAGCCTGCGGAACCAGCCGGGGTCGTCCATCATGGAATCCACAAGCGGATTGACCCAAGACCAGTCGGCGATTCTGAACGCCGGCGAATCGTGTCGATAAGAGACATGGACGGCGGCTGCGCCTGCTTCATTGAGCAAGGCGGCCCATTCGAAGGCGCTTTGTCGCCCTCCCAGGATGAGACACCGCTGTCCTTTCAAACGCTGCAGATCGACCAGATCACACGTGTGCGAAAAGCGCCCTGCGGGCAAACGCGCGACTAAGCCGGCGGGCAGATGTTTGAAGTACTTGAAGCCCACGGCGATCACGACGCGTCTGGCGCTGATGGTGTGGCCGTCGTCCATCTGCGCTCGAAACGGCTGATCCTCGCCGTTCACATGGTCGAGCCGTTGGACAACGGCAGGCCACACATCGATCTGCTTCTGTGCCTGGAACCACTGCGCGTAGGTGAGGTAGAACTCTCGTGAGAGCGGCTCAACGTCGGCGGGGGTCAAGCCCTGCGCCGCAAGGAATTTCTCGATCGTATGGACTCCCACGGGATCGAGCGGCCAATCGCTTGCGGATCGGAGGTACATGCCCTTGGGCATGTTGGCCCTCCAGAATTCCATGGGTCTGCCGACGAGGACGTGATCGATGCCGAGATGCTGGGCCTGGGCCGCGACCGCGAGACCATACGGGCCGGCGCCGATGATCAGCAGCCCGGTGTCGCGCTCCACGCGCGATATCAGTTGAGAACTTCTACGGCAAGGGCGACGGCTTCCCCACCGCCCAGGCAGAGGCACGCGATGCCGCGCTGCAGACCACGCTGTCTGAGCGCGTGCAACAGCGTCGTCAAAATGCGCGCGCCGGTGGCGCCGAGCGGGTGTCCCAGGGCGATGGCTCCGCCATTCACGTTGACCTTGTCCCAATTCCACCCGTGCCCGGCGAGCGCGTACCCGTTCGCGAGGATCTGCGCGGCAAAGGCCTCGTTGACTTCCAGCAGGTCAACGTCGGCGAGTGTCCATCCGAGTTTCTCGAGCAAACGCGGGATGGCTCTGGCCGGAGCTGCAAAGATGTGTCTCGGCTCGACGGCCGCCTGCGCATACCCCGCGATCCGCGCGAGCGGCCGGGCGCCAATTGCCTCTGCTTTGGCCTGACTCGCGACGACCAACGCCGACGCCGCGTCATTCAGACCCGGAGCGTTCCCCGCCGTGACGCGGCCGCCCGGTGTGAAGGCCGGCGGGAGTTTGCTCAGGGCGTCCAGAGAGGTATCGCGGCGAGGGGTCTCGTCCCGGTCGACGGTTGTCGTTTCGGCGGAGCGACCGGGAACAATCACGGGAACGATCTCCGCTTTGAATCTCCCGCTGTCACTGGCGGCCACGGCTTTCTGGTGACTGGCCAGCGCGTACCGATCCATCGCGTCTCGCGTGACGTGGAACTCTTCCGCAATGAACTCCGCCGCGTTGCCCATGGCCCAGTCTTCAAAGGCGCACCAGAGTCCGTCGACGAGCAGCGCATCCCTGAGTTCGCGATTGCCATACCGCAACTGGTTCATGCGGCCGTCGACCAGGTGGGGCGTGCGACTCATGCTCTCCACGCCGCCGGCCACGAACAGGCTGCCGTCTCCAGCCCGAATGGCCTGGGCCGCGAACATGACCGCCTTCAAGCTCGCACCGCAGACTTTGTTGATGGTCGTGGCACTGACGCTGCTCGGCAGCCCTCCGCGGATCGCCGTTTGCCGGGCAATGTTCTGACCGAGACCTGCCGAAACGACGTTGCCCATGAACACTTCGTCGACGGCGCTCGCGTCCGGCACCGCGGCTCGTTCGACGGCCGCTCGGACCACGCTGGCCCCCAATTCCGCCGCGGGCAGTGTTCCCAGAGCACCCTGCAAACGTCCGATCGGCGTGCGGACGGCACTCAAGATGACGGCATCGTGTGCGCTATGAGGCATCATGTGATCACCATCTGCAGCATAGCATCCACCATCACAGCACGCGCCTCCCCGCCTCGGCCACCGTGTCCAGCAGGCGATCAAGATCGGCTTCGGTGGTACGGAAGTTCACGATGCAGGCGCGCAGCGCCAGTCGCCCTTCCAGTTCGGTGCTGGTGAGAAACACCTGCCCCTCACGTTGGAGCCGTTCGATCAGACCCCGGTTCAGCGCATCGAGATCCGTCGCGCCCGGCGGCGCGTAGCGGAAGCACGTGATGCTGAGCGGCCCCGCGGCGACGAGCTCAAAGTCCGCACGGGCGCGGATGCGCGCCTGCAAGGCACGCGCCAGGGCCACATCCCGGCTGATGAGGGCGCGGTAGCCCCGCTCGCCGACCTGCTGCATGACCAGCCACAACTTCAGGGCTTTGAACCCGCGCGTCTGCTGAACGCCGAACTCAGCAAACCACGGCAGCGCGGTGTCGTCGCGCAGGTACGGCGGCACCAGACTGAACGCGTTGCGCATGGCGGCCGCATCGCGCACTAGGACACACCCGCACTCTACCGGGACATACAGCCATTTGTGGGGATCCATGGCCAAGCTGTCGGCACGATCGATGTCCCTGTAGAGCCCCTGCGCTCCCCCAGTCTGCTCCGCGAGTATGCCGAGTGCCCCATACGCGCCGTCGACGTGAAACCAGAGCCCCTCCGCGTTGCAGACGTCGGCGATCGCGTCCAGGGGGTCGATCGCGCCCGTATTGACCGTGCCCGCGTTCGCCGCCACGCACACAGGGCGCAACCCGGCGGCCCGATCAGCGCTGATCTGCGTCTTCAGGCGCGCGACGTCCATCCGGAAATCACCATCCACCGGAATGGCGCGGAGCGCCCGACTTCCAAACCCCAGCAATTCCACGGCCTTCTGTATGGAACTGTGCCCCTGGGTAGACGTGTAGAGTACCAAGGGACGGGATTGGCGCTGGAAGCCCTCGGTGCGGATGTTTCCCTCCGCCTTGACCGCCCGCATCACCGCCAGGCCGATGAGGTTGGCTACGCTCCCGCCGCTGGTGAGGAGGCCGCCGCTGTCGGCCGGGTATCCGAGCAGCGCCTTCAACCAGTTCAGCACGGCGTGCTCGACATAGGTGGCGGCGTGGTCCCCGCCCGCCACACTGGCGTTCAGCCCTGCGGCCAGCAACTCGGCCAGGACCCCAAGGGGCGCCGGCGGCGAATTCACCCACCCAAAAAATCGCGGGCTGGCGTTCCCCATCGGGTAGGCCAGGATGCGATCGCGGAAGGCATCGAGCAGCATCGCCGGATCGCCCGGCTCGACGGGGAGAGGCTGCGTCATGAAATGCCGGCGCAAGGTCTCGGGCACGGGCGTCCGGACGGGCGTCTCGGGCCGCGCCAGCGCCGCAAGGTGGTCGGCGAGAAGATCGACGGCGCGGTAGCCGAGTTTGCGGAAGGCTTCTGGCGAGATGTCAATCACGGCCGTGGTTTTCATACGCATACAATACACGACCAGAGCGCTGATACCCGCAGGAGTGCGCCGGGTCGTGGCAAACCTAGCGCCAGAGGTGGGAACAGCGATGGAATCACTGCCCGAGCCGAAGCTCTCACAAAAGGATCTCGACGAGTTGCGGAAGGTCTATGTCGACCTATTGGGGTTCGTGCCGCCCCGCTTCAACGCCCGGGCGGACCTGATGTCGCGGCTCGACCCGGAGGGTCTCCGGCTGCAGGAGCAAATGCGCCGGCACTTCATGAACCCCCCGTGCTTTGACGCCAAGACGGCACAGCTTATGCTCTTTGGGATGCTGCTCGTGAACCTGCAGGATGCCGCCCGGATCCACGCCATCGCCGCGCGGCGCGCGGGGGCGACCTGGGAGGAGCTCACCGCCGTGATGGGGCTCGCGTTCCTGTTCAGGGGACTTTCCGCGGTCAACATCGGCTCGCAGGTCCTCCGAGAAATCGCGGCGTCAGAAGCAGGCGATGGAGCCAAGACATGAGCGCGCCCGAGCCCCTGCTCGCGCAGCTCGCCCACGTCGAGATCTTCACACCGCGCATGGAGGAATCGCTCTGGTTCTTCCGCGACGTGCTGGGACTCGAGGAGAGCGCGCGCGATGGGCGTTCCGTGTACCTGCGTGCGTACGAGGACTTCTATCATCACACACTGCGGCTCACCGAGGCGAGCGAGCCGGGACTCGGGCACATCGCCTGGCGCGCGGCATCGGAAGATGCCCTGCAGACTCTGGCCCGCCGCCTCGCCGCGTCCGGCCACGGGAAGGGCTGGATCGACGGCGATCTCGGGCACGGGCGCGCGTACCGTTTCGTCACTCCTGACGGTCACCCGATGGAGGTGTTGTGGGAGGTCGAGTATTACCAGGCCCCGCCGGAGAAGCGGAGTCTGCTGCGCAACCGGCCACAGAAACGGCCGCTGCGCGGAATCCCCGTGCGGCGGTTGGATCATGTGAACCTGCTGGCGCGCAGCGACGGTCCCGTCCGGGAGTTGCTGCAGGAGTCGCTTGGGTTCCGGCTGCGCGAGCAGAAGATCGGCGAAGGCGGGGCCGAAGTCGGCGCGTGGCTGAGCGTGAGCCCGCTGGTGCACGAGATCGCGGTCATGCGCGACGCCACGGGCGCCGCCGGCCGGTTTCACCATCTGGCGTACTGGTACGGGTACCCGCAGCACCTGACCGATGCGGCCGACGTGTGCGCCGATTACGGGATCAAGATCGAGACGGGACCAGGCAAGCACGGCACGACACAGGCCATGTTCATTTACGTGTTCGAGCCTGGAGGCACCCGCGTGGAGCTCTTTGGCGATGCCGGCTACCTGATCTTCGACCCGGAGTGGAAGACCGTGGTGTGGGACGTGGCCAACGAATCCGATCTAGAGAAGAGCAGCATCTGGTTTGGGGGACGGCTCCCCGAGACCTTCTATACGTACGGCACACCGTCACTGACCGAGGTTGCGGAACGGCGCTCATAACGTCGTTCCTCCCCTGTACACTTCGCCGTCCTTCATGACCATGTTCACCCTCGTTGGGTCCGCCATGACACGAATGTCGGCCAGCGGATCGCCGTCGATCAGAACGATATCTGCGAACTTACCCGGCTGCAGGGTGCCCAACTCATCCTCTCGTCCCAGCAACTTTGCACCCATGGCGGTCGAGGCCACAATCGACTGCATGGCGCTCATACCCGCCTCGACCATGTAGACGAGTTCGTGGGCGTTCTTCGCGTGCCCGAGGGCTCCGGCGTCCGTGCCCATCGCGATGGGCACCCCGAGTTCCATCGCCCGCTTCAGCATCCAGTGCTTGGCGTCCAACACCCCGCCGATCTTCGCCCGCGTATAGGCGGGCACAGACGTTGGATCATCTCGAATCCGTTCGACCATCCGCTGCGTCACGCTGAGCGTCGGGACCAGCCAGATGCCCCGGCGCGCCATTTCGTGCATCTGGGCCTCATCCGCGAAGGAGCCGTGCTCAATGGTGTCGACACCCGCCGCCAGACACATGCTCAGGCTTGCGCCGCCGTGCGCGTGCGCCATCACGCGCACGCCTTTGCTGTGGGCCTCGTCGACGATCACCCTGAGCTCGTCCAGGCTGAACTCCGGGGTCATGTACCCGCCCCGCGGCGAGCCCGATCCTCCGTTCGTCGCCACCTTGATCCAGTCGGCGCCCAACCTCAGCACGTCCCGCGTCTTCTGCCGGACACCGTCGATGCCGTCGGCGATGCCATCGGGAACTCCGGGCAGTCGAGGAAAATCCGTCGAGACGCCTGAGGCCTGCGTCAGGTCGCCGTGCCCGCCTGTCTGTGTGATGATCACCAGGCTGATGAAGAGGCGTGGGCCGGGAATGACGCCCTGGTCCACCGCCATCTTGACCCCAAGATCCACGCCCGCCGCATCACGAACCGTCGTGATCCCAGCCATCAGCGTGTCCGTCACCCACCGCCCCGCCTGAAGGACGGCCAGACTGGGGGGTGTGTTGAAGCGTCGCTTGAGGTCGAGACCGAGGTGCGCGAGGTGATCGTGACAATCGATAATCCCCGGCATGGCGGTGAGCGCGGGACAGTCGTACACGCGCACCGGGCCGTCGAATGTGTGGAGAGCCGCGATCGGCCGGATATCGGCAATTCGCTTGTCGTCGACGATGAGCGCCACATCGCGGCGGGGGGGCGCGCCGGTCCCGTCGATCAGCCGGCCGACTTTGATGACCTGCCTCACAGGCGCTGCATGTCCCGGCTCAAGCGCAGAAAGGCGGGCACGAACTGAATCGCGTAATCTACCATTCGTCGAAGAATCTCACGGCCGCGCTCCTCAGACGCCACCGTCCAATCGCCACTCGCGCCGCTCGGCAGGACGCGGGACGCTTCATTGAACAACCCGATCTCAAAGCCGGCGAATCGGGCGGCGCGGTACGACGTCACCTGGAAGGGGCCCTCCGGGCTCACATAGCCACGCGCGGCGGCACCGGGCAGCGTAATGGTGCCGGGCGAGAGCGCCATCATGACGGAGATCGTGGGTTCACCGCCGTGGCCATACACCGCCCGCGCGTCCGGGTAGAGATCGGTCGCCACATGATTCGCCAGCCGCCAGGGGTAGAGGATGCTCAGGACGAGGCCATGCTGTTTCCGGACTCGGGCCGCGACGGGCTCGATGGCGGCCTCATTCGGCCCATGGTTGTTCACCACGACGATGTGGCGGAAGCCGTGGGCGATGTACCCTTCGACCACGTCCTGCACGACGGCCTCGAGCGTCGCCAGGCGCAGGCTCACGGTGCCGGGAAAACTGGTGTACGGCGTGTAGCCAAACCAGAGGGGCGGTGCGACATAGACGTCGTCGAGCGCCTCCGCCGCCCCGCGACACACGTAGTCGGCCAGAAACGTGTCCGCGCCCGTGAAGCCGGCCGGTCCATGCTGCTCGACGCATCCGATCGGGATCAAGAGCGCGGCCCGGTCTTTGGCGATCGCCCCAATCTCACCATAGTTCATGAGTCCTAGATGCCACTTGCGCATGATGGTCCCCCTTCGGATTAGGGGAGTTGTTTCCCCAGTGAGCAGATCAGGTCATACAGCTCCGCAAAGTTGTGCCATCCAA
>JBGPNN010000164.1:0-7802 GCA_041487495.1 bacterium
AACGGGGCAATGGCTGTCGCGAGCCGGTCGGTGTGCGAGCCTTCTTTCTTGCCGGGGAACACGCTGTCCAGGTCGATAGGGTTTGGGGAATCGATCCAGGAATTGCGGCGTTCGACCTCGGCGGCGAGGGCGTTGGCCGTAAAGATGACGCGCAGGCGTCCTTTGAGCTGCGCAAGAGGGCGCTGGCAAAACATTCTGATCGCCAGGGCGGACCAGGGCCCTTCATCGCCGTGCGTGCCGGCGATGAGCGTCGCGCGAGTGCCACTTGTACCGGCTTCGCCATACTTCAGCGGGATGTACTGCGCGGCCGCGTGGGCAGTGATTCGGACTTCGTTCCACTTCAAAGAATCATATATTGTTGTCAACGTTGGACGCTCCCAGAAACACGGATTTTTCTAGTCAACATACTTGCCGTACCAGTCCTGGCGCGCGCGAAAGTCATCCGGATAGAGTGTGACCTTTTGGGGCGTGAACTCGAAGTCGTCACCCTCCCGGTCGATCGTCTGGACAAGCTTCCCGGCGTCGAATCGGTAGCCGCAAAATCGACTGGGTGGCTGTGCGGCGAGCCAGACCCACGCTTTGCCGAGTTCGGCCGGGTCGGTCCAGGTCGCCCGGAGGTCCGCCGGCGCTCGATCGTACTCGGCCCAGGTCATGCGTGTCGGCTTGATGCGGGCACCCGGACCCATCGTGTTGACCGCGATGTTGTGGGTCTTGGCTTCGAACGAGATCGCTTTGGCAAATCCTTCGATGCCGTGCTTGATCGTGCAGTAGGCGATTTCCTCTTTGTAGCCGCGGATACTCGAACCGCTGGCGATGCCGATGATATGGCCTCCGCCTTGCGCCTTCATCTGATTCCACACGGCGTACGCGCAGTTGAACAGCCCGCCGATGCCGACATTGATCTGGCGCGACCACTCATCCGGGGTCGTCGCTTCAAACGTGATCAGCGGCATGTAAATCGCGTTGTGGACCACCACGTCCAGCCGCCCCCAGCGGTCGACGATGGTCTTCACCAGACGCTGGCACTCGGCGAGGTCGGCAACATCGGAGCGGCACGTCAGAAAGTCGGTACCGTCGGCGGCAAGGTCTCGAGCACAGCGCGCAAGGTCGTCGTCGCGAATATCTGTCGCGCACACGCGTGCGCCCGCGAGGCCAAACGCCCGGGCGATTCCCCATCCCAGGCCACGCGCCGCGCCGGTCACAAGGGCAACTCGATCTTTGTGTAGCGTCATCGTCCGATCCTCTCGGGTGTCTTGATTCATACGACACGGGGTTCTAGAGGTCCTGGCCGGACGTCTTGCGAAATTGATGAACAGCGTGATTTTGGCCACAAAACAGCACTCGCTCACGGCGTTTTTCGTGGTTGCGTATGGGCTCTCGTGGGGGAACTACTTTCTCTCCGCGGTCTGGCCCAAAGTGCCCTTTCTCTTCCCGGTTGGGCCGTTGCTCGCCGCTCTCATCGTGGCGGGTGCCACCCGTGGAGGGGACGGGCTAAAAGACCTGCTGCGCCGCTGTGTGCGTTGGCGTGTTGGGCTCATATGGTATGTGGCGGCGTTGCTCGTGCCCGTTGTCCTCGCGCTTGCCGCGGTGTCTCTCAACATTGCTCTCGGCGCGGCCATGGGCGGATTGGCGCAACTCGGTCCCTGGTACAGCCTCTTCGTGCTGTTTCCTATGGCCATGGTTGACGCGCCGTTGGGGGAGGAGCCCGGCTGGCGCGGCTATGCCCTGCCAAGATTTCCTGTCGGCCGTTCGCCGCTGGTCAACACCTTGTTGCTTGGGGTCCTCATCGCGGGGTGGCACTTGCCGGTTGCTTTGGCTGCTCCGTCTGTAGCAGCGTATCTCGTCGGGGCGATTGCTTCGGCCATTCTTATCAACTGGGTGTACTACAACGCACGTGAGAGCGCGCTACTAGCCATATTGTTCCATACTGCGCAAAATGCGATTGGAGGCTTCTATCTGTTCCAAGTGTTTTCAGGGCCGGACCTGGTGAGGCTGTGGTGGTTGTGGGCCACGATGTATGCGGCAGCGGCAGCCGCGGTGATTCTTGTCGCCGGGGCGAATCTCGGCGTCAACCGCTTGCACAGGTGATAGTAGCGCCGCGTCGAAGTTCAGGAGACCATAATGGCGATGAAGCAATGGACGTCCCCGCCGCCCATGGCGATCGATCCCAAGAAGGAGTACCGGGCCCGGATACAGACCGCGAAGGGCGCGATCACAGTGGAGTTGCATCCGCAGCACGCGCCGAAGACCGTGAACAACTTCGTCTTCCTGGCGCGTGAGGGCTTTTACGACGGCGGGACGTTCCATCGGGTGATCGCCGCCTTCATGATCCAGGGGGGCGATCCGACCGGCACGGGACGCGGCGGACCCGGGTACCGCTTCGAGGATGAGACCAAGGGGAATCCCTCACGACACGAGACAGGCGTGATCTCGATGGCCAACGCCGGGCCGAACACGAACGGGAGCCAGTTCTTCATCACACATGCTCCACAGCCCCATCTGGACGGGAAACACACGGTGTTCGGGAAAGTCGTCGAGGGGCAAGACGTGGTGAACGCGATTCGGCAAGGCGATCAATTGACAAAGGTGGAAATCGACGAGCCCGCTACCTAGACGACGAGGCCTTGGCCATAGTCGCTGGTTCGATCGAGGATCACCATCGTCTCGTGCACGGCACGCGCGGCTTCCACGACCCACCGTTCCTGGTCGCCTGCCTCCTGCATCCCAAACGCGGTCATGATCGCCATCGCATAGGGCCGGCGCGGAAGGAACACAACTCCGGCATCGCACTTGACCCGATCCATCCCGCCGGGCTTGTTCGCCATCGGCACGGTGGGAGGCACGGCGGCGTTAAACCACCCGCGCTTGGGTTTTTTGAGGATCGCCAGCGCCCGCTCAGCGACCCAGGGCGTTGGCTGACCGGCGAGGAGCCTCTCGAGCATGGCGACGCACTCGGCGGGCGTGGCGACGTTTTCGTCATTGCGGGCCACCGCGGCTTGATCCTGCATCTTGCGGCGCAGCGTCGTGCGCGTCAGCCCCAACTCTCGTATGAGCGCGTTGGTGGCGTCCATGCCGGCCAGATCGATGCACAGGTTTGTGGCGGTGTTATCCGAGACGATGATCATCAGGATCGCCACGTCGAGGATGGTGAGCTCGAGATCACCCTCCATGTACGTGAGGACACCGCTGCCGGGTACGCGCACAGAAGGTCCAATACGGATCTTTTGCGCGAGATCGATCTCACCCCGCTCGGCGCGGCGCAGCAACTGCGTGAGGATGTGGATCTTGATCGTGGAGGCGGTGGGGTACAGGTCGTCCGCCCCGATGGCGATGACCTCGCCCCGCGTCAGGTCTTTGACAAAGACGCCTGCCGCACCCGGGAATCCCGCGACGCGCCGGGTCAGATCGTCCTCGAGTCGCTGCCACAACCGTGCGCTCATGCTCCTCACCAGATACACGTGACGTCAAACGCGGCAAAAGCGCGATCTTCGGTGAGGAGGGGCACCCCCTCGATCTGCGCCTGAGCGGCCAGCATCCGGTCAAAGGGATCACGGTGCGCTACCGTAAAGGCACCAGCCGTCAGTGCGTGCTCCGAGGTCATTGGGAGTTCAACACCGCCCAGACGCTGCAGGTGGCGGCGGTAGCCCGCGACGACCGTTTCGGCGCCCGCGAGCCTACCCAGGCGATGCTTCGTGGCGATCTCCCAGGCCGACGCGCTGGATACCACGACGGTGTTCGCCCGATCTTCCACGAGCACGCGGGCGCGCTTGGAGAGTCGCCTGGGCTCCATCAGCGCCCACAAGAAAACGTGCGTGTCGAGGAGCAGGGTCATCGCCACGCTGCGAGTTCCTCTTCGGGTAGAGGCTCGAAGAAGGACTTCGGCACGTGCCCCACGAGGAATCCCAAGATGCGCTTCCTCGGGGCCTCGTACGGGACTAGCCTGGCGAAGGGCTTACCGTACTTGGCCAACACAATCTCCTCCCCGGCTTTGACCCGATCCAGGAGTTCAGAAAGGTGCGTTTTCGCCTCGTGGACGTTGATGACGTTGTCTGCCATCGACCATGCCTCTAGTGTTAGTTTACTGGACTAGATCAAGATGGTCAAGACGTCGTTGAGGGGGCGTGGAAAGCCGCAAGCCCCACATATGCCGAAGGGGCGTACTGGGCCTGGAGGCCGGCCACGCGTTCGAGGGCGTGGGTCAGTGGAATGCGCGCGCGCGTGAGGAGCAGTTGTCGGGCCAACAGCGCGCGGTTGAGTTCGCGGGTGGTGATGACGCGCTCGGTCAACTGCTGCGAGTCTCCTCACCAGGGAACCTTCGGGCAAGGCGCCACGTAGAAATTAGGAAGGACTGCACGGCGCTTCTGTGGTAGGAGCAAGGAGTGACAGAAAATCCGCGAGGGGGTTTCGCAATGCGTCGGATGACAGGAGTCCTCCTGGTCGTGTTCTTTCTGGCCACGGTTCTCGGAACCGCCGCGCCGGCCTTGGCGAAAGATGGCAGGCGCGAGCACAAGCGCGACCGTTTCATTGGAAGGGGTTATTGGTATGGCCAGTTCGCAGGGTACAGGCGAGGGTATTCGGCCGGTTACCCGCGTGGTGGTTTCGACGGGCGCTGGCGTGACCCTTACATCGGATACCAGCGCGACTACTTCGACGGGTACAGGCGCTCGCGCTTCATCGTGATTCCGCGGAATGTCGTGGCGATCTATCCCGAGTACGTCACGGTAGTGCGGCCGGTCGTCTACGATGATGTCGTCTTGCTGCCGCGCTATCAGTATCGCGTGCTCGAGCGGTATCCAGACCACTTCCTGCTCATCTTCGGCACGGGGAACCTGACGGTGATCCTCAGAGGCTGACTTCACCTGCGGTAGGATACTCGCCAGATCGTGTTGTTGCCGTCCTCTGTCACCAGCAGCGAGCCGTCGCGCATCACCGCTACCCCGACCGGCCGTCCCCAGACCCTGTCGTTGTCCGCCACGAATCCCGTCAGGAAGTCTTCGTAGACGCCCGTCGGGCGGCCATCGCGCATCATCACGCGGACCACCTTGTATCCCGTCCGGATCTCCCGGTTCCACGAACCGTGCAGCGTGACGAAGGCATCACCGCGGTACTCTGATGGAAACTGCGTGCCATCGTAGAAGACGATCCCCAGCGTCGCGGAGTGCGCCTGGATCAACACGTCGGGGACCGTGACGGCGCCCCGCAGATCCGGGCGCGCGCCCTTGAGCCGCGGATCCTCGTTGGCCCCTATGTAGTACCATGGCCAGCCGTAGAATGCATCTTGCTGGACCCGCGTGACGTAATCGGGAGGGACATTGTCGCCGAGAAGGTCGCGTTCGTTGACGACGCACCAGAGGGTACCAGTGCCGGGTTGGACACCAAGCCCGGAGCAATTGCGGAGACCGGTGGCGTAGTTCCGCACCTGGCGGCCGTCCGGATCGAACGCCCGCACCACGGCGCGATTCTCCTCACCGGCCCAGGCGGCGCCGCGGCCGTGCGTGGCCTCGAAGGCGCGGATGTCCTCTGCGCTGCGGGACGGCATGCCGCCCGCCACGTTCGATCCTGATCCGACGGCGACGAACAGCCGGTTGCCATCGGGCGCGACGGCGAGGTCGCGCGTCCAGTGTCCGGACGCCGGGATGTTGGGGATGATAACCTGCGCAGGTCCACTCGCCTTGAGATCGCCGTTGCTGTATGGGTAGCGTACGACCTGGTGCGTTTCGCCGACATAGACGAAGCGCGGGTTGTCGGCCGGGTAGAAAGCGATACCGTACGGCCGCTGCAGGTTCTCGGCAAAGGTCTCCTGCTGTACAGGCCTGGCGGCCCCATCGGGCGCGCGGAAGACGCGAATACGACCGGCGCCGCTCTCTGCCACGAAGATATCGCCGTTGGGCGCTCGGCGGACGACACGCGGGACGCTGAGCCCGGTGGCATAGACGTCAACGGAAAATCCGGCGGGTACCCTTGGCGCCGCGTTCGCGGGACGCTCGATAATCCGTGCGCCCGCTCGAACAACGGCACTGTCAGCCTCGGTCGCGCTCTTCGGTGGGGGGAGGTCGGCCGGGGTGATGTGACGCTGCACCCCCGGAGCGTCGGATCGCCAATCGCCAAAGGCGGCCGTCCCGATACGAACTTGGGCGTCGGATGCCATCGCGAGCAGCGCAACGCTCAGGGCCACCATGCACGCGAAGAGCAACGACGTGCGCATGCCATTTCGCCTCCCGACCTCGAAGTGTTTGCAGCCAAACGAATCAGCGCTGGCGGCGTTGTTCAGCGTCCGCGGGTCGCGCCAGTGTCAACGTCAGCAGACTCCCCGGCACCGGCAGCAGGCTGACCACGGTCAGGATTGGGATGATCCCAAAGATCTGTGCCAGCGCGCCGAGTGTCCCAACCAACAGGCCACCCATGCCCATCCCCACGCCCATCATCAGACCGGCGGCCGTGCTCGCGTGGGCCGGGAGCAGACTTTGCGCCTCAACCGTCACGAGCGACGATGACCCGAACAGGGCGCCGCCTCCCAGGGCCAGGAGGATGATCGACGCCGGCCCTGTGCTCAAGATGCCTCCGAGGAACAGCGGAGTGGCGATCAGGAACGAGACGAACAGTACCCGCCGCCGGCCGTAGCGATCCGAGAGATAGCCCGCGGCCATCCCGCCCAAGGCCCCGGCGAAAACCATCGCGGTAATCGCCGCCGCGCCCGTGGTTACCGGGGCGCCGCGCGCGCGATAGAGGAACGGCAGCAGCACGAGCATAGACTGCACAACCAGCGACCGCGACAGCACGAGGCCTATCAGCCGAAGCAGCCCGCCCATGTTCTGGCGCAGGGCGACCCGCAGGCTCCCCGGGCCGCCTGGCGCGGCAGATCGGTGCGGCGTGCGCAGGTGCCACGGGACGACGCGCAGGAGGACGAGGGCCACGATCAACCCCGGGACCGCGGTGACGGCGACCCAGGGGAGCCCGGCGCGAACCGCGACATACGCCGCGATCAGGGGGCTCAAGGCCTGTCCGGTCTGGCCGGCCATGATGTAGGTCGCCATGCGCGTGCCCTTGCGCTCACCCGACAGCATATGCACGAATCCCGCCGACTGCGGGTGGAACGCTGCGATGCCGAAGCCGAAGAGTCCAGTGAGGCACGCGAGCGCAAGATACGATGGTGCCACGCCCAGTAAGGACGCCCCGAGCGCCGTGCTCGACAGCCCGACGGCTGCGACCGCGCGAAGGCGCGTATTGTCGGCGAGGTAGCCGAACAGCGGCTGTAGGAGCGATCCGGTGATCGTGGAGATCGATACTAGCAGGCCGGCCTGTGCGAGGCTGAAGTGATGCGCATCGGCCAGCAGTGGCAGCAGCGCGTTGAGGTAGTTGACGTACAGGTCGTTGGAGAAGTGCGCGAACATGAGCCAGGCCAGTGCGCCCGATGCTGCGACCATTGGTGCAGAGGCCAGCGCCGATCGACTAATCGGCGTAGCCAGCGCGGGTGGAGAAGCGTCAGAATCGGATCCCACGGACATATCACCTGTTGTTGATCTCTTCCGCGCGCAGTTGCCGTCCCCCTTGGGGGCGAAACCTCGAATCTTGTTGACTCCCGCGCCGCGGGAAGTTATGTATCCACCGCTCATGCGGGAGGAAAGGGCGACGGATCTGGAGCAGAACTGTAGGACAATCTCTCTGCTAACGAGGTGAACCTGTGAGAAGCGTGCTCAGATCTCGCGCACACGGGCCCTTGTTCATCGTCTCGCTGGTCGTCGTTCTGATTCTGATCGGGTACGGTGTCCAGCCCGCCAGTCCGGCTCCGGCCCAACCGGCCC
>JBGPNN010000165.1:0-7798 GCA_041487495.1 bacterium
ACATCAGCGTCATGCCCGGCTTCATGATCGCATCAGCCGGGTCGGCGTGGAACCCCCCGACCCGGACGTCAGGCGCGTGCGTGACCAGGTCGATGTTGTGCAGGATGGTGGGGCGCGCCTGGTAGCCCTTCTGCCGGAAGAACTTCGCTTTCTCGACCATGGCATGGAAACTGTTTCCGGGGCGCAACTCCGCCGCGAGCAGGTTGAACCCCGGTAGCACGACCTCGTCGAACATCCGGCGCACCTGCTCGGTCGGCGGTCCGACACAGATCGGCACGCCGGACTGCGCCGTGTAGCCTTCGTAGCCGGCCGCGAGCTCGTTGAGGATGATGTCGCCCTGCTGCAGACGCCGGGCCGACGGCCGGGGGTTCCCGAAGATCATCCGCGGGTTGCCCATCGGGGTCGATCCAATGATGCAGAAGTCGAGCTCACCGCCGCCGTCCAGGATGGCGCAGGACGCCGCGGCTTTCAACTGGTATTCTGTCACGCCGGGCTTGGCGGCCTTCACAACCGCCTGCAGCGCACGCCCGACCAGGTCGCCGGCCTTCCGCACCCTCGCCAGCTCCTCGGCGCTCTTGACCACCATGAACTCGTGGAAGAAGTCCTTCTGGAACTCAAACCGCGCCGCCGGGAGATGCTCGGTCAGCGTCCGGTACTGGTTGACCGGGAGGAAGTCGCCGTAACGCGGGTCGATCTCGGTGATGCCGATCCGCGTGTTGTCCAGCCCCTGCTCCTTGATGCGTGCGGCCAGCACTTCCGCGAAGTTGCCCCGGCCCGCCGGCCGCACGTCCTTGACCGCCACCGCGCGGCGCGTCGCCTCGATGTGCGTGCCGCCCATGCCGTAGGTCAGCATCGGCTCGCCGTCGCGTGGCACGAACAGGTACACGGAGAGCGCGTGCCATTCGCGGTGATTGGTGAGCCAGAACATCCCGCCGCCGTATGACCAGTGGCTGGGCGCGCCGCAGACGATCAGCCCCTGCAGGCCGAGCCGGTCCATCTTCTGGCGGACCACGTCGAAGCGCCGGCGGTGCTCGGCGTCGGAGAATCGGTCGTAGACGGCGTCCTCGTAGTACGGCGACCCGTGGAGGTTGGCGAAGTTGGCCCAGTTGTCGAGCGCGCCGCGGCTGGTGCTGAAATCGTACGGTGTCACTGGATCCCTCCTCAGATCAATCGTCGCGTCCTGCCTGCTGCCAGGGCGCGACCTTTATCTCGAGCCATCGCAAGAGCTGCACCAGCGTGACCCCAAGCAATGCGAGGGTCACGACCGGGACGAACAATCGGTCGATCTGGATGAGCTGCCCGTATCGCACCATCAGATAGCCGATCCCCGAGACGGCGAGCAGCAGATCGGAGATCACCATGCCGACCAGCCCGCGGCCGATACCCAGGCGCACCCCGGCGACGATGAACGGCAGCGAGGCCGGCACGATGACGTCGAACCATAGTTCACGCTCCGTGCTGCGAAACGATCGCGCCACTTCGAGCAGCCGCGGGTCGACGTTCTTCACGCCCTGGTAGGTGTTGAGCAAGATGGGAAACAGGGCGAAGAGGAAGATCACCACCGCCTTCGCTTTGTCGCCGGTGCCGAACCAGACGACGATCAGCGGGACCAGCGCGACCGTTGGAGTTGAGTAGAGCGCGATCATGAAGGGTTCGAGCGAGAGATCGAGGGGACGGAACCGCGCCATGGCCACGCCCATCACGATGCCCGCCACGGTCCCGAGGCTGACCCCGATCCCGAAAGATTTCAGGCTCACGCTCAGGTATTTCCACAATTCACCCGATCCCACGACATAGACGGCCGCCCGGGCGATCTGAGAGGGCGGCGTGAACAGCAGCGGGTTCATCTGGCGGCCCAGCGCTTCCCAGAGCAGGAAGATGACGGCGACGGCGCCCACGCGGATGGCGTGATCCTTCGAGCGCTGGCGCCGGCTCAGGCGCGCGGCGGCCGACTGCACCGCCTGCCGCTCCTGCAGCTCCAGGGCCACGTCTAGTGGATCTCCTGGCGAAGCTGGTCCCACAGGCGCGCGCGCAGTTCGCCAAACGCGGGGTCGGCGCGCACGGCCGCCAGTCGCCGGGGCCTGGGGAAGGGGACGGGCAGGATCTGCTTCACACGGCCGGGCCGCGCCGTCATGACGATGACGCGGTCACCGAGGAGGATCGCCTCGTCGATGCTGTGCGTGATGAAGACAATCGTCTTGCGCTCTTCTTCCAGAATGCGCAAAGTCTCTTCCTGCAAGATCTCCCGCGTCTGGGCGTCGAGTGATGCAAACGGTTCGTCCATCAAGAGAATCTCGGGTTCGGTGGCCAGCGCCCGGGCCAGCCCGACGCGCTGCTGCATCCCGCCCGAAAGCTGGTAGGGGTAGGCCTTCTCGAAGCCGGCCAGCCCCACCAGCTTCAGGACGCGCGAGACGCGCGCCTCGATCGTGTCTTTCGTCGCGCCGGCCAGTTTCAGGCCGTAGGCGGTGTTGGCGGACACCGTCTTCCAGGGAAAGAGCCCAAAGTGCTGGAAGACGACCGCCACGTTCTTAGGCGGTCGCGTGACAACCCTATCGTCGATCCGGACCGTGCCTTCGGAGAGCGGCACCAGGCCATCCAGACAGCGCAGGAGGGTGGTCTTCCCGCACCCGCTGGGCCCGACGATGCAAGCGATCTCATTCTCATAGATCTCCAGATTCACGCCGGCGAGCGCGATGACAGCGCCGCCGACAAACGTGCGCGCGGCGCCCTCGACGCGGATCTTGACGTTGCCGGTGCCCAACGCTACTGGCACCCCGCCTGGACCGGCACCGGTCCGCCGGCCCGCCGCAGCGCCTCGTTGGCGATGGTCATATCGAGGAGCTGCCGGCCGGCGTACTTTTGTTTCATCTCGCCGCCCTGGAACGCGTAGTCGATGGTCCAGTCGATTCGCTTGACATCGAGCCCCAGGTTGCGCGACCAGACGCAGCGGGCAATCATCTGCGCGTACGCATACCCGGCGTCCATCTCCCCCGCGCCCGTGAGCGTGGCGAGGGCCTTAATCGCTTCGGTGCGGTTGTTGACCGCGTGGCGAACGGCCAGGATCGAAGCTGCGACGAGATCGATGATAGCCTCGCGGTTCTGCTGGACGAACTGCCGCATGCCGCAGTAGACGTGGAACTGATACTCGGGCAGCCCGTTCTGCAGATCGAAGATCACGCGGGTGCCGGGCATCTGGCGCAGCAACAGACTGGCCTGTTCGTAGTGGAAGATCGCGGTGTCGGTTTGTCCCGAGATCAGTGACGGCACGCGCCCGGCGGTCGTCGTCTGCACGATCGTGACCTCCTCGGGCTTGATGTTCGCCGCCGCCAGGACGGCGCGGTTCATCCGGTCGATGAACCCACCCGGCGGGCTGGACATCCCGATCTTCTTGCCACGCAGGTCCTTGATGTCCTTAATGGGGTCGCGCGCGACCATGACGACGGGCAGCTTGGGTGCGCCGCCCCAGAAGCCAACTAGCGGCACGCCGTTCCCAAACGCGTTGACGCAGTCGAGGGTGCCGACTTGGACGTCGCCGGCGATCGCCGCAGTAAGCGCGCGGGTCGAGCCTTCGAAGTTCTTGATCTCCAGGTCGATGTTGAACTTGTCGGCGTAGCCGAAGAACTTGGCCAGCGCCATCGGCGTGTGGACCACGTTTGGCGGCACGACCGGCATGCCCAGGACGATCTTGCGCTTTGGGCCTTCCGGCGGGTACATGGGGCCCGCCGGCGGTGCCGAATGGGCGACGGGGACGACGGCCACCGCCACCGCAACCAGCAGGAACAGCGAGGGGAGCCAGGCGATCCTACGAGCCATCATCAACACCCTCCTTCCGAATCATCACTTACCCCACACGGGCCAGCGTTTCCATCATCCAGTCGCCTACCAGCGGCCGGTACTTATAGGGAATGTTGTTGCAGACGTGGTTGCCGTCGGGATACATGACCAGCCGCGCGTTGGGCGCCTCGGCGGCGACGCGTTCGGCCTGCTGCCAGGGGATCAGCCGGTCGAGTTTCCCAAAGACGACCAGCAATGGCTGCCGGACCCGGGGCAGCACGTCGTGGAGACTCAACAGCGCGGCTTTCTTGCGGGCGGCCGCTTCGGTCCTTGCGCCGGAGTGACGTCGGAACGTGTCGCGGGTCAGCGGTGGCGTCCCCTCCCAGCACTCGCCGAAACTGTACGGGCCGCCGATGGCGACGACCGCCTTAATTCGTGGCTCGAACGCGGCCGCGCGTGGCGCATAGTAGCCACCCAGGCTCACGCCGGCTGCGCCCACGCGGCTGAGATCCAGGTCGGCCCGGGCGGCCAGCGCGTCGAGCATGGTGCGCACGGCAATTTCATAATCGGGCCGGATATATGTGGCGTAGCCCGTCTCACCTTGGCCGGGGCCGTCGAGCGAGAGCGTGGCCATACCGCGCCTGAGAAAGACGTTTTCCCAGTAGAAGAACTCTTCTTTTGTCGAGTCGAGCCCGGGGATGAGGATCACCAGCGGGGGCTGGTTGCCGGTGGGCCGGCGCAGGTTGGCGACCATCGTCGTCCCCTCGAAGGGCACCTCAATGCGCTCGGCGGTGGGGTCCAGCAACCGGTGCGCCTCGCGGAGCGCCGCGACGGCTTTGTCCGCCGCTGCGCGCTGCTTGCGCCGGTTCAGCATCCACACAAATTTGGCAAAGTGGTAGCAGAGCGCCGCCTGCACATACGCTTCACCCGCGGTCAAGCGCCAGCCCCGGCCCTCCGCGTCACGCGCCAGTTGCGCGTGTGTGTCGCCGGTGGCGACCCAGGCGCCCAGCCACTGGGTCCATTTGCTCACCCGGGCGGTGGTGCGCATGAAGTCGTTGTAGTCGACGCCCTGCGCCGTGAAACGCGGCGCCCAGTGCTCTAGTGCGGCCTTCACCTTCGCGTCACGGACCGGCAATCGCCACCTCCAGTTTAGGACACCAGACCGAGGGTCCGGGCGTTGCCGCCCAGGATGTTCGCCTCGTCGCTCGCCCGCAGCCCAAGCGCCCGCACCGCATCTCCCGGGCGCTCGACGCCCATGTCAAAGGGATAGTCCGATCCCGCCAGCACGTGGTCTGCGCCTGCGAAGGCGATCAGGTCACGGAGCACGCCGGCGTCGTGCGTCACCGTGTCGAAGTAGAACCGCCGCAGTGACGCGTCGACCGGTTCGCGCAGGCGCGCCTTCGCTGAGGCCACGACGCGATGTGCGTGCTCCAGCCGGCCCCGCAGGGCCAGGATCGCCCCGCCGCCGTGCGCCAGCAGGACCTTCAGCCGGGGATGCGTTTCCATTACGCCGGCCATGATCATATGGGACGCGGCGATCGTCGTTTCCATCGGATTGCCAACCGTGTTCGTGAGGTAATAGTCGGCGAAGACCGGATGGTCGAATCCCCGCGTGGTGGGGTGGATGAAGACCAACGCGCCGTTCGCCTCGGCGGCCGCCCAGAAGGGGCGGAAGCGATCATCGCCGAGATAGACTCCGCGGACGCTGGCAGCGATCTCCACGCCGCATAGACCCGGCCGGCGCATCAGCGCCTCCAGTTCCCGGGCCGCGAGGTCCGGATGTTGAAGGGGCACCATGCCAAGCGCTGTGACCCGATCCGCGTGGGCGAGCGCGAGACGCGCCAGCGCCTCGTTGTAGATCCGGCAGGTTCGCAGCGCGTCATCGTCGTCGGCGTCGTATCGCAGCAGCGAGGCCCAGGGGCACAGCACCACCCGGTCGACGCCGGCGGCGTCATGCGTCTTGAGGATCGCGTCGATGTGCACGAACTCCCGGATCGCGGAGGTGATCTGACGGCCGCCGATCTCGACGATCTGCTGTCCATCCTTCCACGTGACGCGGGGCCGCCACGCCTCACCCGGCGCGGCGTCACGGGTGATCTCCGGGACGACGATGTGGGCATGGACGTCGACGATCACGTGGCGTCTCCTACCGCGTCAGGATCAAGACGAGCGATCCGCTCACGTCGGATCACTCGGCCAAACTCAGCGGTGCCTCGATCAGGCCCGCGAGGGTTTCCAGGAACTGCGCGCCGCGCGCGCCATCGACCACCCGGTGGTCGCACGAAAGGCTGAGCGCCAGCATCGGTCGCACCGCGGGCTGACCTTCGACCGGAACCACGCGGTCGGCGATCCGCCCCACAGCTAGGATCGCGGCCTGCGGCGCGTTGATGATCGCGGTGAAGGCATCCACCGCGTACATCCCCAGGTTGCTGATGGTGAAGGTGCCGCCGCTGATGTCGTCGGGCCGCACCCGGCCGGCGCGCGCGCGGTCGACCATGTCGCGGCGCCGCGTGGCGATCTCGCTCAGACTCAACCGGTCCGCCCCCCGGACGACGGGCACGACCAACCCGTCCTCCGCCGCCACCGCCAGACCGATGTTGATCGCCTCGTTCAGGACGACGGCGCCCCGCTCCCACCGCGCGTTCAGGCGCGGATGGCCTCGCAGCGTCGCGGCGACCAGCTTGACCAGCAGGTCCGTGTACGTGACCTCCAGGTTGAACCGTTCGTGATGTTTCTCACGCCAGGTGATCAACCCAGACGCGGCGACCTCGCGGAGGAGGAAGAAGTGGGGCACGGTCGTCCAACTCTGGGTCGTGCGCTCGGCCATCAGGCGCCACACCGTGCTGATCGTGGGAGCCGCTGCCGGTTGTCCCAGGAGCACGTCGCCCGCCAGCACGGCGCCGCCGGGGCCTGATCCGGCGAGTGTCGCCAGGTCGACGCCGCGCTCTCTGGCGAGGCGCCGGGCTTTCGGTGAGGCGGGGATCCGCCCGGACAATGGGGATGACCCGATCGCCGGCGCAGGCGCGCTGACCTGCACCACGGGTGGCGGCGCAGGCGGCTGCGGCGCGGACGCCCGCATCTGCGGCGCAGCGACCGGTGCCGCGGCCTGTGCCGCGGCCGTCTCGCCCGGCGCCATGATCCTGGCAATCACCTGCCCCACAGGCACGGTGTCACCTTCAGCCGCACTCACGCCCGAGAGGATCCCCGAGTCGGGCGCTTCGAGCTCGACTGTCGCCTTGTCGGTCTCGATCTCCAGCAGTGGCTCGCCTTTGGCGACCGCGTCGCCCTCGCGCTTCAACCAGCGCAGCACCTTCCCGGTTTCCTGCGCCATGCCCAGCGCGGGCATGATGACGTTCGTCGCCACGGTGCGCTCCTACCGGCCCGCCGTCTGCGGGTTGTTCAGGTTGGACTGCGTCTCGCGGGTGGTTGGCAACGGGCCGGTGGCCGTGTAGTACCGCTGCCCCGCCACGAGCAACTGCTCGGCCGGGAACCGCGTGATGACCTCGCTGCCGTGCTTCGTGACCACGAGCTGCTCTTCGATGCGCGCCGCCGACCAGCCGTCGGTCGCCGGCCAGAACGTCTCCAGGGCGAAGACCATGCCCTCTTCGATCGTCTCCGGATGATCGAGTGAGACCATCCGGCTGAAGATCGGGCGCTCCCAGATCGACAGGCCCACGCCGTGCCCGTACTGCAGCGCGAACGCCGCTTCCTCGTTCGCGAAGCCGAACTCCGTCGCCTTTGGCCAGACCTTCACCACATCGGCCGTTGTCACCCCCGGCTTGATTAGGTGGAGCGCGGTGTCGAGATAGTCCCGGCACCGCTTGTAGGCATCCACCTGCGCGTGCGAGGCGCTGCCCACCGCGAACGTGCGATAGTAGCACGTCCGGTAGCCCATATAGGCGTGCAGGATATCGTAATACACCGGGTCACCCGGCCGGAGCACGCGGTCAGTATACACGTGCGGGTGCGGGCTGCAGCGTTCCCCCGAGATGGCATTGACGCCTTCCACGTGCTCCGAACCCAG
>JBGPNN010000166.1:0-7798 GCA_041487495.1 bacterium
CAACAACCCGAAGATGGACGACTTGCTCAAGCAGGGGCTGCGCGAGGTCGACGTCAAGAAGCGCCAGAAGATCTACCAGGAGGTCCAGCGCATCTTCGTGGAGGACGTTCCGACGATTTATGTCATGTTCTGGGACTGGTTCAACGTCTTCTCGAAGCGCATCAAAGGCCTGCCGGTCAAACCCGAGCTGGCGTTCGAGATCTACCGGAACGCCTACAAGTGGTGGATCGAGTAAGGGAATTCGCCAGGCGCCAGCAGGGAGCAGCGGGCCGCGCTGCTCCCTTTTCGTTTCCGCAGGAAGCCCGTCCCGGGCGCCGAACTGCCGCTGATACCGGACATGCTGGAAACCCGTAGCCTCATCGTACCGCCCGGCGTGAAGGGATGAAGCGGTATCTCGCCCTGCGCCTGATGCAGGGCGCAGTGGTCATTTTTCTCGTCAGCATCGGGACGTTCGCCATGATGCACATCATCCCGGGCGACCCGGTGAGCCTGCTAATTGGCGAGGCCCGCATCAGCCAGGAGCAGATCGATCTGATCCGAAAAAAGTGGGGCCTGGACCGGCCGCTCCCCGAACAATACCTGACCTGGATCGGGAACATGGTGCGGGGCGACTTCGGCCAGTCGGTTGTCCGCAGCGGGGTGCCAGTGCGCACGATGATCGCCGAGGCCGCCGTCGTGACCGCCACGCTCAACCTGTCGGCCTTCGCACTCTCGGTGGCGCTGGCGCTCCCGCTCGGTATCATCGCCGCGATCAAGCGGTATTCCGGCTTTGATTACGGCATCATGGTCACCACCACGGTCGGGGTCTCGCTTCCCAACTTCTGGGTCGGCCTCATGCTCATCGTCGTCTTCTCGCTCCTGCTCCGGTGGCTCCCACCGTTCGGGCTGCCCTCGTGGCGGGGCTACATTCTGCCGGTCATCGTGGTCGTCTCAAGCCAACTGGCGCTGCTCGCGCGGATCATGCGCAGTTCGACGATCGATCAGATGAATGAGGACTTCGTCCGGACCGCTCGCGCCAAAGGCCAGCAAGAGGCGATCGTCGTGGGGCGCCACGTGGTCCGCAACGCGCTGCTGCCGGTCATCACGGTGATCGGCTACCGGCTGGCGTTCATCCTGAGTGGCACGATCATCGTCGAGACGGTCTTCGCATTGCCCGGGCTCGGCCAGCTGTTCATCGAATCGGTGAACCGCGTCGACTACCAGGTCGTCCAGGCGATCGTGATGGTGCTCAGCATCCTCGTGGTGCTGGGGAATCTGGCCACCGACTTGGTCTACGGCTTCATCGACCCGAGGATCCGCATCCGATGAGCCAGGTCGCTACCGAGTTCCCTCGTGAGGCCCCCGGCGCGATCGCCCGGCCGCGAAGATCCGAGTGGGCGCGCGCCTGGCACCGCTTCAAGCGCTATCGCCCAGGCCTGGTGGCCCTCGTGTTCATCACGATCCTCGCCGTCCTGGCGGTCTTCCCTGACCTTTTCTCACCCTACCAATACACACAGGTGTTCCGTGGTATGCGGGGGGTGCCGCCGTCGCGGGCGCACCTGCTCGGATTCGATCACATCGGCCGCGACGTGCTCAGCCGGATCATCTGGGGGACGCGCGTGGCGCTGATCGTCGGGCTGCTGGCGACCACTATCGCGGTCGTCATGGGGGTCACGGTCGGCGCGGTGGCCGGTTACATCGGTGGATGGGTCGATGTGCTGCTCTCCCGGATTATCGATACGCTCATGGCTTACCCGCTGCTGGTGCTGCTGATCACGCTCGCCGCGGTGCTTGGGCCGAGCCTGGTGACTGTCGTGGTGATCATTGGCTTCACGACGTGGGCACAGTACGCCCGGGTCGTCCGGGCCGACATCTTAAGCCTCCGCGAGCGCGAGTTCGTCCTCGCCGCCCAATCTGCCGGCGCCAGCAACGCGAGGATCATCTTCCGGCACATCATCCCCAACGTGCTGAGCCCGGTCATCGTCATCGCCAGCCTGGGTATCGGCGGCATCATCTTGCTCGAAGCCGCGCTCTCGTTCCTCGGTCTGGGCGCCCAGCCGCCGACGCCGTCATGGGGCGGGATGCTGGCCGACGGTCGGGCGTTTATCCTCATTTATCCACAGATCGCGATCGTGCCGGGTGTGATGATCTCGCTGACGGTGCTGGCGTTCAACCTGGTCGGCGACGGGCTGCGGGACGCGCTGGACCCGCGGCAGAAGGACGCGCCACTCGCGCGGTAACTTTGTCGAGTACCCCCACCCGTCGACAATTCTGTCCGAAATTCCGGAGTTTTGTCATAACACGTTATAACGAATCGCGCAGAAACCGGACGGCGCGGGGAGAGTGACCGAACTCCTCTGGTCAGGCGCTTTGCCGCGCGACCCGGCGGATGTCATCGAAGGAGAGCGCGCCGATTGGCTGCCCGCCCTCTCCCGTCACGATCAGCGAGTCCACATCTCCGGCCAGCATGATCGAAAGCGCCTCGGTCAGTGGCGCATCCGCGGGAACCGTCGGCTCGCCGCCGAGCGGCGCCGGGCCGCTAGGCGCGGCGCGCCGCATCACCGCTTCGACTCGAATCAACTGCAACCGCTTGATCGTCCGCCCGGCGCCGACGAACGCTGTGACGAACTCTCCCGCGGGACGCGACAGGATCTCGTGCGGCGTCCCGAACTGCTGCAACCGGCCGTCCCGAAGCACGCATAGGTAGTCGCCCATCTTGAACGCTTCGTCGATGTCGTGCGTCACGAACAGGATGGTTTTGTGAATGCGGCGCTGAACCCGTAAGAACTCGTCTTGCAGGTGCTCCCGCGTGATGGGGTCGATGGCGCCAAACGGCTCGTCCATCAGCATGACCGGTGGATCGGCGGCGAGCGCGCGCGCCACGCCGACCCGCTGGGCCTGACCGCCCGACAACTGCCTGGGGAACCGGTGCCGGTAGACCGCCGGGGCCATGCCGACCAGGTCGAGCAGCTCGTCGGTGCGCTGGTTGATGCGGGCCTCGTCCCATTTCAGCAGCCGCGGGACGGTGGCGACGTTCTCGGCGATGGTCATGTGCGGGAACAGACCGATCTGCTGGATGACATAGCCGATCCCTCGCCGCAGTGCGACCGGGTCGACGTCGAGGATGCTGCGCCCCGCCACCGAGATCGTGCCGGACGTCGGGTCGATCAACCGATTGACCATTTTCAAGATCGTGGTCTTCCCGCAACCCGACGGGCCGACCAGGACGCAGATCGCGCCCTCCGGCACTTCAAACGTCAGATCACGCACGGCCGGCTGCGCCTGCCCGGTGTACGCCTTCGAGACACTCTGGAATCGGATCACGTGGTCGCCCGGAGCCCGCGGGGCGTCAGCGCCCGCTCCAGCGCCCCGACGCTCCAGTCCGCAAACACGGCGCCGGCCGCCACAGGGATCGCGCCGACGAGGATCTGACCGAAATCGTTCAGCGAGATGCCGGCCTGGATGAAGTCACCGAGGCCACCGCCACCAATGAACGTCGCCAGCGTAGCGCTGGCCACAACCTGGACCGCAGACGTACGCAGTCCCGCAAAGATAACAGGAACCACCAACGGTAGTTCGACCCGGCGTAGCAGTTCCCAGTCGCTCATGCCCATCCCGCGGGCTGCCTCAACGGCGCCAGGGTCCACGCCGGTCAGTCCCACATAGGTGTTGATCAAGATCGGCGGGATCGCAATCAGCACAAGGGCCACGAGCGAAGGTCTGAAGCCCGTCCCAAGAATGGGCAGCAGCAGCGTGAGGATCGCCAGCGATGGGATCGTCCGTCCCAGGGCTGCCACGTTGATGACCGCGGACGCCGCGCGGCGGTGGCGTGTCAGCATCATGCCCGTAGTGATCGCCACGACCGCGCCAATCGCAACGGCAAACACACTGAGTTGAACGTGGATCTCGACGTTTCGCCAGAACCTGTCCTGGTGGCTGAAGGCATACTCCCAGGCCTGCCGCAGGACCGGCACGAGACCCTCTTACTTGACCAGGCCCTGCTTCTTCAGAAAGTCGCGCGCCACATCTCGGGGCTCTTCCTTCAACCCGTCGACGTGCCAGTTGAGCTCGGCCTGTCCTTCGTCGGTCAGCAACACGGTCACCGCATTGAGAATGCTGACGATGCCAGGATAGTTTTGCGCGATTTCCCTCCGAATGACCGGCGCCACCCGATAGGGCGGCCAGAAGCGCCTGTCGTCATCCAGGCGGGCCAGTTTCATCGCGCTGATCTGCCCATCCGTGCCGAATCCATTGATGACATCGACCTGATGATCCCGAAGCGCCTGATATTTCAGCGCCGTCAGCATGTACTTGACCTCTTTGAAGTCCATCCCATAGACCTTCTTCAGCCCAGGCACGCCGTCCTCGCGGTCTGCCCACTCCGGCCCGGCGCCAAGCGTCAGCTGCTTCGACGCTTTTGCCAGATCGGACAGCGTCTTCAACTTGTGCTTCTGGGCCGTCTCGGGCAGCGTCACGAGCACGTAGCCGTTGTTCATCCTCGACTGGTTGAGCAGCGTGAGGCCGAGGTTTTTCTCGTAATACTCTTTCACCTGCTTGTAGACGGCGTCCGCATCGCTGCCGATCTGCCCCTTCACGACCGCGGCCAGCGCGGTGCCCGTGTACTCCGGGTACATGTCGATCCTTCCGCTCACCAGGGACTGGTGGGCGATCAGCGTCCCGCCCAGGTTGATAAAGCGCTCAACACGGTAGCCCCTGGCTTCCAAGGCCTGCGCGTACATTTCGGCCAGCACGAACTGCTCCGTAAAGTTCTTGGAGCCGATACGGACGGTCAATTTCGCGCCTTCACCCGCTATGCCGGCAGAAGAAACGACGCTCAGCACAAGCACCGCCAACGCCAGGCTAACGGTCACACGAAGCCACTGCATATTGCATCCCCCTTTTTGGTGCGCATCCTCGCGCGCGGGTCATGCTCATGCCGCGGTCGCCAGCCGCCGTTCCACCCGCTGTAGTCCCCAGTCGGCCAGCACCGCCATCAATGACGCGATCAGTGCCCCCGACGCGATCTTCGGGCCGTTGGTCTGGGCGATCCCGGAGAAGATCAGCGCACCCAGGCCGCCGGCGTTGATGTATGCTGCCACAGTCCCGATCCCGATCACTGTCACCGTGACCACGCGTAGGCCGGCGACGATCACCGGGAGGGCCAGCGGCAACTCGACTCTCCACAGGACCTGGCGCCGGGTCAACCCCATCCCCATCGCGGCCTCGATCACATCCCGCGGGATAGTCTGAATGCCGGTCACGATGTTACGGATCAGCCCCAGGAGCGAATACCCCACCAGCCCAATCAGAGCGGGGGTGCGGCCGAGACCGACCAGCGGAATGAGCAACGCGAACAGCGCCAGGCTAGGAATAGTATAGAAGACCCCGGTCACGGCCAACGCCATACGATAGACAGCGCGGTGTCGCGCGGCGAGGACGCCGACAGCCAGCGCAATCGCCATGGCGATCGTCACCGAGATGACCGTGAGGATCACGTGCTGCCAGGCAGCGATAAGCACCTGGTCGTAGTTGCGGAGCAGCCACGCCATCGTAACGTTCTTTAACCGCTCGGGACGCCGGGGAATTCCTGCGGAATTCCTGCGGTCGCCGCCCTATTCGGCCGGCGTGTAAGAGGCGTCCCGGTCGAGCGGGTAGATCGGCCGTCGAACCCGGCGGTAAGGAAAACTCGGCAGGTTCGACGTGCTCAGCCCCGGCGGATCGGTGCCGACGATATGCTTCGCGATCCCCTCGAAACCCGCCCTGAAGTGCGCACTGGACTTCACGCCAACGATGCGGCAGCGCGACACATCGATGCCGTGCAACACGAACGGCTGCGGATCGAGCACCTGCGTCCGCCCGCTGGCCACCAAGATATCGACGCCCCGGCAGACCAGCCGCGCCATCTTCCCAAGGTCGACCGGACTCCCGCGCCCCATCGGGGTGCTGAGCGTGAACTTCCCGTCGGTCAGCACTTTCACGTAGACCTCAAGGTCCAGCGGATCGCCGTGCATCCGGTCGAACTTGCCGCCCAGCTGAACCCGGATCGTCGCGCCGACGCCCGCCCGATGCGCAGCACCGGCCACCTCGGGATCGTAGAGTATCCCAAACGCGCTTGCCGCCAACCCCGCATCCAGCATGGCCCGCAGGAGGTGCGTGCCGTCGCCCGGCGCGCCGCCGCCGGGGTTGTCGCTGATCTCGTGGATCACTACCGGGCCGCCCGATTCGGCCAGCCGCTTCGCGTCGGCCACCGCATCGACAGGCATGGGAAACTTCCTTTGGAACACCTCGCGCCGCGCCCAGATCTCTTTTGCCACGGCCCGGGCGGCCCGACGGGCCAGCGTCCGATCACGCTCGGCGATTGCGATGACGGTCACGCCCATCTCTGGAATGTCCGTCTGTGAGAACCCGTGCATGAAGACGCAGTCGATCATTCCGGGTTCGCGCTCCAGCGTATGGCAGAGGTCGTTGATAAGACTGGCCGGCTCCAGCCGCGACGGTGAGGCGGGGATCAGCAGCGGCAGCACTTCGACGGCCATCGCAGGTTGAATCTCGCCGCGCAGTACTCGGAGTAGGAACGCCATCGCCTCCTGGCCGCGCTCGTAGGCATCCACATGTGGGTATTCGTGGACGCCAAACAGCGCTGTCGCCAGCTCTGCGCTCCGCGGTGTGATGTTGCCGTGCAGATCGAGCGTCACGGCGATCGGGAGCGCGCGGCCGACGACGCCGCGCACGGATTCGAGGATCGTACCCTCAAGATCGTCAACCCCCTCCGCCACGCCGGCGCCGTGCAGCGCCAGGCAGACCGCGTCGAGCGGCATCGCGCCCCGCAGCCCGTCGAGCAGCTCGCGCACCATCGCATCGTACGCCTCGCGGGTGATGGTCCCCCACGGCTCGGTGCTGGCGGCGAAGGTTGGCACGAGTTCCACCCCCAGCCGCTCCCCCGCTTCGATCATCCCACCCACGTACGTGCGCGTCCCGCGGAACGTCTCCAGCAGCTCCGGCCCTTTGCGCCACACGCGCTGGCGGAACATCTCGAGTGTCGTGGGCGGGCAGAACGTGTTGGTCTCGTGGCTGATCTCCCCGATTGCGATGCGATACACGTTAGATCCTCCTTATCATGTCTCCACATCATGTCTCCACTGGCACCGTGTAGATCCGCGCCAGTCCGGCGCCTCTCCTCCAGAGCAAGATGAGCCCGGCGACCGCCACGCCGGCCGAGGTCAGGAAGGTTCCGTTATAGCCGAGTGGCCGTGCGACGAGGCCCAGGCCTGCCGGGCCCGCGGCAAAACCGAGCGCGAGAAACGATGTCAGCGTGCCGACCACCGCGGCGCGCTCGTGGGCCGGCGCCCTCTTGATGGACAGCGTCAGCATGGAAGGAAAAAGCAGAGAGTGACCCAGCGCAAAGATGATCGTGCCTGCGAACAGCGCTCCGGGTACCTGCCACAATCCTACGAACGCGAGCCCGACGCCCGTGCCCACCAGCGCTGCCCGAGCCGAGAGAATCGGACCCAGGCGATCGGGTAGGCGGGAGGCCAGGGTCCTCATCGCGATGACGACCGCCGAGAATGTCACAAAGACGTACCGCGATCCGCTCATCCCGAGTTGCTGCGCGTATAAGGGGACGAACGCGTTGAACCCCGCCGCGCCGACACCGCCACAGAGCAGCACCAGACCGGGCAGGATGGCGCCCGGATGCACCAGAGGGCCGGCCACCGCGCCCGGCGCCGCCACGGGGCGCGTATCGGGTAGCCGGGCGGCAAGCGCACCGGCGACCAGCGCCAGCGATGCGGCCACAATCCAGACCGCCCAGAAGTGGCCG
>JBGPNN010000167.1:0-7692 GCA_041487495.1 bacterium
CCAGGCGAGCAGGCCGGCCAGGCCGATCGAGAACGCCGAAGCGCCTGTCGCGAAGATGAATGACGTGCCGATCAGCTGATAGGTGTGCGGATCGCCGTAGGCCCGAACATAGTTCGCCAGGGTGAACCGGCCGGCGACGCCGAGTGGCGCGTCGCTGAAACTGCCCGCGAAGAGCATCACCGTGGGGTACAGCGCAAGGAACGCGAGAATGGCGCCGGCGACCAGCGCCAGGAGTACGACGGGATCGATCTGCAGGCTCCAGGCGGGGAAACGCCGGGTCGGCGCCGCGTCGGACGCCATCAATAGGTCAGCGCTTTACAAAGAACCTGCCGAACTCTTCGGTGAATTTCTTGAGTTCTTGATCATCGAGATCGTCCATCATGAGGATGCGCAGTTTGTCGGCGTCCTTGATCGGCGGGTAGACGCCCGGCACCAGGACGAACTCGCCCGCCCGGGCCAGCGCCAACAGCCCCAGCCGCGACGTGAACGTGTCGATGAAGAGTTTGGCCGCGTTCGGGTGAACCGCTTTGGCGCTGAGCCCGACATGATGCGCTTCCGCGAGCACCGGGTTGAGCCGCGCGTAGTCGAGTGGCGCGCCCTCCTGACCGAAGACGTACACGTACTTAACATAACTGATGCCGACCGGGAACTCGCCGACGATCACCTTCTGGACGGATGGGATGAAGGACTCGACCAGCCCGACCTGTCCGGCCAGGCGCTCGACGAAGGAACGGTGCTGCGTCCCCAAGACCTTCTGAAGATTCGCCAGCCAGACGGCCGTGGTCGTGTGCTGCGTGGGGTCCGGCATGACGATCTTGCCCTTCCACTTGGGGTCGAGTAGATCGGTGAGCGACTTCGGCGCGTCTTCGGGCTTCACCATCTTGGTGTTGTACAGGGCGCTGACGACGACGACCCGGTAGGACGGGGAGAGAGTGCCGTCCCGGTCACGGGTGTTTTCGGGGAAGGCATCATAGGACGGCGAGATGTATTTCGCAAATACACCCGCTTTCTTCATGATGAGCATCGGGCTGCGGTTGGTGAGCACCGCGTCGAACTGCGGCCGGCCGGCCCGCGTCTCGGTCATCACGCGGTCCGTTACCCGGTTGCTGGCGGCGCGCCAGTACTCCACCTGTACACCGTACTTGCCTTCGAAGATCTTCTGGATGACCTCGAACACATCGGTCTCCATGGACCCGTAGACGACGACTTTGCCCTCTTTCTTCGCGGCGCCCACGAGGTCGGTTTGCGCCTGCGCGGTCGAGGCGACGAGGGCGAGCACGACGGCAAGGGGGAGGGAGCCAAGAACGATCCAGGGAAAGAATCGTGTGCGCATCAAAACCGACGTTCGCTGGTCTTGCGAGGCTTCCTGCCGCCGAGGGTCGTGGATACACCGACGTTACACGCAGCCGCGAGCATGATTCGTGATGGCGAAGATGAGACGAATCATCATGCTCCTCGTGTTGTCGGGCGTAGGCATCGTAGGATATGTCGCACGCGCCGTCCCAGCGCAGCCGGTGCTGGCGGCGCCGGCTCCTGGTCCCGCTGGGACACAGCGCTATCTGATCGTCCCGGGTGACTCCAGTGTCACCTATCGTGTCCAGGAGACGCACTTCTTCGTTGCGGGGGAGCGCCTGACCACGGCGGTTGGGGTCACCACCGCGGTGCGGGGCGAGATCGTCATCGATCGGGCGAGGCCGGCGAACAGCAAGATCGAAACGATCACCGTGGATATCAGCCAGTTCAGGTCCAACAGTACGATCCGCGACAACGTGATCCGCAACCTGTTTCTGCAATCGTCCCGTTTCCCGATGGCGGAGTTCACACCGACGAGCATCCAGGGCCTGCCCGACACGTATCAGGACGGGCGCGAGGTCGCCGTGCAGATCACGGGCAACCTGAAGATCCGCGACGTCACCCGGCCGACGACGTTTGCGTCCACGGTCAACCTGGAAGGCAACACCCTCATGGTGAGCGGGAGCACGATGATCAAAATGACCGACTTCGGCTTTACCCCACCCTATTTCGCTCTGATCCTCGCAGTGGAGAACGACGTCAAACTCGAGTTCAGGTTCGTCGCCAGGCCCCCGTAGACGGATGCTATAATTTCGTGTATGGCGTACGCGAGCCTCGTCGCCGACGATCCGCGTGAGTTCCGGGTCCACGGGTCTATCTACACCGACCCGCGGCTCTTCGACGCGGAGATGGAGCGGATCTACGAGCGTACTTGGGTGTACGTGGCGCATGAGTCGGAACTACCGGCGGTGGGCGACTACAAGACGGTCGTCATCGGCACGCAGCCGCTGATTCTAAGCCGGCACGAGGACGGACGGATCTACTGTCTGTACAACCGCTGCCGGCATCGCGGCGCTGTGGTCTGCCGGCAAGAGCGGGGGCACTCGAACTTCTTTCGCTGCCGCTATCACAACTGGGTCTACGCGAACAACGGCGACCTCATCGGCATGGCGCAGAGCACCGGGTACCCGGACGACTTTGACCGGAGCGGCTACGGCCTGGTCCAGGCCGCGCGACTGGAGAACTATCGGGGCCTGCTTTTTGTCAACCTCTCAGACGAGGGACCGACGTTCGCCGAGCACATCGCCCCGGTCCGCCGCTACCTCGAGTACTGGCTGGGGCGCTCCCCGCTGGAGGCGGTGGAGGTATCCTTGCCACCCCACCGCTACGAGTATCCCGGCAACTGGAAGCTGCAGGCCGAGAACGGCTCTGACGGGTACCATGGGAACTACGTCCACCTCTCCTGGCAGCGCGTCCTGGCGCTGTCCAAAGAGTCGACGGTCGAGGAGACGCAGCACTACCGACAATCGGGCGCGGCGCGCGGCCTGGCGAACGGCCACGGCCTGCTCGAACGACCCGGCAGCTTGAACCCCAACTCGAGCTGGACCGCTCGTATGATGGAGCGCTTCCCGGCATATGCGGAAGCGATGCGCGGGCGGTTCACCGACGAGCAGTTGATGGACATCTCGGCGCGCCGGAACATCTTCGTCTTCCCGAATCTCTATTTGTTCGAGACGCACTTCCGCATCATCGTCCCAAAGGCCGTCGATCGCACGGAGGTGCAGCTCTACGTCTACGCTCTGAAGGGGGTCCCTGACGGTATCAACGAGGGACGGTTCCGCGGGCACGAGCGTTTCTTCGGCCCCGCCGGGTTCGGGACGCCGGATGACATCGAGATTTTCACCGAAGTGCAGACTGGCGTCCGGGCGAGGGGCCACGAGTGGAACTTGATGAATCGCGGCCAGCACCGCGAAAGGGTGGAAGACGGCGAGTGGGTCGGTCACACCACCGATGAAGCACCGCAGCGGTCGGTCTACCGGCAGTGGCGGCGCATGATGGCGCAGGAGTAACGGCGTGACCGGCGCACCGACGGTTCAGGAGGCGGAGCGCTTCCTGTTTGCCGAAGCCCGGCTCCTCGATGATCGCCGGTTTGAGGAGTGGGAGGCGCTCTTCACCGACGATGCGATCTACTGGCTACCCATCGATCCCGATGTCGATCCCGCGCGTGCGGTCGCCATCATCTACGATGATCGCAAGCGCCTCCACGAGCGCGTCTACCGGCTCGTGAGGACACCGGTGCTCGACCAGAATCCCGCGTCACGGACGATACGATTTGTCTCCAACGTCGAGGTCGTCGACGGCGAGGGGGGCGGAGAGCCGACCGTGCATTGCCGTCAGTTGATCACAGAGATGCGGCCCGGGGGTCCGGGCCAGCAGGGGTTGAACGCGCCGCGTTTCTTCGCGGCGCGCTGCGAGTACCGACTGCGCAAGATCGATGAGGTCTGGAAGATTGCGCTGAAAAAGGTCATCCTCCTGACATCGGACGAGCCGCAATACAATCTCACGTTCATTCCCTGACCGATGACCGTGACCTCGCTCGCGCAGCTGGGCAACGTCGAGGTGAGCAAGTTCGAGACGCCGACGGGCGCGCGCCTGCGGCTGCGGCGGGTTGGGCGCGAGCCCATGGAGGCCTATTTCGACCCGCTGGAACTCGAAGGTCTCACCCGCGCCCGACATAAGGCATTTTCGCCCCTGCAGACGGCGAAGGCGCCCCCCGATGAGTCCCTGATCCAGGCGGCTGCGAGTGAACGGCTGGAGCGTCTCCAAAACGAGTTTGCCATGGTGGGGGTGGCGGTGACGCGCTCCGCGGCCGGCGAGGCCCTGTTCATCCGTGACATGAACGCCGGGCAGGGCATCGTGCTGACACCGGATGAACTCGAAGCGCTGCTGCGGGCGCGTCACATGGACTTTGCCCCGCTCGTGGATACGAGCGACATGGTCGCGATCCCCGAACCGGACATCGACGAGGTCTAATCCAGACCATGACCGGCGATCACACAGTGCAGGCGGCGGTGACGCCCGCTCCCCTGTCCACCGAACTGCGCACGTTTCCGGTTCCACCGGTCGGTCCTGATGATGGCCTGCTGCAGGTCGAAGCCTGCGGGCTCTGTGGGACCGACTGGGATTTCTACACGCGGCGACGGGGCGCCCACCTGGGGACGCTCATCCTCGGCCACGAGATCGTCGGCCGGATCGTCGCCGTGGGCGAGCGGGCAGCGGACCGGTGGAAGGTGACGGCGGGTGATCGCGTCGCCGTCGAGGAGTTTCTCCCGTGCGGCCACTGCGAGTTCTGTTTCTCGGGCCGGCCCGCGATGTGCGAGGCAACCGATTCGCGCTCAGAAAAGCCCTTTCTTCGCTACGGCGCCACGCCGATCGACGTCCACCCGGGGCTGTGGGGTGGGTTCAGCGAAGTGCTGTACCTGCATCGCAACGCGTACGTGCACCGACTGCCCCCAAATCTGTCGGCGGATCTCGCGACCCTATTTGTGCCGATTTCCAACGGCGTCCGCTGGGTCCTCAAAGAGGGACGGATGCCCCGTGGGGGAACGGTGGTCGTGATCGGTCCCGGTGCGCACGGCCTGGGATGCGTCGTCGCGGCCCTCGATGGTGGGGCGGGTCGGGTCATCGCGATCGGTCGGTCGCGCGGCGCCAGGCTTGAGGCCGCACAGGCGCTGGGCGCGGTGGGCATCGAGTCTGAGGGCACCGACGTGGTCGCGGCGGTGCGTGAGATCACAGGCGGCGCGATGGCCGATGTGATCGTCGATCTCGCGCCGGGGGCCGTGGATACCGTCGAGACGGCGCTGCAGATCGCGCGCAAGGGCGCGACCGTGATCCTGGCCGCCTCGAAGCACGGCAAGCCGATCGCCGGTTTTCAGAGCGACGCGGTCGTTCGGAGGGAACTGACGGTCAAGGGGGTGCGCGGGCGCGACTACGAGTCGGTGGAAGATGCGCTGCGGATCATCGCGTCCGGGCGGTATCCGCTGGATCGGGTGCGCACCCACGAGTTCCCGCTCGCCCAGGCAGACCAGGCGCTTCGAGTCCTCGGTGAGCGGACGGATCTGTCGGCAATCCACGTCACGGTCGTGCCCTGAATGATGGGAGCCACGATGGCGCGTCCACTGGACGGCAAGGTGGCCGTCGTCACCGGAGCGGGCCGGGGCATCGGCAAGGCCATCGCCGAAGCGTACGGAGAGGCCGGGGCCTCCGTCTGCTGTCTTGCGAGGACGCTCTCGGAGATCCAGTCAACGGCGGCGGCGATCGAGGACAGGGGCAGTCGTGCTCTCGCGGTCGCGGCCGACGTGCGCGACGTTGACGCCGTGGGACGAGCCTTCGAACAGGCGGCGGGGGCGTTCGGTGGGATCGATATCGTCGTGATCAACGCCGGTATCATTAGCACGAATGGCCCCGTGGAAGACAGCGACCCTCGCAAGTGGAGAGAAACGCTCGAGACGAATCTTCTGGGCGGGTACTACTGCGCAAGGGCGGCCATTCCATACCTGAGACGGCGTGGTGCCGGCAAGATCATTACGGTCGGTTCAGGTCTTGGCCACCGGGGTCGGCCGGGAACGTCGGCCTACTCGTCTTCAAAGGCGGCTTTGTGGATGCTCACGCGGGTGCTGGCTCAGGAGCTTGCACAATACAGGATCAGTGTGAACGAACTTGTCCCGGGCCCGGTCCGCACCTCGATAAACACGGGCGTCGCAACGGCGGCCGGCCAACCGCCGTTGGCCGAGACCGAGTGGTTCAAGTCACCAGCCGACGTGGTTCCCCTCGCCCTATTTCTCGCCACGCAACCCGACTTCGGTCCGACCGCCCAGAGCTACAGCCTGATGCGGCGTGACGGGTGAGCAGAGGTCGCGGTCCTGGTCGGATGAGGATCTGCCGGGAAGGTCTCGAATCGGCAATCGCACAGGCGCTGATCGCCGCGTTGAACGCGGAGCTGAGCGAGCGCTATCCGGAAGACGACAGCGCCAACCACTTTCGTCTTAACCGCCACGAAGTCGCCCCCGGGCGCGGAGCTTTTCTCGTCGCGTACGGTGAGGGCGTGCCCATCGGTTGCGGCGCGGTTCGACGCATCGAAGCGGGGGTGGCCGAACTGAAGCGGATGTACGTCGCGCCCGCCATGCGCGGGCGTGGTGTGGGGCGTGCCCTGCTCGCGGCCCTCGAAGCAGAGGCGCGTCAGCTCGGTGTGACCCGGCTCGTTCTCGAGACCGGCCCCAGGCAGCCTGAGGCCATCGCGTTGTACGAGCGCGAGGGCTTCGTCCACATCAAGGCGTTCGGCGAATACGAAAACCACCCGCTCAGTGTCTTCATGGGGAAAGATCTGTAAGAGCCACCTGAACAGTCGGGGTCGGTGAGCCGATCAGTACTATTGGGAATTGACGGAAGTATATACTTAAGTATATACTTTTGATTATGAAGACCTTGCGGGCGAAACTCTTTCGAAACGGGGGAAGTCAGGCCGTGCGTTTGCCAAAGGAATGCCGGTTCCCCAACGATCAGCGAGAAGTCGTGGCTCATCGTGATGGGGGGCGCGTGATCCTTGAGCCGGTGGACGATTGGTCGGCGCAATTTCGTGCCTGCCTGGGCGCCTGGCCGCGGGAGATTCCGCGTCCGAAACAGCCGAGAATCGTTGACCTGCGGACTCCGGACGCCTGATGGCGGGTTACATGCTTGATACGGATACCGTAAGCTTTGCGCTCCGCGGCCACGGACAGGTGGCAGCGCGCCTGCTCAGCCACCGTCCGTCTGAGGTGTGCATCAGTTCCATTGCGCTCGGAGAACTGCGTTACGGCGCCGGGGTGAGACGTTCTCGTAGGCTGCATCGCCTCATTGATACCTTCGTCGAGAGCGTCGCGGTGGCGTCCTTCGACCAGAACGCGGCAGATCGTTTTGGGGTTGTTGCCGCCATGCTGGCTCGCCGCGGCGCGCCAGTCGGCGGGTTTGACGCCCTCATCGGCGCGCATGCGGTCGCTCTGGGGCTGGTTCTGGTCACCCACAACCTGAGGCACTTCCAGCGGATCCCAGGCCTGCGAGCAGAGAGTTGGGTCTAGTCAGCGCTTCGCTTCTGTGGCACGCAGCCGAGGGGCGGACTCCGGGGCATCCTCCAGGTAGACGACCGAGTCATATCCCAGTAGTTTGAACAGACGGTTCTGCGCTGACAACAATAGCAACGGCACATTTGGATCGACGCTGAAGTGTTGGTGGACGGTATTGTGCGGAACGTATAGCAAGTCGCCGGGACCGAAGTCCCACCGTGTGGGTTCCTTCACCACACGCGCCATGTAGCGCTCGCCGATCTCGGCCTCGACGTCCCAGTGCAGGCTGTAGCCTCGCCCC
>JBGPNN010000168.1:0-7629 GCA_041487495.1 bacterium
CGCGCCGTGAAAGTCCCGGGATCTCTGAAGTACAAGCGCGTGTGTTGATCGCGTGAAGCGGTGAACTAGATCAGGTTTTAGGCTCTGCCGGTGACGACTACCGCCCGTACAAGCCTTCCAGCGCACTCCGGGCAGACACCGTTTGCGAGCGTCTTCACGATGTACTGCGGGCCGGCCATGATGCCGCACCGTGCGCACGCTCCAACCGGAGGGTGGTCCGGGCAGACATTGCGATGCATGAAGCGGCCGAGCCCCGCGCTCCACGCCACGCTTTTAGCCGGGGCGCACTCCAGCCGACGTCCACAGCCGGGAACCGTACAGCGCCGCGGCGGGTTCACCACACGCTTTCGGCCGGACTGGTCCTCAACCCGACTTCTTAAACTGCCACGCTTCACCCTCGGTGATCTCGCCGCCGTTTCCCGACTTGACGAGGTAGTACGCGATGAAGCCCGGCGCTTTGCTGATGATTGGTACAAAGGCCTGGGTTGCTCGTCGAATCAATTCGTCAGGGGAATTCGACTTGTACTTCCGGATGCTTGCAAACATTTCGATCCCCCTTTCTACGACGGAGCTGGACGTGCAATCACAGAGTTTCTACGGTCATCCCTCAACTCCCTGGCGAGCGAGGAAGGCACGCGTGACGCTGAGCAACCCCGGGCGCTTCGGCGCCGGGCCACCCCAGCGAGCCCGTGACAGTACCGTCACATTGGCAGTGTAGTCTAAAGAACGTATGCACCAACCAGGAGGGAAACACGATGCGGATCTTGCGGTTGATGATGAGTACCCTCGTGCTGATCGGCCTCTCTTTTGCTTGGGCCGCACCACCGGCGCAGAGCCAGCCGGCGACACCAAATCTGGCCAAGGTCGCCGAGCTGAAGATGGCCGTGCGCGACCTCTACGTCAATCATATCTTCTGGGTACGATCACTCGTGGTCTCGACCAGGCTCGGCGAGAGAACAGCCATCAGCGAAGCTGACGAGTACGGCGTGAAGAATGCCAAAGCCATCGGGCAATCTATTGCGCCCTTCTATGGTCAAGCGGCGGGAGACAAATTCGCCACGCTCTTTGTGGGGCATTATGCAGCGGTCAAAGCCTACATGGGGGCTTCGTTTGCGAGCAACTTCAAGGGCAACGAAGCGAGGAAGCGAGCTGCCGTGGACACCCTGACGAAAAATGCCAATGAGATCGCGGCGTTCGTGAGTTCAGCAAACCCGAACCTGCCGAAGGGGGCTGTGTACGGTCTTCTGACGGCCCACATCGGACACCATATCGCGGCGATCGATGCGATCGCGAAGAAGGACTGGTCCCGCGACGCGGATGTGTGGGACCCGATGCTCATGCACATCTACAAGCTGTCTGACGCCCTGGTCGATGGGATCGCCAAACAGTTCCCGGACAAGTTTCAATAGGGACACCGTCGCTACCCCGGCGACCACCCCACACCCCGGAGGAGGCGAGAACTTCGCCAGCATCTCGACGGAAGTTCAGAAGACTTACGCTAGCTGATTGAACAGTGGCGCGAACAACAAGACCACCGTCTCGATAGCCAGCAACATGAGGGACATCACACCCAGGGTAATGACCACGTCGGCGATCGGCCTGGTGCGGTAGTCCCCTTCGAGGCGGGTCCCAAAGCCGAGCGTGATCGCGGCCAAGGTCGCGACCACGCCCACCAGAAGGATGACGTGGTCATAAGGATTGTCACCCGGGTGCTGCGGCGCCGGGGCCCGCGGGCCACGAATCGCCGGTGGACCTGGAGTACCACCCGCACTCACGACTCTCGGACGCAGGGCATTGTCTCCCAGGGTTGGGAATGCCAGCGTTGTGTACAACCCGAGGTCGAGCCCGAGAATAATCGTTACGAGGACCATCGACAGCAGTCCGGAGCGCATCGTTCTCTCCCCTCAATCGCAGGTTCGAGATGTCCGTTGCGAACCGGCAGCCGGCACTGCCTGTCGTCCCTTACGGAAATTCGGACTTGCGGTGTTCGACGAGACCTGGCTCCACTCCTGCTCACGCCACGCTAAACCCCGACCCGAGACCGAAGGTCGAAGAGATGATGAAACCTATCCACCGGGGAGGGCGAATGGATCATGCGGACGCTGACCGCGGCTGCGCTTGCACTCGGTACGGTCCTGACGCTAGGCGGAATTGCCCAGGCAGGCACGATCAATCACAGGGAGCACCGGCAGATCCAACGGATCGCACAGGGCGTGCGGTCCGGTCAGCTCACGAATCGTGAGACGGCCAGGCTGCTGACGGAACAGGCCTACATCCGGGCGGAGGAATACCGGTTCCGCCACAGCGGCGGCGGTCTGAGCCCTCGCGAGCGGCTCCGCCTGCAGCACGACCTGAACCGGGCGAGCCGGGACATCTACCGGCAGAAGCACGACGGGCAGCACCGATAGACCTGTAGGCTCGTTTACGGCTCGGTGGGTGGCTGTGAGGGGTGCGCCGCACGACGAGCGATGCACTCCTCACACTCGCACAGATCGCTCCGCAGGCTGTTGAACGTGTAGAGCCCGGTATTGTGCCCATCCGACCACTCGAAACGCAGCGCGTAGTTCCCCACCCTGGAGACGCTCAGGGCGCGGATGTCGGGCCGGATGTCCTTGAGGGTCAATCGGGGCGGCCGGTACTTCCACTCCCCCACGCAGGCCGCGCAGGGACAGTTCAGGCGCAGACTGCTCCAGGTGTAGACGCCATGATGGCCGTCGGACCAGGAGACGCGAAACGCCCCCTCTGCCACACTGTTCATCTCGACGGGCGTAGGCATCCGCGGGCTCATCAGCGTTGGTCCTTTCGACAGTAGAACGACGGCCGCCCTCCGACCCTTCCGGTGGCGATCTTCGTCTTGCAGACCAGGCACGGTTGGCCGCCGCGGCCGTAGACGGCCAGCCGGTAGCGACCCTTGCGGCCGTTGGCGTCGATGAATTCGGGCTCGCCGCCCGCGCGGATGCCGCGTCTCAGGACGGCGCGCATCGCGCGGTACAGCCGCGCCCAGTCGTCCGAGTGGAGGCTTTGCGCCGTGCGGCCGGGCCGCAGCCCCGCGGCAAAGAGGATTTCTTGCGCCCACAGGTTGCCAATCCCCGCCAGACGCGATTGATCGGTGAGCAGGTTGCGGAGCGCGCCGCGACCATTGACCAGATCGCGGAACCGGGCTGCCGTGACCGTCCGGTCCAGCGGATCGGCGCCAAGGGATGCGAGATAGTCGACCGCACCGAGTTCGACCGTCGAATACAGGTTCAGGTTGCTGAGCTGCAAGTCGCGGAACTCGATGACGTTCCCGTCACTCAAGTGCACCACGACCGCGGTCCTCGCGTCGTTCAATGCGTCGGGTCTGACGAGGATCGTGCCCCACAGCGAGAAATGAAAGGTCATCGTCCATCCGCCGCTGAGGGCGAACAGCAGGGCCTTACCGCGCCGCGTGACCGCGATGAACGTGCGCCCGTTGAGGATGCGCTCCGCCTCACGCGGGTTGTGAGACCGCAGCGTCAGGGGCCGTGCGACCTCGAGGCGTTCGATCCGCCTTCCCACAACGCGCGGCTCGAGCGTGCGCCGCGCGGTTTCGACTTCAGGAAGTTCTGGCACTGGCCTGTTCGCTTCGCTGGCGCAAGACGAAACGGAGCGGCACACCCGCAAGATTGAACTGCGCTCTGAGCGCCCGTTCCAAATACCGCCGGTACGCCTCGGGCATCCGCTTCGGCTCGTTGACGAACAGGACGACCGTGGGCGGCTGCGTCTGGGGCTGCGTGGCATAGTAGATCCTCAGGCGCCGGCCGACAGGATCGGCGGGCGGCTCGTGGGCCGCGACCGCGTCACCGATTGCGCGGTTCAGCGGCCCGGTGGGAATGCGCCCACGGTGGGCCGCCGCGACCTGGTCCACGGCCTCCAGAAGCGGGGCGATACCCCACCCCGCGGTGGCCGAAGTCGCCACCACCGGCGCGTACGCAATGAACCGCAGGGCGTGCAGGACGGCGCGGCGCCGCCGCGCGTCTATCTCGGGCGATGTGGCGACCTTATCCCATTTGGTCATGTCGATGACGACCCCGCGGCCGGCATCGGCGATTTCCCGCGCGATACGTTGATCTTGATCGCCCACGGGTTCGGCGGCGTCGAGCACCAGGACCGCCACGTCGGCCCGCTCGATAGCGCGGCGTGCGCGGGCCGCGCTGTACGCTTCTATCGGCTCATCGACCCGTGCGCGCCGGCGGAGCCCGGCGGTATCGATGAGGACGTAGCGGCGGCCGTCCCGCACAAAGGGCGTATCGACGGCGTCTCGCGTGGTCCCGGGCGCGGCGTCGACGACCACGCGGGACTCACCCAGCATCGCGTTGACCAAGGAGGATTTGCCCACGTTGGGGCGGCCCACCAGCGCCACGGCCACCGCGGGTGACTCGGGCTCCGCCGCCGTGACCGAGGCCTCGGGCAGCAGCGCGACAACCGCGTCCAGGAGGTCGCCGGTGCCGCGACCGTGGTGGGCCGAGACCGGGATCGGGTCGCCGAACCCGAGCGCGTAGAACTCGTGCGCCGACGGTTCAATCGACTCTGCGTCGACCTTGTTGGCGACGATCAGGACCGGCGCGCGCGCGCGACGCACGACGTCCGCGATCTCGCGATCTTCGGGTAGAATCCCCGCGCGGGCATCCAGTACGAAGAGGATAACATCGGCCTCGGCGATGGCGAGCGTCACCTGGGCACGCACCTGACCGCCCAGACCGCCGGCTGATCCCGAGACGAGGCCGCCGGTATCGACGACGGTAAACGGCCGGCCGCTCCACTCGGTCGGCGCGTAGAGGCGGTCGCGAGTCAGTCCCGGCACATCGTCCACGATCGCCAGGCGCTGGCGGACCAAACGATTGAAGAGAGCGGACTTTCCGACGTTGGGCCGGCCCACGATGACGACGACCGGCATGGAGTGGATCACGACGCCGCGGGAGCGGCTTCTGAGACCGGATCCTCCATCATGGCGCCGATATCTTGGAGCCGGCGGATGACCTCGGCGATCATCCACTCGGGTGTCGAGGCCCCGGACATTACGCCGACGCGCCTCACCCCGGCAAAAGTGGCGGGATCGAGTTCGTCCGCGACCTCGATATGGTGTGTCGGCAGCCGGCGCGCCCGCCCGATCTCGGCCAGGCGGGTTGTGTTGCTGCTGTGGTGCCCGCCGACGACGACCAAGGCGTCCACTTCGTCGACGAGTTTCTCGGCCTCTTCCTGGCGCACGGTGATCGCCGGACACAGCGTATTGAGGACTTTGAGCTCCTTGGTGCGGAGCGACAGGTCTCCGACGATGTCGCGGAAGTTTTCCATCGACTGCGTCGTTTGGGACATGACGCCGATCTTGCCGCGCAGTTTCACCGCGCGCGCTTCCTCTCGGGTGTGCACCACGGTGACCCGCTCACCCAGCACTTCTTTCAGCGTCACCATCTCCGGGTGACCGTGATCGCCGACCACAATCACCTGAAAGCCTTCTTCGACGAGTTTGAACGCCAGCGAGTGGGCGCGGATGACCACCGGGCACGTGGCATCGACGATGCGCATACCCTTGGCGCGGGCCGCGTCGAGCACCGCGTGTTCGACCCCGTAGGCCGAGACGACGAACGCCTCACCACCGAGATTCTCGAGATCCTCCACCACCGCGACACCCGCCTGCTCGAGACGACCCACCACCTGCGGGTTATGGATCAGCGGGCCCCAGGTCTGCGCCTGCCCGCTGGTGGCGGTGGCTTCGGACATCTCCACGGCCCGGCGAACACCGCCGCAGAAGCCCTGATGCTTGGCGAGCACAATCTCCAAGACACACCTCAGGAGGAGCCACAATCGCTATGTCAGGATACCAAACTCATTATATGCCCGCAACGGCGCACGCATACACACATCCGTGCTACGCTGGCCGCGGAGGCATCGTAGTGACGACGACATCCCGACCTGAATATCTCCGGCTGCTGTCGGCCGGTGTCGACGTGCTGGTCATCGGGGGCGGCATCACCGGCGCGGGCGTGGCGCTCGACGCCGCGAGCCGCGGGTACCGCGTGGGTCTGGTCGAGCGCGCGGACTACGCGTGCGGTACCAGCAGCCGGTCGACCAAGCTCATCCACGGCGGCATCCGCTACCTCCCGCAGGGACATATCGGGCTCGTTCGCGACGCCCTGCGCGAGCGCACGCTGCTGCTCACATTGGCCCGACACGTGGCGCGGCCCCTCGCATTTGTCGTACCCTTGTACGCGCGGACGACACGGCCTCTGGGGATCAACCTCCCGGCGATTGTGCGGCCGTTCGCGCCGCTCGGCGTGCGGATCGGCCTGCTGGCGTACGATGCGTTTGCCCGGAGCCCCGCGCTGCGCCATCGCGTGCTACCCCGGGCCGCCCTCGAACGCGAGGCGCCCGATCTGCGCACCGACGGGCTACGCAGCACGCTTGTGTACTACGACGCCCGGACCGATGACGTGCGCCTCACACATTCGGTCCTGGCGACGGCACGAGCGTACGGTGCGGCCACGTTGAACTACGCGGCTGTGGTCGGATTCACGCGGGCCGGGGAGCGGGTCAGCGGTGCCCGTCTCGAAGATCGCCTGACGGGACAAACCGTCGACGTCCCCGCGCGGGTTGTCGTCAACGCCACCGGCATCTGGGCGGAGACCCTCGCTGCGATGGACGGCGCGCCCGCCTTCCACATCCGCCACAGCAAGGGTGTGCACCTGGTGCTGCGGCCCGGCGCAATGCGGGGATCGATGGCGACCGTCATTCCCGAAACCGACGACGGCCGGCTCGCGTTCATCGTGCCCTGGGCCGACCGGTGGGTGCTGGGGACCACGGACGATGCCTACACTGGAGACCTGGTTGAACCGCCCGTCACGTCCATCGACGTGGGCTATCTGCTGGATCACGCTAACCGATACCTCAAGCGACCGTTGGGTGCCGCCGACATCACCGCCACATACGCGGGAATTCGGCCGCTTGTGGCCGCCGCGGCCGGCTCGACGGCGGCCCTGTCACGCGATCATCACCTGAGCGTCTCGCCGAGTGGGCTGGTCACCATCACCGGGGGCAAACTCACGACCTATCGCAAGATGGCTCAGGACACCGTCGATGCGATCGTGGCCCGGGACGGCGGCCGGCGGCCGTGCCGGACGGCGACTATCGCGCTGGCGGGGAGCGCCGGTCTCGCCGAGGCCAAGGCGACGCTCGATGCCTCACCGCTGGCCGCAGACCAGCGGGTGCACTTGCTGGAGACGTACGGATCGGCCGCCGTGGACATCCTGGCACTCAGCACCGACGATCCCGCCCTGGGGCGGCCGCTGGCCGACGGCGTGCCGGGTGTGGCGGCGGAAGTCGTCTACGCGTGCCGGGCCGAGCAGGCCCTGACCCTGGCGGACTGCCTCTACCTGCGCACGAGGCTGGCTGTGCTCGACGCCGGGGCATCCGATCGCGCGGCGGATGGCGTGGGAGCGCTGATGGCGCGCTGCCTCGGTTGGCACGCCGGCGAACTAGCGCGGCAGCGCGAGGCCTACGAGGCGATGCGTGCGCGCGAACGCAGCCGCGCCGCCTGACCCCTAGTCTCTCGGCGGCGGTAGCGTAAACTCGCGTTCGGCCAGCACCGCGCGCACGCGGCTGGGGTGGTTCGAC
>JBGPNN010000169.1:0-7619 GCA_041487495.1 bacterium
CAGCGTCCCCGTCTTATCGCTGCACAGGATGTCGGCGCTGCCAAAGTTCTGGATCGCCTCGAGGTTCTTCACGATGACCTTGCGCCGGGCCATGTGGACCGCGCCGCGCGCGAGGGTGACGGTCGTGATCACCGGCAGCAGCTCGGGGGTCAGTCCGACGGCCAGCGCCACCGCGAACAGCAGCGATTCCAGCGGGTTGTGTCGCAGCGCCGCGCTGACCGCAAAGACGAACAGCACCAGGAAGAACACGATCCGCGTGATGAGCACGCCGAACTGCCGCGTGCCGCGTTCGAACTCAGTCTCGGGCGGCCGTCTCGACAGCCGGGCCGCGATGTCGCCGAAGACGGTGCGCCGGCCGGTGGCGGTAACCACGGCCGTCGCCACCCCGCTGACGACCGAGGTACCCAGGAACACCACGTGGCGCTGTTCATCGGACGGTGGGGGCGCCTGCGGGTCCGGCGCAGATTTTTCCACAGGCAGCGACTCACCGGTGAGGGCCGCCTCCTGGACGTGGAGGTCGCGCGCCTCCAGCAGCCGCCCGTCGGCCGGGACGAGATCTCCGGCGGTCAGGCGGATGACGTCGCCGGGCACGATGTCGCGGCGGCGTACTTCACTCCACCCGCCGTCCCGAAGCACCGTCGCCGTCGGAGCCACGGTCTGCCGGAGCCGGTTCACCGCCTGCTGCGAGCGATAGGTCTGAAAGAAGTTGAGCGCCACGCTCAGCAGCACCATGATGACGATGATCCCCGCGTTGAGGGTTTCCCCGAGGATCGCGGAGATCACGCTTGCCACAAGCAGGATGAGGACCAGAGGATTTGAGAACAGCGAGACGGCGTGACGGATGAACGGGACGTGCTGCGGGGGCGCCGGTTCGTTTGGTCCCGCCTCCGTCAGGCGGCGGCGGGCTTCGGCGCCGGTGAGACCTTGCTCGTCGTTCACTGCCTGGCGCCAAGCGGGCGCGACAGCTCGGCCCGCGCTACGCGGATCCTGGCATCGACAATCGTGGCACCGTGCTCATGCACCAGGATTGGGTTGCAGTCGAGCTCTGCGATATCGGGCAGATCCTCCGCCATCGCGCCGAGGCGTACGAGCGCATCTTCGAGCGCGGCCGTATCGAGCGGCGGGGCGCCACGGAATCCAGTGAGCAGGGGGTACGTTTTCAGACACCGGAGCATCTCGCGCGCGTCCTCCCGCGCGAGCGGCGTCAGCCGGACGCACACGTCGCCGAGCAACTCGACCAGCACCCCGCCGGCCCCGCAGGCCACGATCGGACCAAACTGTTTGTCGTGGACCACGCCGGCGATCATCTCCACGCCGCGCGGCGCCATCTTTTGAACGATGTACCCGGTGGGCAGCGATCCGACCGCCTCCAATCGCGCCGCCATGGCCGCCGCGGCCGCGCGGACCTGATCCGCACCCGAGAGGTCCAACCGCACCGCGCCCACGTCGCTGCGATGGACCAACCCCGCGGCGACGGCTTTCAACGCGACGTGGCCGCCCAACCGGTCCGCGGCCGCGGCGGCATCGTCCGCGGTGCGCACCACCTCCTGGGCGACACACGGCAGGCCATAGCAGGCGAGCAGTGCGTGGACTTCGCTGGGTTCCAGCCATCCACCGCCCCGGCGGAGCGTCCCGGCGACGATCTCGCCGGCCGCCTCGCGCCGGATGCTTTCGAGGACCACCGGCGCCGGCAGCGGCGTCTTCAGCCACTCACCATATCGGGCGGCGCGGGCCAGCGCGATAGCCGCGGCTTCCGGGAACGCATACGACGGGATGTGGACGTCAGAAGTCCGGAGGGCATCGGGCACGCCCCGCGCCGACATGAACACCGTCAACAAGGGTTTGGTGTCGTTCAGCGCTCGCGCGGCCTCGACGATCGCGCGGGCGGCGTCCTCGGTTCGCGTCACGAGCGGCGGGATGAAGATCACGACCATCGCGTCGATGTTGGGATCAGCCGCAACGATCTGGATGGCCTCGCGGTAATTCTCCGCGCTCGCCGATGCGATCATGTCGACGGGATTGCCGACACTCGCTTCCCCGGGCAGCATGGCGCGCAGCCGCTGCTGGGTCGCTTCGGTCAACACCGGCACCTCCATGCCCCAGGCCTCGCACGTGTCGGCGCACAAGATCGCCGGCCCCCCCGAGTTGGTAAGGATGCCGACGCGCCGTCCGTGCGGCACGGGCTGATGGGCCAGGAGCGCGGCCACGTCGAACAGTTCTTCGAGCGTATCGGTCCTGATCACGCCCGCCTGGCGGAAGAGCGCATCAACGGTGACATCCGAGGCCGCCAGCAGCGCGCCCGTGTGCGAGGTGGTCGCCCGCGCGCCCGCCCGCGACCGGCCGCTCTTGACTGCGACGATCGGTTTTGTCCGTCCGACTCGCCGCGCGATCCGCGAGAACCTCCGCGGGTTGCCGAACGATTCCAGGTAGAGTAAGATCACGTCGGTGTGCGGGTCGGTTTCCCAGTAGTTCAGCAGGTCGTTCCCCGAGATGTCGGCCTTGTTGCCCACCGAGACGAAGGTCGAGAGGCCCAGGCCCAAGGACGTCGCGTAGTCGATGACCGCCAGGCCGAGTGCCCCGCTCTGCGAGAGAAATCCCACGCGGCCCTGCGGCGGCGCGATCGGTGCGAAGGTGGCATTGAGCCGCACCGCCGGGTCGGTGTTCGCGATGCCCATGCCGTTGGGGCCGATCAGCCGCATCCCCGCGGCGCGGCAGACCCGTACGAGGTCGGCTTGCCGCGCGCGGCCCTCCTCTCCGGTTTCCGCGAACCCAGCCGAGATAACGACGATCGCACGCACGCCCTTTCGCGCACAGGCTTCCGCGGCGGCGAGGACGTGCTGCGCGGGCACGGCGATGACCGCCAGGTCCACAGGACCAGGAATGGCGTCCACCGCGGGATAGGCCGGCACCGACTGCACGACCTCGGCCCGTGGGTTCACCGGATAGACCGGCCCCGCGAACCCATAGGCCAGCAGGTTGTGAAAGATCTCGCCACCGATGGTCCCGCGCTGCCGCGACGCCCCGATCACCGCGACGGACCGGGGTGCGAAGAACGTGGTCAGCGCGTTGACCGCCGCCACTTGATCTCGTTCCTCGAATCGGCTCAATGCATCCGGGGTCAGCGCGGTCGGAAATTGCTCGTGCACTTCGCCCGATTCAACGTGTGCTTCGGTGGGAAACCCCGCGTTGCGGAAGACGTCGAGCATCCTGACGTTACTGGAGAGCACTGCGGCCTCAAACAACCGAATGCCGTGCGCGGCGGCGACTTCGGCCAGGTGGCCCAGCATGATCGTGCCTAGCCCGCGCCCCTGGTAGTCGTCGGCCACCGCGAACGCCACTTCCGCGCGTTCGCCGTCCATCGCCGCGTACATCGAGTGGCCGACGATCCGCGCCGGCAGACCCGTCGTGGCGACGAGCCCGAACCGCCGCGCATAGTCTACGTCCACCAGTCGCCGGGTGTGCTGGACGAGGAACTCGTCGCTCGTCCGTGTGAAAAATCTCAGCACCCGCGCCGGTTCCGACAGGCCGCGGAAGAAGGCCAGCAGCGCCCCCTCGTCCTCAGGCTGGACCGGCCGCATATGGACGGTCGAGCCATCCCGGAGGACGACATCGGCTTCCCGATCCGATGGATACGGCGTGGGACATCTCCCCCCTATCAGTCATTGTGCCAGCCTCAGCACCCCGCGCCTATAGGCTGCCAGGCCGAGACCCCGGATCGGGTGGATGCCCGATGTTCTGCTCCAGGGCGGTCTAGTACGCTGAAGCCGGAGGTGGGCATCATGATCAACTGGGAACCTCTCGACGAACTCACCTGGTTGCGCGAGTCAGTTAACCGCATGACCGGCCGGGTGGTCATGGTTCGCACCCGCGCCGCGGCCCAGATGCCCTCCTGGGCGCCCCCGGTTGAGGTATTTGAGACCGCCGGGGAGGTGCTGGTGCGCATCAGGATACCTGGGGTCGACACGCAGACGCTGCGGGTTGAGGTCTGGGGCAATCGCGTCGCGATCAAAGGCGAGGCCACGCACGGCGTCTTCCGCCGCGTGGTTCTCCTCCCGGTGGCCGTAGATCCCAGTACCGGCAGGGCGGTGTACCGGCACGGGTTGCTCGAAGTCAGGATCGGGAAGTCGCAACAGATCAAGCCACACATGGTCACTGTGGAGGTTGGGTGAGCGATGATACAGGAGCGCGATATCGTAGAACTTCTTCAAACCGACCGCACAGACGTGCTCTCCGTGCATCTCGATATCGACGGGCGCAAGCCTGAGAACCAAACGTCCAAGCCCGCCTACGAGATCTGGGCGCAGCATGCGCTGCGGGGCGCGCTCCGGGATCTTACCGGCGAGGCGCTGCGGCAGGCGAGCAAGAGCGCCCGCCGAATCCTGGCGCTTGCCACCAAGCAAAGGACGGACGGCCGGGGCCTCATCCTCTTCGCCGCGCCCGGGTTGTGGAAGGAATACCATCTACCGCTGCCGGTGCCCAACCGCGTCCGGTACGGGGCGCCCGATGTCACCACTGTGATCGATCTGGCCGATCAGTATAAGCCTTACGCGATCCTGGTGGTCGACCACGAACGCGCCCGCATCCTGCACGCGTATTTTGGGGAGACGGCTGTCGTCGAAGAGGACACGCTGGATTTGCACACGGAGGATTGGCATAAGAACACCGGACGCCGGCCCACATCCACCCGGCGGATGGGTGTGGGAGTTGGTCGGGGCACCCAGCGAGACACGTTTGACACGCGTGTGGACGCCCATCACCAGCACTTTCTGGCGACTGTGGCCCGAGCCACTGCCCGATTCATGCACGACCGTGGGATCGACCGCCTGATCCTGAGCGGCGCCGAGGACGTTACGAGCGAAGTTCGCCAGACGCTTCCCCCGGAGGCGAGGGACACCGTAGTCGGGGTTGTCGCGCTGGAGGCGCACGCGGGCATGGCCGAGATCCGGGACCGAACGCTTGCGGTAGCGCTCGCCGCTGAAGAGCGACAGGACGCCGGGCTGGTAAGCGCCGTCCTGGACCACGTGGCCTGGGGCGGAGGGGTGGTCGGCATCGAGCCGACGATCGAGGCGCTCAAGCAGGGGCGGGTGTTGACGCTGGCCGTGGATCGGCACGTCCTGTCTGAGATGTCCACGCTCCCGCTGCTGGCGCGGCGGCACGGAGCACGCCTGGCGCCGGTGCAGGGGCCTCCCGCGCACGGCCTGCGGGCGCACGGCGGGATCGGCGCGATCCTGCGCTATGCGCTGGAAGGGACTACGCTTTCATTGCCTCGTTCCACAACTTGACGACATACACGAGGTAGGCGGCGAACGCGACGAGGCTGAGGCCAGCCACTACGCCGAACAGCACCCCAACAAATCAGAACACTCTCATCGTGACATCACCCTCTTACTATCCTCTTTCCCCGCAGCGGCTACCATCAGGCCGAGGAGGGATTTAGCGGGCTGCCCGATAGTACCGTGTCATCAGGGTGCCTGTGACGCCCTGCAGGCCCAGCCGCGTGTTGCCCAACCGGTTGCGCACCACCGGCTGTGTCTTTGGGTTGGTGAAGTAGATCACCGGCACCTGCTCGGCCACGATTTGCTGCCAGCGGAAGTACAGCGACCGCCGCTTCTCCGGATCGACCTCGCGCGCCACCTGTTCGAAGATCCGGTCGATCTCCGCTTCCCAGTCGGTGGCCGGCTTCTGCTGCCGTGGATTCCAGTCGTGCAACGAGCCCGAACTCAGCCAGTACGTGCGCCCCGTGCCCGGTTCGCTGTCACCGGTCAGGCCGATGATGATCGCGTCCCACTTGAAGGTGTTGTCCATCTTGGCGACCAGCGTCGCAAAGGCCTCGGGGGTGAACAGCACCTTGATGCCGAGTTTCACGAAGTCCTCGCGTACGATGTTGGCGGTGGACATGCCGTCGGGGCTCTGCGAACTGGTGGCCAGGGCGAATTCGACAATGTTCCCCGCGGCATCGCGCAAGAATCCGTCGGCGCTCTTCTTGTATCCTGCCTCTGCGAGGAGCTGCTGTGCTCGCGCAACATCATACGGATAAGTTGGCAGGGTCGGGTTGTAGTAGCGTCGATCGGCGATGCTGACCGGGCTCCAGGCCGGGGTGGCGCGCCCCGCGTGCACCTGCCTGACGATGGTGTTCCGATCGATCGCATAGTTCAGCGCACGGCGGAAGCGCGCGTCCTGGAACCACGTTACTTTGGGCGGTGAGATGCCGCGCGGGTTCTGATTGAACACCAGATACTGGGATGAGAATGTCTCGGGGCCATCATACACGGTGTAGTTGCCCGCCTGCGCGCCCCGCTTGAACTCTTCGTATTCCCTCGGCCGCGCGCTGTAGAGGTCGGTCTCGCCGGCCTGGAACTTCAGTTTCTCAGCGTCCACGTTGGCCACGACCTGCAGTACGTAACGATCGAGGTATGGCAGCCGGTTGCCGGTGCGATCTACCCGCCACGAATAGGGGCTGCGCGTGTAGACGAGACGCTGGCCGAAGACGTACTGCTGCATGACAAACGGACCGGTGCCGACGACCTCGCGCGGCACCGTGTTGACGCCCCACGCCGAGTTGAACTTGACACCGCCCAGTGCCAGCGCTCCCGCCAGTTTGTGCTTCGGGATGATGGTCAGGTCCTGGAGGAGGCGCAGGAAGAAACCAAGCGGCTCTTCGGTGGTGAACTGGATGCGCCGCTCGTCCAGCTTCTTCCATTTGACGGGCCTACCCTTGATGGTCAGCAGATCGGCAGTTGTACTCTGCACGCCGTGGGTGAAGATCACCTGCAGACTGAACAGCACGTCGTCCATCGTGAGCGGCCGGCCGTCGGCCCAGCGGATGCCCTGCCGCAGGGTGAAGGTCCAGGTACGATGGTCGGGGCTGAGTGTCCAGGATTCGGCCAGGGCCGGCTCGATGTCGCCGGTGATGTAGTTTGCCTCCACGAGTCCGTCGAAGAGGGGGGCGAGCGCACGGCCTGTCGACACGTCGGTGACGACGATCGGGTTGAACGTGCGCGGCTCGCTGATCTGCGCGTCGACCAGCGTGCCGCCGAAGCGGCCGATCTCCGGTGCCTCAGCGGCAACCTTGGGGTTGGGAAGATCGGGTAGCGACGGCGTCTGAGCGAGCGAAGGGCTGGCCGCCAGAAGCGCGACAATGGTCAACAGCCACGACGTTCGCATGGGTCTGTGGCGGGTGGCTAGTGCGTAACCGCCGCCTCGGCGCCGCGGAGGCGCTCCGAGAGCGCCCGCATGATCTTGCCGACCAGCGGCGGGGCCTCGTTCAGGAGTTCCCAGAACTCGCGGTGCCCGATCACCAACAGTTTCATGGGCGTGGCGGCTTCCACCGTCGCCGATCGCGGCCCACCGTCGATCAGGCTCATCTCGCCGAAGAACTCGCCTGGCCCCAGCTTGATCGTTCGGCGGCTCTGCGTCGTGACGCTCGCCTGCCCGTCGACGATGATAAAGAGTTCATGGCCGGTATCGCCGGCGTTGGCGAGGCGCCGACCCGCCGGGGCCTCCATCTCGTCGGCGAGCCGGGCGATCTGCTCGAGCTGACGCTGGGAGAGTCCCTTGAACAGCGGCACGTTCCTCAGCATCTCGACCTTGCTCGACCTCGACCGCAGAAACGCCACGCC
>JBGPNN010000170.1:0-7616 GCA_041487495.1 bacterium
GCGAGGGCGATCGGGATGCCCACCCGGTCGCCCAGCTTGCCGGCCAGGACGGTCAGCGTAACGCCGCCCACCGCCTGCATGGATGAGATGAAGCCGATTTCGGATAGCGACAAGCCGCGGACCTCTCGCAAGAACGGCGTCGCAAACGGGGTGGTGATGAGCCCGACAAACTGCATCCCGGCATGAATGAGCAAGATAGGCGCCAGAGGTCGGATCTCGGTCCACGGGAATGGCTGGAACGCGCCGTGGACCCGCGGCCTCTCCCCGTCGTGTCGCATGGCCAGGATCAGCAGCGTGGACACGACAAAGAACCCCGCCGCCAACCAGAGCGCGGCGGGGATGCCCCATCGATCGGCGGTGAAGCCGCCCATGGTCGGCCCGACGAGAAACGACAGCGACGTGGTCGTCCCGAGCGCGCCGAAGGTCGAGGCCAGTTGCGACGCCGGCACCCGCTGGCTAATGTATGCGTGCACGACCGGCAGCCCGAAGAACGTGACCTCATAGAGCAGGAGTCCCGGCAGCAGCCAGAGGTATGTGGGGGCCAGGGCCAGCATCAGCGGCACGGGCGCGCCCAAGAGCCACGAGGCGACCATCACGGTGCGCCGGCTGAGACGGTCGGCGACCTGGATGCCGATCAGATAGCCCGCGGCAAGCGCGATGTGGCGTGCCGTATACAGCGTCCCCAGTTGTACGGCCGATGCGCCGAGTTGCCGGGCATAGATGGGGACGAGCGCTTCGTAGAGTGCCACCCCAAACGTCCAGAAGAATAGGGCGGCGAAGAGCAACCGTAGATTGCGATCCGTACGAATGAGCATCCGGGGCTACGATGACACGGTGCGCACCTGCAGGCCCTTGGCGGCGATCTCCATCTTGAGGACGGTGTAGCCGGCGCCGCGCAACTGGCTCTCGATCGTACGCCTCGCTCCGTCGCGAGTAAAGATGACCACGCACCCGCCGCCACCGGCGCCGCAGGCCTTGCCTCCAATCGCCCCGTGCCGGCGCGCGACCGAGAGGGCTTTTTCGATCTCCGGCGTCGAGACACCGGGCGCCAGTTCGCGCCGGTGGGTCCACTCTTCCGCCAGCAACTCGCCGATGCCGTTGAGATCCTGGGCGCGCAGGGCCTCGCGCATTTGCCGTGCGACCGCGGCGATGCTGCGCATGCGGCTGATGACATCGGGCGCCCCGTCGAGATAGGCTCGGACAACACTCCAGTTGGTGATAGCCGACGCGTGCGGCTGGCCCGTGTACACGAGCACGAGGCGATCCTGGAGCGCCGCCCGCATCGACGGCGTGGTCAGCAGCGGTTCGACCCGGTCGCCGTCGAGACCGAAGTAGATCGCGTTGACACCGCCGTGTACCGCGGCCAGGTGGTCCTGGCGTCCGGTCAGCGTCCGGACCGACTGGGTCTCGAGGCGCCAGGCCACGGCGACCAGATCCTCGGGCCGACGCGACCGCCGGCCGAGCCGGTCCAGCGCCGCCAGCAGCGTGACCAGCAGCGCCGATGACGCCCCGAGCCCCGAGCCCGGAGGCGCGGTGGAGTTCAACGTGATCGTCACGCCCGTCTTGGGTGCGGCGAAGCGCAGCGCGCGGCAGGCCAGGTCCAGCGGCCCGCCGGTCGGCAGCGTATCGAGGGTATCGGCCCGCACGCGCTGGTGCAGGTCTTGCGAGGAGATGGTGAACCCCTTCCGCGCCGTGGCCAGGCGGACCGAGACCGGGATGTCGATCGCCGCGTTGATGGTCCAGACGTCCTGCTCGACGAGGTGAATCGGATGGATGTCCAATGTGCCGCCGGCAAGATCAACACGGGTCGGCGCCCGCGCTTCGATGATCATCCGAGTCTATCCATCGCGCGGCGAAACGTCTCCGTGGCGCGGCCGAGCGAGCGTGCGGTGCGCCCGGTCACGATCACGCCGATCATCATGGCCCACACCTGCGGGATCGCAAAATACCGGCCAAGGTCTTCGGGGCGGTAGCGCCGTTGGCTCGGCACGATCAGCCGGCGGCGGGTCAGTGATCCCAGCCGAGCGAGTGCGACCAGATCGTCGGCGACCGGGTTGGCGCCGTAGCCCTGCGGCGGGACCAGCGCGGCTTCCAGCCACTCGCCCGGCAGCGCGGCGACCGACCCAAGAGCCTCGTGAGGATAGTCGTGCGGGATCGCCGGGATCACCGGCACCCCCACGTCGTAAAGGAACAGCGGCAGCCGGTGCACATAGGCATCGAGGAAAGCAAATCGCCGCAAACGCGGGATTTCCTCCCTGGTGACCATGGTTTCTTCGCCGGGCACCAAACCGGTCGGCAAGCCGGCCTTCAACACGGCGTCCAGCCGAGCCTGCTCCTTGTCGAGGGACCCAAACCGCGTCCCCGACGCCCGGTGGTGGACATTGACGTGAACCTTCAACAGATCGGCGCCGGCGGATGCCGCGGCCCTCGCCAGCGCGGCGTCGTTGCGCGGCAGGCTGACGATCAGCAGGCCCCGGCGCGAAAGCGGATCAGCCATGTCTCCCACGCCCATCTCTAGACGAATGCACCCCTTTGAATCAATCGCTGTCGCAGTTCGTGGGAATCTACTGACCGAGGCGCCACGCCAGCCCCGACTGCCATCGCCGCCGCCGTCCCCGCCGCCTGCGCGATCGCCATGACAATCGCCGAAACACGGAACGCCGCGAAGGCCTCATGCGTCGCCGAGATGCACCGGCCCGCCACCAGCCAGTTCTGCCCGCCACGGGGCAGCAGGCAGCGGTACGGGATCGTGTAGTATTCGCCTGCCGGCAGCCGCTTTGCTACCAGCCGCTCGGACACGGGGTCGTGGATGTCGATGGGATAGGCGCCACAGGCGATCGCGTCGTCGAACTTGCGCGCGCCGAGCACGTCGTCCGCCGTCAGCGTGTAGTCGCCGGTGATCCGCCGCGTCTCGCGCACGCCAATCTGTGCCGGCGTCTCCAGCAGATACGAGTTGGCAAACCCGCTGATGCGGCGCTTTAAGAAGTCTGCCACTTCGTAGGCCTGCTGCCGGCCCTCGACCTCCGCCCGCGCCAAGTCCTCGCCGACGATCCCCAGGCGATCCAGCACCCGGGTGGTGTTGACCACAGCCTCGCCCGGCCGGACGCCTTCGAAGATCAGCAGCCGGTCGCGCGGGATCGTCCACTCGCCGCGCTCGCGCGCTTGCTGTACCGTCGTTTTGAATCCCGCGAAGCCGCGACTCGGCAAGTGCCGCAGCCACCCGATGTCAATGGGCCCGTGGATCCCCTGGCCGTGCTGTACTTCTTCGGGGTGCGCTACCAGATACGCCATCACGGCATCCCAGTCCACGCCGCCGAGGCGGAAGATCATCGTCATCGGCTGCGGCCGGTGATCCTCGGGCCGGCCGATCTCAAACGCCGCGCCGGCGGAGACCGAGAGATCGCCGTCACCCGATGCGTCGATGAGAATCGGCGCGCGCAACTCTTTGACGCCGTCCTTCTGCCACACACGCACCGCGTCGATGACGCCGTCGCGGGCCTGCGCCTCCAGGAAGACGGTGTGCAGCCACAGGTCGACGCCGGCTTCGACCGCCATCTCGAGCAGCACGCGCTTGAGCCCTTCGTAGTCGAAGGGCGTGACACTGTCGCAGAAATCGATCGGATCGGGCACGTGCCCGGGCGAGGCGCCGATCGCCATCATGCGGCTCACGATCTCCTGCGGGATGCCCTGGACCACCTGCCGGGCCCCGGCATGAAAGCCCATGATCGGCGCGACCATTGCTGCGGTCAGCGTCCCCCCAAGAAACCCATACCGCTCGACGCACGCGACGCGGGCACCCTCGCGCGCCGCGGCGATCGAGGCGGCCGACCCGGCGGGACCGCCACCGATCACGATGACATCATACCGGCGCGGCGTCATCAGGTAACTCCAAATCGATTTCAAACAGACGATCCCACGGGAACGAGATGTTCAGCAGAATGGGCGTCCCGAACAGCCGCTCTACCGACGGCAGCACCTGTTCTCGATAGCGTCGCAGCGCCGCCTCGCGAACCGCGGCGGCCGCAGGCCCGAGCGCCGTGGGGTCCGCGCCCAGGGCCGGGATGACGTCGCGGGCGAGGTGCGGCCGCACGATCGTCTGATAGCCCCAGTCGTCCAGTAGCCGGCGCGCGAGATACCGGCGCCGGATCTGACGGTAGCGCACCTGGCTCAGCAGGGACCGCGCGTGATACGACAGCACTACCTGCGCGACGACGGTGCCCAGCGAGTTGCTGCAGGTGTTCCACCCGGCGTAGCCCGCCAGACTCGTAAAATCCTCGCGGGCCAGCAGCGAGCGGATGAGGGCGTCGTCGGACCCATTCGCAAACCGGACATCGGCGCAGCCGCACACGACCCCCCGGCCGGCCGACTCGCCCAGCGCCGCCGCCACGATCCGCGTCGGCGCCGGGGGTGCGCCGCGCTGGTCGATCGACTCCCGCTGCTGGACGCCGGGGAAGTTGTGAATCCACAAGAGAATGTCGGGCTCGTCATCGACCACGGTGCAGCCCGCGGCGTCCAGGTGGGCGGCGACCGTGTCTTCGAGCGGCGCGTACTCGTAGCGGGGGATGCTGCGCCGCGCCTCAGGGTGCGTGTAGCGCACCGCCACGCGCGGCGTCTTTTGGGCCACGTCGTTGGCCAGCCGGGCGAGCAGTCGCGCGCCCAGCTCGTCGGCGCCGGCGGACAGGTGCACATGCCCGGCGCCGGCGCGATCGCGGAATCGCCGGAGCACCGAGAGATCGGCGCGGGTCAGGCCATACTGCTCGGCATCATCCTGACCGATCAACAGCGAACGCAGCGCCCCATTGCCCGCCATCTGCATCAACTCGAGATTCACCAGCAGTTGACGGCGGCGCCGCCGCAGCAGGTCGTCGACGACGGCCGCGGGGACGTTTTCGAGCGCCTCGATGGCGCCGCGCACCTTCGCCTCGTCACCGGTCTGCTCCCCGGCGTCAAGACCGGTCGAGTAGCGCCGGAGCGCATCGCCGTACGGCCCCCAATAGGGCGGCTCCTCGTCGCTCCCCCCGGTGGGAATCCGCATGTTGACCGCGCTGAGATATGTCGGCACCCGCGCAATCAGGCGGCCCAATCGGTCGAGCCGGCGCCACAGCGTATCAGGGGGATCGACGGAGAGGCGCGACGCGACCAGTCCACCGTGGATGAGCACCTCAGACGAGGCGATCAGCATGTCGACGGTGCCCGCCTCGCGCTCTGCGAGGCGCCACAGCGCGTCCAGGTCTGCCGGGCGGCGCCTGTGGCCCAGGATGTCCTTCGGAGGGGTATCCCACGTGGCCCCGGTCAGCGGCAACAGGTCGAGGACGGTCGTCCGGGTCGCAGGGCGGTCGTCGAGCGGGACGAAGAGCAGGCGCCTCACCGGATCGCGCCCAGGGTCAGGCCACGCAGGAAGTACCGCTGGGTGAACAGGAACACCGCGATGATTGGCAGCGTCATCATCACGGCGCCCGCCGCCACGGCGCGCGTGTTGTGCGCGAAGAGGCCGGAGAGATACAATAGCCCGACCGCCAGGGGATACTTGTCCGGCGTCTTCAAGACGATCAACGGCCACAGGAACGAGTTCCAAACCGCCACGAACTCGAAAAGGGCCAGCGCGCCCAGCGCCGGCGTGATCACCGGCAGCATGACCCGCCACCAGATCGTCCATTCGGAAGCGCCATCGATCCGTGCGGCATCTTCTATATCTTGCGGCACCGTCAGAAAAGCCTGCCGCAGCAAGAAGATGCCAAACACGCTCACCGCGCCGGGCAGCAGCACTCCCGCGTAGGTGTCCACCAGGTGCAGCCGCAGCAGCGTCACAAAGTTGACGATCAGACCCACGTGCCCCGGGAGCAGCAGCGTGCTCAACAGCAGGCCGAGGACGAGTTTCCGCCCAGGAAACTCCATGCGCGCCAGGGGGTACGCCGCCAGCGAGCAGAAGAGCAGGTTCAGACCGACGCCGATGCCGGCCAGCACCACCGTGTTGAGAAAGTACCGCGGAAGCGGCATCGTTCGCCATACGGTCAGGAAGTTGCGTAAGGAGGCCGGCCAGGGCACCAACGCTGGCGGGAAGCCGAAGACGGGTCCGGTCGTGCGCAGCGCGATGGAGAGCAGCCAGAGCAGCGGAAACGTCGTGAAGATGGCCAGGAGGATCAGGCCGGCGTATCGCGCCGCCAAGGGCAGCGGACGCGGCGGTCTTCCAGTCAGGCCGTCAATAATACGTCCACCCTCCCTGCCGGAAGAGGCGGAAGTTGATCGCCGACAGCGCCAGTGTGGCGACGGAGAGCACGACGGCCAGCGCGGCCGCGTAGCCCAGGTCCAACTGCTGAAAACCCTTATCGAAAATGTAGAAGAACATCGTGTACGTCCGGAACATCGGCCCGCCGCCGGTCATCACGTACACTTCCTCGAAGACCTTCAGCGCGGCAATGGCCGAGATCGTCGAGGCCAGCAGGATCGACGGCCGTAACAGCGGCAGGGTGAGGTGGCGGAACACCTGCCAGCGCGAGGCGCCATCGGTAATTGCCGCTTCCTCGAACTCGGGAGAGATTCCTTGCAGCCCGGCCAGGTAGATCACCATGTAATACCCAAGGCCCTTCCAGAGCGTGACGAACATCACCGCGTACAGGGCTAGGTCGGGCTGGCCCAGCCAGGGGATCGGGCGCGCCAACACCCCGACGCGCGTCAGGACGTAGTTCAACAGGCCGTCCTGCTCGTACAGCCACCGCCACACGAGCCCGGCGACGACCATCGAGGTGATCACGGGCACGTAATAGGCGGCCCGCAACCAACGGATACCGCGCAGCGGGGCGTTGACCGCGACCGCCAGGCCGATCGAGAGGACCTGCAGCACCGGCACCACGAGCAAGAACTTGAGTGAGTTGCTCAACGCGATCCAGAGGTAGCGATCGGACCACAGCGCCCGGAAGTGCTCCAGACCCACAAATCGAGGGGGCGAGATCACATCATAGTTGAAGAAGCTGAGCACGGCCCCAAAGACCACGGGGTAGAAGGTAAAGATACCGAGCAACACCAGCGCCGGCCCCAGGAACAGGTAGGCGATGGCGACCCTGCGCCACTGCCGTCTTGTCGATCTAGCTTCCATGGGGTCCGGCGAGCGCCTCGGACAGCCGCCGCAGCGACTCAACATAGCGGTAGTTGACCGCGGTGTGGTTGTCGTCGAATTCCTGATATTCGTGGGTGACGCCGAGCCGGCTGAGCCGGTCGTGGAGCTGCCGGGCCCCCAGGTGCAGAAAGAATTGATCACGTGATCCGCATTCGAAGTAGATCAACCGCAGTCGTCTCAAATTGTCGGCGTAGCGCTCGGCCATCAAGACCGGGTCCCAGGCCAGCCATCGCTGCCATACCGCGTCATCGAGTTCGCCGGTGCGCGCGTCGAACGGCAGATCGAAATAGAACGGGGGCCGGTTGAGGTTGGCCGAGTACGCCATCGCCATGGCCGCGATGTTGACCGCCGTGACGGCCGCGTCGGTCTTCTTGGGCATCGCCAGGAAGGCACGGAGGAACGCGTCGCCGCCGCCGTGCTTGGTCGCCGTGTTGCAGAACTTCCAGAACTCGGGGTTGTAGCACGCTTCAAAGAACAGATCGCCCGAAGGGGATGCTACGCC
>JBGPNN010000171.1:0-7541 GCA_041487495.1 bacterium
CGGCGGCCCGACTTTCTGCCCGTCCAGAAGATCGAGGCCGTGAACGATTACACCGTGCGCTTCACCCTCTCCGCGCCGTACGGCCCGTTCCTCACCAAGCTGGAGTCGCTCCGGGTATTGCCGAATCTGCCCAGCAACGACTTCGCGCGACAGCCGATTGGCACCGGGCCGTTCTCGTTCGTCGAGTGGGTCTCGGGCCAGCACATTACGCTGCGGCGCAACAATAACTACTGGGTGGAAAACCAGCCGTATCTGGCCGGTGTGCAGTTCCGTCCGATCCCCGAGCCCTCCACCCGGGTCGTGGCCTTGCGCACCGGCGACATCGACGTGATGAACGCAGTCCCGCCCAAGGACGTGTCCACGCTCGAAAAGGACTCGAAGATCAAGGTCTATCGCGTCAACGGCGTCGTCCGTGATCACCTGGGCTTCCAGATGCAGAAGGCGCCGTTCACGAACAATCCCAACCTGCGGCTGGCGATGTCCTGGGCGACCGATCGCAAGACCATCGCCGAGGACATTCTCTTCGGCCTGGCCAAGCCCGCGTGGGCGCCGATTCCCGAGAGTCACTGGGCGTTCAACCCAAAGGTGCGCAACGGTCACGGGTACGATCTTGACCGCGCGCGCCGCTACCTGGCGGAGGCAAACCCGAAGCCGGCGCAGGTCACGATCAAGGTCTCGCCCACGTATCCCGACCAGATCAAGATGGCCGAGCTCATGCAGGCCAGCCTGGCGCAGATCGGGCTGCGACTCAACATCGTGCAACTCGAATGGTCGACGTGGATCCGCGAGGTCGTCTCGCAGGGCGAGTACGAATCGGAGATCGTGCTGATCTCCGGCGGTATCGATCCTGACGACTTCTTCTACCAGTGGTTCAAGTCGGGCCAGGGCTTCAACATCTGGCGGTATAGCGATCCCCGGATGGACGAGATGCTGGACAAAGCGCGGCTGGCGACGGCCCAGAGGGACCGGCAGGCGCTGTACTTCCAGATCCAGGAGAAACTGATCGCCGACGCGCCGCTGAGCCACATTATCTACCGTGAGTCCGTCGTGCCGACCACCGCGGACCTGCGGGATTATGTCGCAACGGGCCGGTACGACATGGACTTCCGGCGCGTCTGGTTCGCCCGGTGACGTCGAGGTAGGCTTCGTGACGGTGAAGGGGGCCAGGCCACCGGCCCCCTTCCGCGCCGTCCTGCCGTGAGCCGCTACCTGCTAGGCCGTGTCTTCCACATGATCCTGGTCCTCTTCGGGATCTCCGTGGTCGTGTTTCTCATGTTGAAGTTGACGCCTGGCGATCCGGCGGCCACGATGCTGGGCGTCCAGGCTACACCCCAGGAGCTGGCGCGCGTCCAGCATGCCATGGGCCTGGACCAGCCGTGGGTCGTGCAGTACGGCATCTGGTTGCGCAACGTCCTGGGCGGCGACATGGGCGTGTCATACATCAGTCGCAAGCCTGTCGCCGAGTTAATCCGGACGCGTTTCCCGGTGACCCTGGAGCTCACCGTGCTGGCCCTGCTGTTGGCCGCGGCGATCGGCATACCGGCGGGGATCATCTCGGCCGCGCGGCGCTACAGCGGGCTCGACTACTCGATCACGTCGTTCGCGCTGTTTGGCGTAAGCATGCCCTCGTTCTGGTTCGGCATTCTGCTGATCTTGTTGTTCTCGCTCTATCTACGTTGGCTCCCGTCGTCCGGCTACGCGTCCATGGAGCGAGGCCTGTGGGAGCACTTCAGCCACTTTGTGCTGCCGGCGCTCTCGCTGGGTTTGTTCCTCTCAGGCAGCCTGGCACGCTTCACACGATCGTCGATGGTGGACACCCTGGCCCGGGAGTTCATCCGGACCGGTCGCGCGAAAGGGTTGAGCGAGCGCATCGTCATCTACCGGCACGCGTTGAAGAACGCGATGATCCCAACCGTGACGGTGCTCGGCCTGCAGTTCGGCTTTCTCATGGGCGGCGCGGTGATCATCGAGCAGGTGTTCGCGTTTCCGGGCGTCGGTTGGCTGGCGCTCATTGCCATCTCGCAGCGTGACTATCCGGTCGTGATGGGCGTCGTGCTGGTCGTGGCCGGGATCTTTGCACTGGCCAACCTGCTGGTGGACATCGCGTATACGTGGCTCGACCCGCGCATCCGTTACGAGGGCAGGGCGTAGGCGTGTCCAGCGATCTGGCGAGCGACGAGGGCATCCAGCGACCGGCGGGCGCGGTGGCCTACCGCCCCGGCACCGGGTTGGGTACGCTCTGGCGCTCGCTGCGCCGGCACCGGCTGGCCGTGGCCGGACTGGTCGTGCTGGGCCTGCTGATCTTCTCGGCGATCTTCGCCGGCGTCGTGGCGCCGTTCTCTCCCTACCTGATCAAGATGCCGGAGCGATTGCGGGCGCCGTCCTGGCAGCACCCGCTTGGGACCGATGACTTCGGCCGCGATGTCCTCTCGCGGATCATCCACGGCAGTCGCATCTCGCTGCAGGTGGGCGCCATTGCCGTCGGCATTGCGGTCGCCGTCGGCGTGACCCTGGGCGTCGGCGCCGGCTACCTGGGCGGCCGGCTGGACAGCGTCATCATGCGGATCATGGACATCGTGCTCGCATTTCCGGCGATCCTGCTCGCGATCGGGATCATGGCCATTCTCGGTCCCTCCACCACGAACGTTATGATTGCCATCGGCATCGTCTACGTCCCGATCTTCGCCAGGGTCGTGCGGGGCAGTGTCCTGCAGGTGAACGCGCAGGAGTATGTGGAGGCCGCGCGCGCGATGGGCGCCGCGGACCTGCGGATCGTCCGCCGCCATATCCTCCCTGGGACGATCGATACCGTCATCGTACAGGTATCCCTCTCCCTGGCCTTTGCGATCCTGGCCGAGGCCGCGCTCTCGTTCCTGGGGCTCGGGACACAGCCGCCGACGCCGTCGTGGGGATCGATGCTCTCATCGGGCCGCGAGTGGATCGAACGCGCGCCGTGGCTGACGATCTTCCCGGGCATGGCCATCTTCGTGACGGTGCTGGCACTCAACGTGATCGGCGACGGTGTACGCGACGCGCTGGATCCGAGGTTACGGCTGTAAGGGAGGCAACGGAATGACGTTCTCGATCGCGGCTCGCGATGAAGATACCGGGGCATTCGGCGTGGCGGTCACGACGAAGTTCTTCGGCGTCGGATCACTGTGCCCGTTCGTCGAAGCGGGGGTCGGCGCGGTTGCGACACAGGCGTTCGTCAATCCGACCTTCGGCCCGCGGGGGCTGCGCTTGCTGGCGGAGGGTCGGTCCGCGCAGGAGGTCCTCGACCTGCTGCTTGGCGGTGACGAGGGCCGTGAACACCGGCAACTCCACATGGTTGATCGCCAGGGACGGGCCACCGCGTGGACCGGCCGCGAGACGGTGGACTGGGCCGGCCACAGCCCGAGAAGCGGGTTCTCAGTGGCCGGCAACATGCTCGTGGGCGAGCCGACGATCATGTTGATGGCGGAGGCGTATGAAGCGAACCGCCGGATCGAGTTCGCTGAGCGCTTGCTGCGCGCGCTGGAAGCCGGTCAGGCTGCCGGCGGCGACAAGCGCGGCCGGCAGTCGGCGGCGATGAAGATCGTGACCACCGAGGAATACGCCCACCTCGACCTCCGCGTCGACGATCACCCGGACCCAGTGGTCGAACTGCGCAGGCTGTTTGAAGAAGCCAAGCGGGAATACCTGCCGTTCAAACAGTTCCTCCCGACGCGGTCCCGTCCGGCAGGGATCTACGAGCGGACGCTGATCGACCGGATCATCAAGGAACAGGCGGAACGTGATCGGGAACGCTCCGGCGAGGCAGGAAACGGCCCAGCGCTCGGTGAACTTGTCTGACCACCTAACCATGGCCTTCCAGAGAATTGAGACGAAGCGCAAGAGCGTCCACGTCGCGGAACAGATCGCGGAAGCCATCCGTGTGAGAACGTACCGGGTGGGAGATCGCCTGCCGCCCGAACGGGTGATCGCCGAGCAGATGGGCGTCAGCCGCCCGTCGGTGCGCGAGGCCTTGAGCGCGCTCCAACTCGTCGGCGTGCTCGAAACCCGTGCCGGCGACGGCACCTACGTCGTCAAAGGGCTCGACCGTCGCGACGCCGCCATCTCCTTGCTTGAAGAACACGAGAGTCCCGTCGACGCGCTCGAAGCCCGGCGGGTGCTGGAGCGGTCGATCGTGCAGATGGCCGCGGCGCGTGTGACCCCGCAGAGCCTCGCGGCGGCCTCGCGAGCGCTGGACTCCCTCAGTCTCGCGGCCAGCCTGCGGGACTACGAAGCCTTCGCCGCGGCGAACGGCCCGTTCCACGTCGCGATCGTGCGGATGGCCGCCAACGAGCTCCTCGAACGCGCCGCACTCCCGCTGATCGACGTCATGAGCCAGCAACTCGCTCAGGAGATGCGACGCCGGGAGTACGCGCACGACGGCGCGTTCTTCGATGCCATGACAAAGGTGCATGCGGATATCTACGAGGCGCTCGCCGCCAGTGATGCGGGGCAGGCCGTCGAGGCCATGGACCGGCACTTCGATCTCATTGAGACCTCGCTCCGAGCGTAGGGCGGAACACAGATTCGTTACAGAGCGATCAAGCCACGGAGGTGATTCGAGTGAAGCAAACGATCCTGGCGGTGGCACTGATGGTGGTCCTGATCGGTGGTCTGGCGTCGGCGCAGACGGCGCGGCGGGGTGGTCAACTCCGCGTGGGTCTCGACGCCGATCCGCCCAACATGGACCCCCATCAATCGTCGGCCGCGGTGGACCGCCAGGTCTACCAGAACCTGTTTGACAAGCTGGTGGACATCAACCAGGACCTGCAGATCGTGCCGATGCTCGCCACGTCCTGGACGATCAGCGGCGACGGCCGCACGTACGTTTTCAAACTCCGGCCCAACGTCGTTTTCCACGACGGCACGCCCTTCAACGCTGAGGCGGTCGCGTACAACTTCCAGCGCATGCTGGACACGTCGTTCGGCTCGCCGCGACGCAACGAGGTCAGCCTGGTCCAGAAGGTCACCGTCGTCGACCCACTCACCGTGCAGATCGACGTCGAGAAACCGTTCAGCCCCTTCCTGGCCATCCTGAGCGACCGGGCCGGCATGATGGTCTCGCCGACCGCCGCCAGGCGGCTGGGCAGGGACTTTGCGCGTGAGCCCGTGGGCACCGGCCCGTACAAGTTCGTCGAGAAGCGGCCGCAGGAGCGCATCGTCCTCGAACGTTTCGACCGGCACTGGGACAAGACCGCCGGTAACGTGGACCGCATCATTTATCGGCCGTTCACCGACGAGCAAGCGCGGCTGGCCAACCTGCGCGCCGGCGAACTCGACGTCATCAACGCCGTGGCGCCTACCGACATCCCCGCCTTGAAGACCGACGCTCGCGTGAAGCTGCTTGAGCGCGAGAGCCTCGGCTGGCAGGGGATCTGGATCCACGTCGGCGGTCCGCCGTTCAACAACAAGGCTCTGCGACAGGCGTTCAACGCTACCATCGACCGGCGAACGCTCGTGCGCGTTGTCGCGGGCGACACGTGGACACCGGCCAACGGGCCCTTCCCGCCCGGTCTGCTCGGATCCGACTCCGGCCCAAACAACAAGATCCCCGAGCGGAATCTCGACCTCGCCCGGGCGAAGCTGCGCGAGGGCGGGCAGCCCAACGGCTTCGCGTTCACGTTGAAGATCACACCCGGCCGGGTACAGCAGCAGATCGCGCAGGTCATCCAGTCGATGGCCGGGGAAGCCGGCATCCGTGTGAACATCGAGATCGTCGAGTTTGGCGCCATTCTGAGCCAGGGCGATGCCCACCGATTCGAGGCGATTCTTCTTGGCTGGAGCGGGCGGCCCGATCCCGACGGCAACATCTACGGTTTCTTCGTCACCAACGGGGGGCTGAACTTCAGCGCGTACGGCAACTCTCGCGTGGATACGATGCTCGACGCGGCGCGGATCCTGACGACGGCCGATCTGCGGAAGCGCGCGTACGCTGAGATCCTCACGGTGCTCAACGACGAGCTGCCGTACGTCTTCCTGTACTGGCCCAAGGAGTACAAAGTGCTGAGCCCCAAGCTGCAGGGCTTCGTGCACATCGCGGACGGCATGATGCGCTTCCGGCACGTCTCGCTGGCGCCGTAAGGGACGCCCAAGGACCGGTACGACTACATGTCAGGACGGAGGTGGTCGAGATGAAGCGGATGCTCCTGGCTGCGGTAGCCATCCTCATTCTGGCCGCTGGCCTGGTGTCGGCCCAGACGGCGCGCCGCGGCGGCACGTTGCGCGTCGGGCTTGAGGCCGACCCGCCGAACATGGACCCCCATCAGTCCGTCGCTGCGGTAGACCGCCAGGTCTACCAGAACCTGTTTGACAAACTGGTGGACATCAACCAGGACCTGGAAATCGTTCCAATGCTGGCCACCTCGTGGGCGATCTCCAACAACGGCCGGACCTACACGTTCAAACTCCGCCCCAACGTCGTCTTCCACGATGGTACGCCGTTCAACGGCGAGGCGGTCGCGTACAATTTCCAGCGGATGCTGGACACGTCGTTTGGGTCGCCGCGACGCAGCGAGGTGAACCTGGTCCAGAAGGTCACCGCAGTCGATCCCCTAACCGTCCAGATCGACCTCGAGAAACCGTTCAGTCCCTTCCTGGCCATCCTGAGCGACCGCGCCGGCATGATGGTATCGCCAACCGCGGCGAGACGGTTGGGCCGCGACTTCGCGCGGGAGCCGGTTGGCTCCGGCCCCTACAAGTTCGTCGAGAAGCGCCCGCAGGAGCGCATCGTCCTCGAGCGGTTCGACCGGCACTGGGATCGCACCGCCGGCAACGTCGACCGCATCATCTACCGGCCGATCCCCGACGAGCAGGCGCTGCTGGCGAACCTGAAGGCTGGCGAACTGGACATCAACAACGTCGTGCCGCCCACCGAGATCCCGGCCCTGAGAACCGATGCGAAGCTCAAGTTGCTCGAGCGACAGGCGCTGAGCTATCAAGGTATGTGGATCAATACCACGGCGCCGCCCTTCAACAACAAGGCCCTGCGGCAGGCCTTCAACGCCACCATCGACCGCCGGACGCTCGTCCGCGTGGTCTTTGGCGACACCGCCACGCCGGGGAACGGCCCCTTCCCACCCGGGCTGCTGGGCGCCGACGCCGGTCCGAATGCACGGGTCCCCGAGCGAAACCTGGAATTGGCCCGAGCAAAACTGCGCGAGGGCGGACAACCCAATGGGTTTGCGTTCACCCTCAGGGTGGTGCCGGGACGCGTTGAACAGCAGGTCGCCCAGGTGCTACAGTCCATGGCCGCGGAGGCTGGCATCCGTGCCAACATCGAGGTTGTGGAGTTCGGCGCGATCCTCAGCCAGCTGGCGACCCAGCGATACGATGCGGTGCGCATCGGCTGGAGCGGCCGGCCCGATCCCGACGGGAACCTCTATGCGTTTAATATTACCGGCGGGGGTTCCAACTTCAGCGGCTACTCGAACCCACGCGTGGATGCCATGCTGGACGCGGCCCGCCTCCTCAGCGCTCCCGATCACCGGCGGCGGGCGTACGCAGAAATCCTA
>JBGPNN010000172.1:0-7444 GCA_041487495.1 bacterium
CCGGCCAGGACGAGCAGCGGCCCCCCCGGATGGGTGACGGCTTCGCGTTGCGGCGGATTCAGATCGGCGAGCAGATCCAAGATAGCCTATGCAAACTTCATCGGGCGAAAAATTTCGGGCGCCATGATTTCAGTATAACACCCCGCCAATCTGCCCCAACTGTTCTATCGGCAACGCGATCGGGATCTTCGGGAGTTTCTAATCGTAGTACTCAGGCGCCTTCCGGAGCGTCTCCCACTGCGCGGGATCGTGCCCGAAGATGAGCAGCCCGTGCTCGTGTCTTGCCAGGTCGACCAGGCGGCGGGCCGACGCGCGGGCGCGCTCTGGATCCGCGGACACCTGAAAGTTATCGGCGTCCAGACTCTCCTGCGAGAGTATGGCGTCGATGGCCAAAACGACGGTCCCGGTGCGCGACAGGCGCACGACCACCGACTGGTGCCCGGGGACGTGGCCCGGGGTCTCCAACAGGCGAACGCCTGGAGCAAGATCGGTATCCCCGTCGAGAAGCTCATACCGCAGGTGAGGTTGATTGTACAGTTCGGGCAGCGCTTGCCCCACGGTCATCGCGTGCTCGTAGCACGCCCGCTGCGCAAGAAGCCGCGAAGCCCCGAAGTCCGCGAGATTCCCCGCGTGGTCGAAGTGAAAATGCGTGCAGATCAGGACATCGACGTCCTGTACAGTCAGGCCGACCTGTCCCAACCGCGCAAGTACATCGTCCTCGGGTCGCATGATGGGCGTGAGTTTCTCGGCGATGGGCCGACCGCGGATCGTTGCGAACGGATCGGTGATGTGGCGTCGGTTCATCCCGGTGTCCACCAGGATGTTCGTGCCGGCGTCTGTGTGGATGAGATAGCCGACGACGGGCGTCAAAACGCGGCGCCTACCCCCAGGCACCGACGTCGGGCCGGCGCCCAGGTCGATCTCGGACCGACCCAGATCCAGGATATACAGCCGCATTCCAATCGGCCGTCGGCCTACGCGCGCAGCGTGACGTCGTAGAAGATCGGGTAGCCGTTCACGGTAAAGCGAAGGGCCTGCACCCGACTGCTCGCCGAAAACACCGCCCGTTGCTGATAGACCGGGATCACCACGGCGGCGTCCGTCGCGATCTTGGCCGCCTGGCGAATAAGCGGAATCCGCTTCACCGGGTCCGCGCTGCCGTTGGCCTTCATGACCGCTTCGTCCAGCTGCGGGTTGCAGTAGTGCATGTAGTTGAAGCCCGCTCCGATCTGATCGCAGGCGTAGAGCGCCCGCATGAAAAACGGATCGACACTGTAGAAGAAGAAGTTGGCCAGATGATGCTCCCCCCGGCCGTACGTCTCCGCGACCGACGGGAACCCCTGAGCCGAGATATCGGTCTGGATGCCGACCTCCTGCCACTGCGCCTGCATGAGCTGTGAGATCTGGTCAAAGCCGAAATTGGCGATGTTGATGAATCGCAGCCGCAGCGGCTGACCGCCCTTCTGGCGGACGCCGCCGGGCCCCATCGCCCACCCTGCCTCCTCTAGCAGCGCCCGGGCCCGACTCGGATCGTACCGGTAGGTCTTGTCCAGACCCGGATCGTACCCGATCGTCGTTGGCAGGAAGATGTTGTGCGCCGGTTTGTAGATGCCGCTGTACAGCGCCTCGACGATCGTGTCCTGATCGGTCGCGAGCTGTAGGGCCTGCCGGACTTTGAGATCGTCCGTCGGGGCCCGCCTCGCATTCACCATGATCGAGTACGGCATGCCCGTGACCGGCGCCGTATACACGACGTAGCCGGGCGTGCGCTGTAGGATCGACACATCCGGGGGCGAGAGGTTTTCCGTCACGAGGACTTCGCCCGTCCGCAAAGCGTTGAACCGCGTGGCGATGTCGGGAATGATGCGGAACGTGACCTCCGCAATGTTAGGCGGACCCTGGTGGCGGGCCACGGAGGGCCCCCAGCGGTAGTCGGGATTGGCGACGATCGTCACGTGGCTGCCCGGGACCCACTCCTTGAACATGAATGGCCCCGTCCCCACAGGACGCTGGCCGTAGTTCCGGTGCCCCTGCTCCGCGAGGGCTTTGGGCGAGCTGGGGGCCATGCCTGGCGTACAGACGTTGTTCATGAACGCCGCATTGGGTTCGCTAAAGACCACAGTCACGACATGGTCGCCCCGGACGTCGGTGCGCAGGTACGGGCCCAGCGCAGGCCGCGCCGAGCGGGATCGCGTTTCTGGGTTCATGATGTGCTCGAACGTGTCCCTGACGGCTCGAGCCGTGAGCGGTGTGCCATCGTGGAATTTCACGTCCTCGCGTAGATAGAACGTGTACCGGCGGGCATCGGGCGAGACTTCCCACCGTTCGGCCAGGCCCGGGAAGTACTCCTGACCCTGCCGCATCCCCGGCAGGCGCCAAACGAGGGGATCGAACATGTTGATGGTGGCGTACCCGGCGGAAATCAGACCGGTCGCGCCCGGGTCGAGCGTGTCGGGGTTCTGCCACATCCCAAACACCACTCGCCCTTGGGGCGCAGACGCCGCGCGAACCGTCGGCAACGAACTGACGGCCCGCACCAGGGGTGACGCCAGCGCAGCCGCACCCACGCCCGCTGCGCCCGCGAGAAATCTTCGCCTGGTCAACCGGCTCTTCCGGGTCACGACCGATCCCCCCAGTCTGACGGCCCTCGTGGCGCTCCAGGCTGCGGCGTCCGCGCGGGAACCGGGCGCGTCACTCCCATTCGATCGTCGCGGGTGGTTTGCTCGTGATGTCGTAGACCACCCGTGTCACGCCGGGAACGTCCCGCGTGATGCGGCTGGCGATGGTCTCGAGCACCTCATCCGGCAGCCGCGCCCAGTCGGCGGTCATGCCGTCCTCGCTGGTGACGGCCCGCACGACCACCACCTGGCCGTACGTCCGCGCGTCACCCATGACGCCGACCGTGTGCACGGGTAGCAGTACGCCGAAGGCCTGCCAGATCTGGCCGGTCAATCCGGCCTCGCGCAATTCCCCAAGGATGATCGCGTCGGCTTCCCGCAGCAGGTCCAGGCGCTCACGGGTGACTTCGCCGAGTACGCGGATGGCTAACCCGGGGCCGGGGAACGGATGGCGCGCAACCATCCGGTCGGGCAGCCCGAGCTGCCGCGCGACCTCGCGCACTTCGTCCTTAAACAGGTCGCGAAACGGTTCGACGAGCCGCAGCCGCATGCGCTCGGGCAGACCACCCACGTTGTGGTGCGTCTTGATACGCGCGGCCGTGCGCGTGCCGCTCTCGATGACGTCGGGATAGAGCGTTCCCTGCACCAGAAACTCGATTTCCCCGAGACGGGCCGCTTCTTCTTCGAACACGCGGACGAACTCTTCGCCGATCGCGCGGCGCTTCTGCTCAGGATCGGTAACACTTCGAAGCCGCCCGAGGAACCGCTCTCCAGCGTCGACGTGCAGCAACGGAACCTGGAAGGTATCTCGGAACGTCGAGACCACCTGCCCGGCCTCGCCCTTTCGCAGCAGCCCATGGTCCACGAAGACACACGTGAGCTGATCGCCGATGGCGCGGTGCACCAGCGCCGCCGCGGTCGCCGAGTCCACGCCTCCGGAAAGCGCACAGAGCGCGCGTCCGCCGCCGACCTGCTCGCGAATCACCCCGACCGATCGATCGATAAACGAGGCCATCGTCCAGGTCGGCTCGCACCGGCACACGTGGTAGAGAAAGTTGCGCAGGACTTCGACACCCCACGGCGTGTGCGAGACCTCGGGGTGAAACTGCAGGCCGTAGAGCCGGCGACCATGGTCGGCCATGGCGGCCACCGGGTTGCGGTCCGTGTGGGCCAGCGCCGCGAAGCCTTCCGGCATGCCGACGACGGAGTCGCCGTGGCTCATCCAGCAGATCAGCCGCGGCTCCAAGCCCGAAAAGAGATCGCGACCGTCATCGACGAACAGCCGCGTGCGGCCGTACTCACGCTGTTCGGCCGCAGCCGTCCGACCGCCGATCAGATGCGCCATCAACTGCATGCCGTAGCAGATCCCCAACGTCGGGACGCCCGCCGTAAACAGCGCAGGATCCACTCGCGGCGCCCCGGGATCATACACGCTCGCGGGGCCTCCCGACAGCACGATCCCCTGAGGCCGGTAGGCCAGGATCTGCGGCAACGGCGTGTCAAACGGCAGGATCAGGCTGTAGACGCGACTCTCACGAATGCGGCGTGCGATCAACTGCGCGTACTGCGCACCAAAGTCGAGGACGATCACCGGCGGCTGCCCCGAGGCGTCCGCCATCTGCGCCTGCGGCGTTGTCCTCGCCTGGGATGCGGTGGTCACGCTCATCGGCTATCGCCCTTGCCCGACCTTCTGACTAAGCTGCGCCGCCTTGCCCTCGCTGGCCAGCTGCGGCGCGATGACAATCTCCGCGGTATGCATCTCTCGAATCGTCGCGGCCCCGCACATCCCCATGGCGGTACGCAACGCCTCGGCCATGTTGTGGGAGCCGTCATCGACGGACGCGGGGCCCAGGAGAATCTGCCGCAGCGATCCCGTCGTGCCGGCGCGGATGCGGGTGCCGCGTGGTAGTGCCGCATGCGGGGTTGCCATGCCCCAGTGGAAGCCGCGGCCGGGCGCTTCTTCTGCCCGCGCCAGCGCGGAGCCCAGCATGACGGCATCGGCGCCGCAGGCGATGGCCCTGGCGACATCGCCGCCAACGGCGATGCCGCCGTCCGCGACGATCGGCACGTACACACCGGTGCGGCGGTGGTGGTCGTCCCGAGCCGCCGCGACGTCACAGATCGCCGTGGCCTGCGGCACGCCGATGCCGAGCACGCGCCGGCTCGTGCACGCGGCGCCAGGACCGACGCCCACAAAGACCGCCGCCGCGCCGGCCTCCAGGAGACCGGTCGCGGCATCATACCCGACGCAGTTCCCCGCCATCACCGGCAACCGCAGGCGGGCGGTCAGACCGCGCAGTGAGACGGTGCGGCCCCGCGCGGACCGGTGGCCCTCGTTCATCACGGTGGACTGCACGAGGATCAAATCGGCGCCGGCCTCCTCGACCAGCGCCGCCAGACGCCCGGTCGCCGCCGGCGTCATCGAGACGGCACAGATCGCCCCATCGCGTTTCGTCTCCCGGATGCGCGCGGCGACCAGCGCGTCATCGATAGGCGCGCGGTACAGCCGCTGCATGATGGCGACCACCTGATCCGCGGGTGCGGCCGCGATCTCGGCCAGGGGCTCCGTGGGATCCGCGTACCGTGTGTTGAGTCCCTCCAGATTGAGGACGGCCAGCCCGCCGAGGCCCCACATCAGCCCGGTCATACGGACATCGACGACGCTGTCCATCGCGGAGGCGACGAACGGCAGCTTGAACGTATGGGATCCAACCTGCCAGGACGTGTCGACGTCCTCGGGATCGAGCGTGGCGGCGGCGGGGACCAGTGCGATATCGTCAAGGCTGTACGTGCGTCGAATCCACCGGCCGCGGCCGAGTAGTTCGGTGCCGTGACCGGTGTCAAGCACCGGTTCGAGATCCCGCGTCTCCGTCCGTGTGACCATGGCTCACCTCCGCGAAGTCACGTCCCGTAGAGCTCGGGCTTGAGCACACCGACAAACGGCAAATTCCGGTACCGGCCCGCATAGTCGAGACCGTAGCCAACGACGAACTTGTCGGGAATCTCAAATCCGCTGAAGTCGATCGGGATGTCCCGCAGTCGCCGCGGACGCTTGTCCAGCAGCGCGCACACCCGCACGGATGCAGGATAGCGGGCTTTCAGGGTCTCGAGCAGATAGTCCATGGTCAAACCGGTGTCGATGATGTCGTCGACCACCAGCACGTGACGGCCTTCGATGCTCTGGTTGAGGTCCTTCAGGATCCGGACAATACCGCTGCTCTCGGTGCCCGCCCCGTACGACGCCGTCGCCATGAAATCGACGTGGCAGGGGATGGTGATCGCCCGCAGCAAGTCCGCCATAAACACGAAGGCACCCGTCAGGATGCCCACGAGCAGCGGTTCTTTGGAGTTGTATTCGGTCGAAACACGGCGCCCGAGCTCCCGGATTCGGTCCTGGAGGACCTCCTCCGGGATGAGGATTTCATCAACATCATCCCTCAAGCCCAAGCGCGGTCTCCTTGCGGGGTTTCTGCAATTATAGGGTGACTACGCGATCGCGTCAAATGGTTCGCGGGGGCTGGGGCCGGCTGCCGGGTTTGACCACCGGATCACCCCGCCGGCAGAGCGGGCAGGCATCGGCGGGATAGACGGGGAGGTCGAGCGAAATCAAGGCGGCGTGCGGCGCGGTGAAACGTACCCGGCCGCCGCTACGGTCGACCAGCGCCGCCACACCGATCAGGATGCCCCCGGCGTCCTGCACGAGCCGGGCCACTTCCTGGGCCGAGCCTCCCGTCGTGATGACATCCTCCACGACGAGCACCCGTTCACCCGGTTCGACGGCGAATCCCCGCCGCAGCGCCATCCGACCGTCGCTCCGCTCCGCAAAGATCGCCCGGACACCCAGCGCCCGGGCCACTTCGTGCGCGATGATGATGCCGCCCAGTGCCGGGCCCAAAACGACATTGGGGTTTGGCTGCCGCATGCGCTCCGCAAGGGCGGCGGCCAGCGCGGCGGCCTCCTTGGGATGCTGGAGGATGAGCGCGGATTGAATATAGGCGGTGCTGTGGAGACCGGACGTCAACAAGAAATGCCCCTCCTGCACCGCGCCGAAGCGCCGGAACCGGATGAGCCAGTCTTCTGGCATTAGCGGGCGGAGGCGGGCGTCGCGCGTGAAGGCGTCGTGCGGCGCGCGGCGCGCTCGATGTCCGAGAGAACCGCCCGTGCGGCGGCCAGGGGATCAGGCGCCGCAATGATCGGGCGACCCACCACGATGTAGTCCGATCCCGCACGTACGGCCGCTGCTGGCGTGGCCACCCGCATCTGGTCGTCTGCGGCCTGACCGGCAGGACGGATGCCCGGTGTCAGCACGCGGAAGTCCTGGCCGCAGCGGATCTTGATCGCCCGCGCGTCACGCGCCGCGGCGGTGACGCCGTCGAGCCCGGCATCTTGTGCCTGCTGGGCCGCGCTCAAGACCGCCCGGCCCAGGCGTCCACCCTCGCTGGTCAGGCGCGTGACGCCCAACACGCGGAGCGGCGCCCCACTCGCGCGCGCCGCGCCCGCCGCGGCCTGCAGCGCAACCGGGCCGGCCGCGCAGTGCACCGTGACCAGCGCCGCGCCCAGACGCGCCGCCGCGGTGATGCCTCCGGAAACGGTTTGCGGGATATCGTGAAACTTGAGGTCGAGAAAGACCTGGCCGCCGGCGGCCCTGACCATGCGCACCGCGTCGGGCCCGGCCGAGGTGAACAGCATGGAGCCGACCTTGAACCACTCGACCGCGGGCCTGAGGCGATCTGCGAGGCGCCGCGCCGTCTCGAGGTCGGGAAGATCAAGTGCCACGATCAGCACCGGCGCGTTCATCATGGAACCCGCGATTTCAGCGTGCTGCG
>JBGPNN010000173.1:0-7398 GCA_041487495.1 bacterium
CACCACGGCCTCCCCCTCGAGGACGGTCTCCAGGCGCTGGTTCGCGCAGGTCGTCCGCAGCCGGAGCACGCGCTTCGCAGGATCATACGAGAGCACCTCGGCCTGAGCGGTAATCGTGTCACCGATGCGGACCGGCTTCAGGAACTTCAAGGTCTGGCTGAGATAAATGCCGCCCGGGCCGGGCAGCTGCATGCCGAGCACCGCGGAGATCAGACCGGCGGTCAGCATGCCATGCGCAATGCGTTCGCCGAAGCGGCCCCGGCCCGCGACTTCGGCGTTGACATGGAGGGGGTTGAAGTCGCCCGTGAGGCCGGCAAAACCGTAGACATCGGCTTCGCTGATGGTCTTGCTGAAGACGGCCTTTTGCCCCGGGGTGAAGGTTGGTGACGTCATCGCGCGGTCCACCCCCCGTCGATGGTGTGCGTCGTGCCCGTGATCATCCCCGCCGCATCCGTGCAGAGGTAGACGGCGAGGGCCGCCACCTCCTCGGGTTCGATCAGCCGCTTGATCGCGACGGGGGCGAGGAAGACGCGCTCGACCACCTCGGATGCCGGTACGCCCTGCGCGCGCGCCACATCGGCGATCTGCCCCTCGACGAGCGGCGTGCGCACGTACCCGGGGCAGATCGCGTTCACTGTGATGCCGTGTTCGCCGAGTTCCAATGCCGCCACTTTCGTGAACCCGACGATCCCGTGCTTCGCGGACACGTAGGCGGACTTGAACGGTGAGGCGATCAGACCATGGGCCGAGGCGATGTTGACGATCCGTCCCCATTTCTGCGGGGTCATGTGCGGCAAGACGCTCTTCGTGCACAAGAACGTCCCGGTGAGCATCACGCGGAGCAGCAGATCCCAGCGATCCTCCGGATACTCCGCGATCGGCGCCACGAACTGCAGCCCGGCGTTGTTGACCAGAATGTCTAGGCGGCCGAAGTGCCGGGCCGTTTGCTCGACCATCGCCCGGACCGACACGGCGTTGGACACATCCGCCGGGACCGAGTGCGCATGGCCGCCGGCGCGGGCGATGTCATCCGCGACGGCCTGGCCCCGGGCGGCATCCATGTCCGCGACGCAGACGCCGGCGCCGGAGGCCGCCAGCGCCAGCGCGATCGCCCGGCCAATCCCCGACCCGCCTCCCGTGACGATCGCGACCTTCCCTTGAAGGACCGTTCCTGCCATCCGGTGTTCCTCCATTTAGAGCCCGAGATAGGCCTGCCTGACGTGCTCGTTCTTCAAGAGGTCCGTGCCGGTCCCTTCGAGGACGATCCGGCCGCTCTCCAGCACGTAGCCCCGATGCGCCATCGCCAGGGTCTGCCGCACGTTCTGTTCGACCAGCAGGATCGTGGTGCCGCTCCGGTTGATCTGCCGCAGCGCATCGAAGACCGCCTGCACGAGCACCGGCGCCAGGCCCAGCGACGGCTCGTCCACGAGCAGCATCGTGGGGCGCGCCATCAGGGCGCGCGCGATCGCCAGCATTTGCTGCTCCCCGCCGCTCATCGTCCCGGCGGCCTGCCGCTGCCGTTCGAGGAGGCGCGGGAAGAGCTCAAAGACGGTCCGCAGCGTCTCGTCGCGGCGTTCCCAGGCGCCCGGCACAAACGCGGCGCCGAGTTCCAGATGCTCGAGCACCGACATGGCGGAGAAGAGGTGCCGGCCTTCCGGCACGTGGGCGATCCCCATCCGCGCGATGGCCGCCGGAGATCGTCCGGCGATCAGCCGATCACCGAAGATCACACGGCCGCCGGGCCGCACCAGTCCCGAGACGGCGCGGAGGAGCGTCGTCTTGCCGGCACCGTTGGCCCCTACCAGGCAGACGATCTCGCCCCGGTCGACGTGAACATTCAGGTCCCACAACACCTGAACCCGGCCGTAGCCGGCACCGAGGCGTTCGACGCGCAGCAGTCCGCGGTCAGACGTCACCAGCGCTTGTCTCCTCCCGGCCGAGATAGGCTTCGATCACCGCCGGGTCACGGGCCACGGTCTCGAAGGTACCTTCCGCGATCTTGCGCCCAAAATTCAGGACGGCCACGCGGTCCGCCAGGTCGCGCACCCCGCCCATGACGTGATCGATGAGCAGCACACTGATCCCCTGCGCTCGAATGCGCCGGACCATGTCGACCGCCCGGGCCGCCTCCGTAGGCGTCAGACCGGCCATCACTTCGTCGAGAAGCAGCAGCCGTGGATGCGTGGCGAGCGCCCGGGCCACCTCCAGCCGTTTGAGGTCGGCCACGCCGAGCGCGGTGACCTCGCGGGCCGCCAGCGGCCCGATCCCGACCATGTCGCAGACGGCCTGGGCGTCGCGGCGCGCCTCGTGCATCGACTTTGGGGTCGTGTGGCCGAAGAGTTCGCCGACCATGACGTTTTCCAAGACCGTCATGTCGTGGAAAGGCTGCATCAACTGGAAGGTGCGGCCGATCCCCTGGCGCGCCCGCTCGTGCGGTTTCAGGTCCGTGATGTCGACGCCGTCAAAGGTCACGCGCCCCGCGTCAGGCGGCAGCAGGCCGGAAATCACATTGAAGGTCGTGGATTTCCCGGCACCGTTGGGACCAATGAGGGCAAAGATCTCTCCCTCCCGCACATCCAGCGACAGGTCGCCGACGGCGACCAGCCCGCCGAACGCTTTCGTCACGTCAATGAGGCTGAGCAGGCTCACGGCGCTGTGTCCGTCTTCGGTGTGCCGGGCCGCGGCGCGCGCGCCGCCGTCAGTGCCGTCCACACGCCGACCAGTCCCCGCGGCATGTACAGGATGACGATGGCGAGAATGAGGCCATAGATGATCAGGTAGCCGCTCCGGAGCTTTGCGCGCAGAATCTCCTCGCCGACACGGAGGACCGCCGCGCCCAGGAGCGGGCCGGCCGTGCCGTACAGCCCGCCGAAGATCGGCGCCACGAGCGCGCCAACGGAGGTGGCGATGCTGAATGCCTCAAGCGGGTTGATAAACAGAAAGACGTGCACGTAAAACGCGCCGGCCAGGCCCGCGAACGCGGCACTGATCGCGAACGCCAGGACCTTGAATCGGACCACATCGACGCCCATGGCGCCGGCCACCTCTTCGTTCGTGCGGATCGCGGTGAAGGCGAAGTACCAGCGTGAGCGGTTGATCGTCCACGATGTCACCACCGCCGCCATCAGGATCGCCAGGATCACCAGATACTGCGCCGGCAGGCTGCCGCCGAGCAGCGGCGGGGCGATCAGACCGGACGACCCGCCGGTGAAGCGCATCTGCTTTGAGACGACGCGCAGGGTTTCGCTGAACGCCAGGGTGGCGATCGCGAAGTAGATGCCGCGCAGGCGCAGCGTGAGCACGCCCAGCGCCGCTGCGGCCGCCACCGCGACCAGACCGCCGGCCACCATGCCCACCGCGACCGGCAGGTGCGCGAGCGTCACCAGCAGCGCCGACGTGTAGGCACCCAGCCCGAAGAACGCCGCGTGCGCCAGCGAGAGCTGGCCCGTGCGCGCCAGCAGATCCCACGAGAGCGCCAGCACGGCGAAGATCAACATGTTCAACGCCAGTTGCAGGTAGTACGGCTGCGTCCGGCCGGCCCAGAACGGCAGCGCCACGGCGGCCGCGAGCAGTGCCGCGAGCGCGGCGAGGCGGGCCACGCGGCCGGTCATGACCGGAACAGCCCCCTCGGTCGCACGAACAGCACCATCAGGATGAGCAAGAAAAACACGCCTTCGGACCACCCACCGCCCTGCGGCACATAGAACTCGACAAACGCCTCCGACACACCCAGCACGAGGCTGGCGTAGATCACGCCGTTGATGTTGCCCAGCCCGGCCATGACGATGATGGCAAAGGCTTTGAGCGTATAGAGCAAGCCGATGAACGGCGACGTGGACAACTGCAGCGTGATCATCATGCCCGCGGTCCCGGCCAGGGCCACCGAGAGGCCAAACGTCACCAGGTAGATGCGATCGACCTCGATGCCGATCAGGCTCGCGCCCACCCGGTTTTGGGCGACCGCCCGCATCGCCTTCCCAATGCGGGAGCGGCCGAGCACGAGGTAGAGTCCCAGCGTGAGGGCCATGGCGAGGATGAACACGATCAACTGGGGGAAGCCGACGACCAGCGGCCCCAGCGGGACCGCGGTGGCCTTATACGAAACCGCCGCGGTGCGCGGGTCGCCGGTCCACAGGATGATGGCCAGGTTTTGGAGGAAAATCGAGATGCCAAATGTCAACAACATCTGGTTGAGTTCGGGCGCGTGCAGCACGCGCTGGATGCTCGCCCGATAGACGACGCCGCCGAGGAGGAACAGGGCGGCGGCGCTGATCGGGATGGCCAGCAGCGGATCGATGCCGTAGGAGACGAACAGCCAGTAGCCAAGATACGCGCCCAGCATGAGGAACTCTCCGTGGGCGAAGTTCACGATCCCGATCACGCCCACGGAGAGCGCCAGCCCCACCGAGGTCAACGCGTACAGCCCCGAGCGGAGCACGCCGAAGATCAACATCTGGACAAGGTTCTGGATGGCGTCCCCCCTGACCCCGGCGTCATACGGCCGCGGCGTCATACGGCCGCGGCGTCGTGCGTGCGCGCTAGCGGCCGTACGGTGCCGGGTACGCGAGCTTGCCTCCCGCGATGTCGGTCGGATAGACGACGACCTGCTTCCCGCCGACCCACTGGAACGCAATCAGCTTCGTGAAGCCCTGGTTCTTTCCATAGATAGAGCGCTTGAAGGTCAGCGGCAGCCCGATCGGGCCGTCGTACTCGGTCGCCTTCATCGCGGCCACGAGCGCGTTCAGATCGGTGCTGCCCGCGCGACGGATCGCGTCGGTGACCGTGATCAAGTTGGTGTAGGCCAGCGGTCCCCAGTACGACGCCGGCTCTTCATTAAACTGTTCCTTATAGCGCTGGACGAACCGGCGCGAGGCCGAATGACTGTTCTCCGCCGTCCACAGCGCCATGCCCGCGACGTTATTCCCGGCGGGCAGCTTCTCGAAGCCGACCGGCCACGACGGCGGCGCGGCCAGGATCAATTTGGGGTTGAAAGCCACCTGCCGCGCCTGTGTCACCATCGGCACCACGTCTTGATCGAAGCCGACAAACACGAACACGTCGGCGCCGGCGGTCTTGGCCTTCGTGAGCAGCGGCGTCAGGTCGGGCGAGCCCGTCTTGAACGCCTCCTTGAAGATCACGCTCAGCCCGTAGTTCTTGGCGAACGCTTCGGCCTGGTCGGCCGACCCGCTGCCGAAGGGCCCATCCTCGTAGGCGAGGGCAATGGTCTTCGCGCCGGTACTGCGGATGAAACTGTACGTCGAGTCGGCGTTGTGGTACTCCCACGGATGATAATGGAAGAACCAGTCGGCATCGGCCAGGGCCCGCTCGACAAGGCTGGATGCGGCACCGGTCCACGCCATCAGGATCGGCCGCTGCCTGGCCTGCGCGGCCACGGCGATCGACACATTCGACTGCAGCCCTCCGATCAGCACGTCGATGTGGTCACGGGTGACCAGTTTTAGGAACGCCGCGGAACCGGTCGGCGGATCGCCCCGGTCATCCTCAACGACCAGTTCGACTTTCCGGTTGAGCACGCCGGTCCGATTGACTTCCTGCAGGGCCAGTTGATACCCCTTTTGCATCGCCTGGCCGCTCACGCCTGACGGTCCGGTGAGCGGCGCAATCGCGCCGATCTTGATCGGCTCGCGCTGCGCCACCGCGGGTTGGTACGCGGCGGCCGACAGGAGGACGGCGGCCGCACCCAGCACCACCGCCCCGCGCATCGTGAAGATTCTTTTCATGATCATCCCTCCTTGGAACGGATAAATTCCATCACGATCCGATTGGCCTCATCGGCGCATTCCCAGAGAAACAGGTGGCCGGCGTTGGAGAAGATGTGCACTTTGGCGCCTGCGATTCGCGCCGCCATTAGGTCCGCATTGCCGGCCGGTACAACGTGATCCCGCCCGCCGTGCAGGATCAGCACGGGCATGTGGAGCTGTCCCAGCTGGGCTTCGGTGTCGTGTCCCACCACCGCCGCCAGCTGCCGCTGGTAGGCCGGGAGCGGCTGAGGGTGGGCGACGCGCCAGGTCACGTATGCATCGATGTCTCGAGCGTGAGTCTCGGGGTAATCGGTGCCAAACTGAAGTTGAAGAAACGCCCGCAGGTCGTGCGCCGCATCGCCGGTGCGGCTTTGCAGCACGGCCACGGTCTCCTGGGGAGTCGGGACGCTGTGCGGCCCGCCAAACGAGGTGCAGCAGAGCACCATCTTCCGCACGCGGTCCGGATAGGCGAGGGCGAACTCCTGCGCGATGCCGCCGCCCATCGAGGCGCCGATCAGGTGCACCGCAGGGACGTTGAGACCATCCAGCAGCGCGGCCAGGTCATCGGCCATCGTCCGCATCGAGTAGGGCTCGTCCGGCGCGTCCGTCCGGCCGGCGTCGCGATTGTCGGGCGTGATGACGTGGAAGCGTTTCGCGAGCGCCGGGACCTGCTTGTACCAGAGGTGCCCATCCGCGCCCAGGCCGCCGACGAGCAGCACCGCCTGGCCCTGTCCCCGGACCTCGTAGTACATGGTGATGCCGTTCGTCATCGCGTACGGCATCACGAGCCTCCGTCTCGAAGGACACGCTTGAGCACCTTCCCGGCCGCGTTGCGCGGGAGGACGTCGGCGAATGCGACCGACCTGGGGATCTTATAGCGCGCGAGTTTGCCTTCACAAAATGCGATGACGTCCGGTGCTGCCAGCCGGGCGCCGGGTCGGGTGACCACAATCGCCTTCGGGACCTCGCCCCACTTCTCGTGCGGGACGCCGATGACGGCCACGTCCGCGATGGCGGGGTGCCGGAACAGCACGTCCTCGACTTCGGCGGGGTAGATGTTCTCGCCGCCCGAGATGATCATGTCCTTCTTGCGGTCGACGATATAGATGAAGCCTTCGGCGTCGATGCGCGCCAGGTCGCCGGTCTTGAACCAGCCGTCGCTGAATGCTTCTGCGGTCGCGTCGGGCCGCTGCCAGTAGCCCGAGAAGAGGTTCGGCCCGCGCGTCCAGACTTCACCGATCCCGTCCGCCGGCACGTCGCGGCCATCGTCATCCACGACGCGCACCTCGACGTGGATCGCGGCTTTACCCACCGAGCCGGCCTTGCGAAACGCATCGGCGGCGGGAATGAGCAGACAGGTCGGCGCCGTTTCGGTAAGACCGTAACCCTGTTGAAAGAGCAGACCCCGCTCGTGGAATGCCTCGACAATCGTGCGCGGACAGGGCGCGCCTCCACACGAAAACCGGGTCCGGCGCAGGTCGGCTCGACGAAATACCTCGGACGCCAGCAGCGCCAGATAGGTCGCCGGCACGCCGAGCATCGCCGTCACGCCGTGGCGCGCGATGAGGCGCGTGGTCTCGTCGGGCTCGAAGACCCGCTGCAGCACGGCAGTGGCCCCGTGATGCAGGCTCGGCAG
>JBGPNN010000174.1:0-7344 GCA_041487495.1 bacterium
ACAGTTCGGCGGCGGACACTCGTCACGTAGGTTTCCCGCCTTCTACAAGTCTTGCGCGGCCCGCATCAGTCAAAGCCCAAACACCCCTAGGAGACTCCCTCGCGAGCAATCCTTCTTCCACTAATCGCAGACGGACGAATTGAACTCTGTTTTCCCATCTGATGGCGCCGGAGGCAAGGCGCTCTCTGTCTGTAGCTGTAAGCTTCCCATCCAGCCTTTGTCCAACAGCCGCGATTATCTCCCTCGCAGGACCAGAGTCTCCACGGTCGCCAAGTGCAGAGAGCAGAGGCAAGATGTATTCTTCCTCTGGCAGAAGCGCGCCCGCCGGCGTTCTAGTTCTACCCTTTTGCGTCTGACCTCTAGAAGAACGTCTCGTCATTTTGCTACGCTGCCTACCACGCCGGAAAGTGGCATCAGGCACCGGATGCCGTCCGCTTCCGGATTCCGAAACCGCGCCGTCGCTTTCCGGATCCAAATGGAGGAGTCTTCTCAAGACGCTATTTGGCGTGTCCACAAAAGCAACGGCCTGTCGCTGCAGAAACTCGTACACGTCGTCATCGATTCGAACATTGGGCACTGGCCTCACCACACCTCTCATGTTACAATGTTACTATATACCAATGTGACAAGTAGGTCAAGTGCGCCTAGCGGGTTATTCGATCAAGGTTCACTGGGACCCGATGGAAAAGACTAACACACGAAACAAGAGATAGAGGGTAATCTTGTAGGCTGATATGATTGCGGTGTATTCATCGCCCCCCCCAAAATGCAACGAAGTCATCATCGCTCGAGGTGATCATCACGGCAAGTGCTGCAAGATAGGAGGTGGAAGCTGTTAGTAGGCTCTCTGTACGGAAGGCTTTGCGCTTGCAAGAGTTTGCGCATCGTCTTGCGGAAGGGGTAAGGGTTCTTGCGACTGTTGAAATCCTTTGCCGCAGCAGTCGTGCCTAGGGGTGACTGCTAGGATGCAGCGGGTCCTACGTGTTTCATGCGTAGAATGGGTCGGAGCGCCATCACACCCACAATCGGACCCACCGCCATCGCGGTGAAGGCCCACCCCCACTGTGCGGCTGGACCGGCCTGCGCATGTTTCGTCAGGTCCAGAATGAGACCGAATGCCGCTGGCGCCAAAGCCGTCGCCGTCCACCCAGTGAGCATTTGCAGGCTGAAGGCTCCGCCCAGCGAGCGGGGCGGGACGACTTCCATCAACGTTGCCGAGTACGACGGCGAATCGGCCAGCGCTACGATCCCGTACAGCAGGCTGACCCCAATCATCAACCCCAGTGGTGCTGCGAATAGCCACCCAAAGACCGCGGAGCAAACCAGGCTGATGCTCAGAATAAACGTGGCCGTCCGGGCGCGGCCGAACCGATCGGAGAGCCGCCCCCCGGCGATGGCCCCGATGCTGCCGCCGAGGCCGACGCAGGCCGCCGCGAGCAGCCCTCCGTAGGACAGGGCGTCGCTTCGGGTGCCGCCACGCGCCGTGAGCGAGGCCACCATGAACGGCGCGATCCATCCCCACAGGCCGAAGAGTTCCCAGTTGTGTCCGGTGTACGCGGCGATTACCCGGCGCGCGGACCGGTTCTTCAGCACGTCACCCAGATAGCGCGACAGATCGGCCGGCCCGACCATTCGCGGCAGCGCAATATCGGGGACCTTCCACGCGATGATGAGCGCGCCGAGCACTTCCAGCGCGCCGATGCCCGCCATCGTCACGCGCCAGCCGATGCGCGGCGCCAGCGCGCCCACGTAGTACAGGGGGGCCGCATACGCCATCACGATCGCCGCCATGTAGATGCCCGTGGCCATCCCGCGGCGGTCCTGAGGGACCGTTTCCGCCAGGTGTTTCAGCGCGGGCAGATAGAGACCGCCGATCAGGATGCCGACAAGCACCCGGAGCGCGAGCCCCGAGGCGAAATCCCTGGCGCCCAGCGCAAACGCGAGATCACCCAGACCGACCAGAACGGCCGACCACGCCATGATCGGCTTGCTGCGTATCCGGTCCAACAGGAAGCCGACGGTCACGTACGCGGCCAGAGTGCCGAACTGAAAACCGCCGAGGATGACCCCCGCCTGGCTTGACGAGAGATGCCATTCGGACGAGAGGATGGGAATCAGGACCGAGAAGGAGAGTCCGGTCTGGTGCGCGAGAAACTGGCCGAGACACAGGGCGGCGAATCCGGAGCCCCACGCGCCGCTGCGCGACGTGTCGTTGGGCGACAAGGTCGCGGTGGTCATGGATCGGTCCCGCGGCCCGGCCTGCCCAGGGCGGCGGCCTGGACGCTGTCGAACTGGGCTTCGAGCTCGGCCGCGACCGCCTCGGCGACGTCACCGGGCGTACCCTCGCGCACGACGATAGGGCCCATCCGCCATTGTTCCACGTAGGCGTCGGTCCCTATCAGGCCCTGCCGCATCGCCGCGGCGTCGATGAGTTCCAGAAACCGACCGCTGAGCGGATGCCGCACACGCGCGGCGCCGTCGAAGGCGTCGACCTGCGAGGGGATGTCTTTCCAGTACGTGATCCGATATTCAGCCATTACTGTCCCACCTGGCCTGACCCCGTCTCAATGCGACAGCCCGGCGCGCCCTCGGAACAGCGAGCCAGGCTGTCGCTCTGCGTCTACATCCCCGTACTTTCGGCGGCTACCCGCCGGGCCGCGGGATCAGTCCAAGCTGCATCATCATCCCGGCCGCGTCCGGATAAGTGTGCACCGCAACAGCTTTGCCGTTTCGGATTCGTACAAAGTACGTTCCCTTGCCAGTGACCTTCTTACCCGTCGCGGGAATCGCAGGCGCGCCGGGTCCCATGTGCATCGGGCCAGTGTTGGTACCGTTGAACTCCACCTCGGCTGCAACCTGATCCTCGTTCACGACGCGGTTCTTCACCACGACCCTCATGTCGGGAAATGCTGTGAACCAGTTCTGAATATACTGGCGAACCGCTGCCTTACCGCGCATGGGGTCCGGGGTGGTGACATCCTGCCAGACAATGTCGTCGGCCAGTAGCGCGATCGCGCGGTCCGCGTTGTGCGCGTTCCAGGCAGACATGAAATCCTCGTCAAGCTTGATATTCTCTGCGACAGACATAGTGGTCTCCTTTTCTACCGGTTCTCTACGAGTCATACGAGCGACTGTCGCCACGAGTGGACGCCTCCTTCCGCTCATCCGCCTCCGCCGCGTCCGGCCGCGCGCATCTGTGCGACGAACTTGAGCGCCATGTCGACGCCGTCCTGCGCCGTCTCCCCATATCCGTCGGCCTGGATCTTCCGGCAGTAGGATTCGGTCACGGGCCCGCCACCGATCATGATCGTGTGCTTTTCCCGCAGTCCTCGCGCCTCGAAGAACTCGATCACTTCGCGCATCGACGGCATCGTCGTCGTCATCAGCGCCGAAAGACCCACGATGTCGGCCTTGGTTTCCTCGACCTTCTCGATGAACTTGCCGGGATGTACGTTCACGCCCAGGTTGTGAACCTCGAACCCCGCGACCTTGAGCAGCGTCCCGAACAGATCCTTACCGATGGAATGGACGTCGCCTTTCACCGTCCCGATGACCGCGACGCCCCGCCTCTGCCTGCCTTCGGCCGATGCCAGGATCGCCGGCTCGAGGATCTTCATGGCCTCGAGGAAGACCTTGGCCGCCATCATCAGCTCGGGGAGAAAGATTTCCATCGTCTGGAACTTCTCGCCAATGATGGCGATCCCAAGCGAGAGGCCGTCGTCGATGAGCCGGAGCGGAGAGAGGCCCCGGTCCAGGCCCTCACGCGTCAGGCGCGCGCCGGCCTCGGCGTCGTAGTCCAGGACCGCTTGTTTCAAACCTTCGAGCAGCGCTGCGTCATCCATGCGTTAACCTCCGCGGAGCGGCAGGCCCAGCCTGCGCAGTTCCTCCTTGGCGTTGGTGTACACGGCATAGTGCTCTGGCGTGGGCTCCAGCGTGTCGATGTTGTAGCAGTCCTGGAACCGGTACCCCTCCGGTGGCTTGTCCAGGTGCGCCTCGTATTTCGCCAGCAGGGCCTTGACGATCTCGTTGGCGTCGCGCCGGCTCATCCCCGCGGCCGCGTGCGCGACCTCACAGTCAAACTGCATCTCCATGGGGCTGTAGTTGTCCATCAGGATGCCCTTAGCTGGGTGGACGGTCTCGATATTAGCGCCGGAGACGACGTCGGTGATGATCCGGGCGGCGCTCTCGTGATAGAGCTGCGGCGTGGCGGTCCCGGCCGCCGTGTACCCCAGGTCGAAGTAGGGGAACGGCATGTTGCGGCTGACCGCCTGGCAGCCCAGCGCAACGCTGGTCAGTACTTCGCGCGCGGTCGAGTTCGACTGCCGGATATGCAGCGAGTACAGCAGGTGATACGTCGCGCCGACGAGCAGCGGGCCGACCATGATGTAGGCGGCGTTGAGCACCGCCGAGCCGATGATCCCGCCGGCGAACCCGCCGTAGATCGCGCCGGCGGCGAATCCGACGTTGCCGCCAAACGCGAGGATCGCCGCGGTCTTGTTCAGCACGTTGTAGTCCAGTTTCAGCTCGGACAGTGACACGATCAGCCAGCCATCGGACGGTCGCAGCCCGTGCTCTCGGTTGGTGACGGCCAGCACGCCCATCGGTGAGGCTGAGGACGACAGCAGGTTGATGATGGGGAGGCCTGGCCGCCCCGCACGCCGCATCGAGTCGCGGCCCAGCCGTACCGACTGGATCGCGGCAAAAATCTCTGACGGCGCGCCGGCCTGCACCGGCATCCCGCGGAGCTGCGTCATCGCCGGGATACTCATCGAGTCGGCCTGGGGGATCCGCGCGTAGCCTTCGACCACGGCGGAGGCGATTTCGTCGGACGACACCGGGATGCCGCCCCCGACGTGGCACCATGGGATCTGCGGATCCTCGGGTCGCCTGGGACGCATGAACCCGGCTTCTTTACCCTCGCCCAGCGGGCACTCTCTTGGCGCAAAGTGGATCGACTCGTCCAGTTCCTCGCGCGTGAACATGATGACCCGGTTGGTATCGGGACAGTACGCGCCTGTATCCACCAGGAAGTCCTTGGCGGCCAGGTAAATGCGATCCGCCAGGTCGTCGTCCCAGGGGACAATGACGTCCTTCGGCGGGGCCTGCAGCCCGTGTTTCTTGATGGCCTTGGCTAAATTCGGGACGAATCGTGCCATGTCGAAGTCATCGGGCGCGATGATCGGACCCGTGATCGCGCGCCGGCAGATTTCCAGAAAACTCACCATTGGCTGCTCCTGTCTTCATCCTTGACCCCGATGACGTGGGCCATCATAGACCGAGGGATCGCCGAAGTTCCTTGTCGATCGCCGCCATATCCGACTTTGGCATTATCCCGACCCTCCGTTCGATCATGATGTGCTTGACAGTTCGGATGATCCCGGTGGCCAGCGAAGGGAAGAGCAACCCCGCCCCTGCCCAGTCGGCAATAGGGTGGTCTCCGACCAGACGGCGCCTCACGTTGCTCGTAATTGCCGCGACGATGGCTTCCTCGCGTTTGCGGCGGTACGCGGGGGTGCTGATGACGACAGCAGGACGCAGTCGCCTTCCCGTCTCGTCTGCGAATACAAAGCCCACGAGAACGACATCGCCCCGGCTATAAGCGGTCATAGGCCGAATCTCGTGGATTGTCCCACAACTCCGCGAGGAGGGGATCCGCCTTCGCGGTCAAGCCCAGTACGCCCTCACGTTCATCTCTGAGATCCTGGCGGAGCCGCTCTTCAATGGCCTCCAACACATACCGGCCAATGGCCACATCGCGTTTTGCCGCAGCAAGGCGCAGGCGCTTGCGCACGTCTGGCGGAACGTCCAAGCTGATTCGCAGCCGCTTCTGGAGGGAACCCGTGACCTGAGGCATCTCTTCCCCACCTCCTTCTGGTAGGCACCATGGCACATAGTCGCCATGGTGTCAAGGCACAATCTGTGCCCCGCGGCTTTTCACGACCTTGGCGATGCGCCGGATGTGCTCCGGGGTACTGCCGCAGCAGGCGCCCACGAGATTCGCGCCCGCGTCCAGGATCGCGGGATAACCCGCCGCCATCTCGTCCGGGGGCAGTTCGTACATAGTCCGATCGTCGACGATCCTGGGCATGCCCGCGTTCGGGTAGGCGGCCAAGAAACCTGGTGTCGCCTCGCGCATCTCGCGGATGATCACGGCCGCCCGGCCCGGCCCGCCTTCGCCGCAGTTGCAGCCGACGATGTCGGCGCCGGCGTCGAATAGGAACCGCGCGACCTCCGCCGGCGTCGAGCCCCATAGCGTACGGTCGAGTTGTTTCTGCTTGTTGTACTGGAAGAACATGGTGGCCATCACGGGGAGGCCGGTCGCGTCCTTGACCGCCCGGATCGCCGCCGCCGTCTCGTCGGGTACCATCATCGTCTCGACCGCGAAGAAGTCGACGCCGCCTTCGGCCAGGGCGACGACCTGCTCGGTGAAGTTGGCGCGCATCTCGTCCACCGACTTGTCGCCCATCGCCGCGAGCGTGTCGGGGAGATGCCCGGTCGGCCCGATGGAACCGACCACGTACTTGCCCGGTGGGCAGACAGACCGCGCGAGGCGCGCGCCCAGGTAGTTCACGTCACGGACCCGTTCCTGCGATTCGTACGGCGCCAGCTTGAGGCGCGTGCCGCCAAACGTGTTCGTCTCGACGATGTCGGCCCCCGCGTCGAAGTACGCCTTGTGGATCCCGCTGACGACCTCAGGGTGCGTCTCGTTCCACAGTTCCGGGCAGGCGCCGTTGATGAGGCCCGCCTCGAACAACATCGTGCCCATGGCGCCATCGAGGACGAGCACCTCGGATTTGAGCCGTTCGAGCAGTTCTGTCCCTCTCGATTCCATGCGCGCGCTCCTCATCGGAACTGGACGGCCTCCAGGAAAACGTCCTGGAACTCGGGATGTGTGGCCAGCGAGACATGGCGGACCTGCCGGGCCAGGTCATCGGCGCGCCGGCGCTCCGTCTCGGAGACCAGGGCCATCTGCGCGCCCAGCCCCGCCGCGTTACCCACATAGGACACGCGATCCATGGGAAGGCGTGGGATCAGGCCGATGCGGATGGCGCTCTGGATGTTCAAGTAGTTCCCAAATCCACCCGCCAGCATCAGTTCCGCCAGCCGGTCGTCCGGCGTATCCGTCAGCCGCTGCAGCATGGTGATCCCGCTCCGGATCGCGCCCTTGGCCAGTTGGACCTGACGGATGTCCGCCTGGGTCAAGACGATGTCTTTGCCCGCGTCGGTCTCGGCCGCCCGCACCAGGACAAACGCCGTGAGCCCATCCGGCTGCACGATCACCCGCCGGCGCAGGTCATCGGCGAGCGCGGCCGGCGGATTGGGATGCAGCCGGCCCGAGGCATC
>JBGPNN010000175.1:0-7320 GCA_041487495.1 bacterium
CCCTCGCCAGCTTGTCCATCTGGCTCTCGTAAGCGAAGCACACCTGCACCGCCCCGAAGCCGCGCATCGCCCCACACGGTGGGTTGTTGGTGTAGACGGCCGTCCCTTCGATCAGCGCGTTGGGCACCTCGTAGGGGCCGGCGGCAAACGTCGACGCGTTGCCGATCACCGCCGAAGACGACGAGGCATAGGCGCCGCCATCGACCACGATCCGCGCGTACACGTTCACGAGGCGGCCGTCGCGCGCGGCGCCGTGTCGCATCCAGATGCGCGATGGGTGCCGGTGGACGTGCCCGAAGAACGACTCTTCGCGACCGTAGACCATCTTCACCGGCTTGCGCGTGCGCAGCGCCAGCATGCAGGCATGGATGTGCATGCTGACGTCCTCGCGCGCGCCGAACGCCCCGCCGACGCCGGCGAGATGCAGTCGCACCTTGTCCCGGGGAAGGTTCAGACACGGCGCGATCTGCTGCTGGTCGACGTGCAGCCACTGCGTGGCGACGTAGAGGTCGACGCCGCCGTCGGCGGCCGGGATCGCGAGACCGGCTTCCGGACCGAGGAACGCCTGATCCTGCATGCCGGTCTCGTAGTAACCCTCCACCCACACCTCGGCGCCGGCGGCCGGATCACCGTGTTCGATCCGCACGTGCCGCAGGACGTTGCCGAAGTCGTGAACCCGCGGCGCATCCGGTCGGAGCGCGCGCTCCATGTCGGTCACAGCGAGCAGCACCTCGTAGTCGATCGCAATCTTTTCCGCAGCGCGGCGCGCGGTTTCGGGATCGCTCGCCGCCAGGATCGCCACGGGTTCGCCCATGTAGCGGACGTGGTCCCAGGCGAGGACGGGTTGATCGGCAAAGTCCAGCCCGTACGCCTTCTTGCCCGGGACGTCGCCGGCCAGCAGGACACAGTGCACACCCGGCGTGGCCAACGCCTTCGAGATGTCGATCGCCCGGACGCGCGCGTGGGGGTGCGGGCTGCGGAGCGTGTGGCCCCACAGCATCCCCTCGGCCCACAGGTCGCTGCCGAACAAAAACTGGCCCTTGACCTTGGGCATGCCGTCAATGCGGCGCACGCTTTCGCCCACGCCACCGCGCGTCACGGGGACGGTGCGGATGCTCACGTGAGCACGCTCACGTGCGCGCGCTCCCGGCGCGCGACGCGAGAATCCGGCGCGCTACCCTGCGGCCCTGGGCCGCTATCGTATCCTCATCGGCGCCGACCAGCCGGCCGTCGCGGACGACAGGGCGCCCCTCCACGAGCAGATGGCGCACCCTCGGCGGGGTGCAGTACACCAGCGCGGCCACCAGGTCGGCCTCGGCGCCCGCGAACTCCAGCCCGTCGACCCCAAAGAGCGCAATGTCCGCCCGCTTGCCGGGTTCGAGCGATCCGATATCACCGCGGCCGAGGCAATCCGCGCCGCCCCGCGTGGCGATCCGCAACACCTCGCGCGCGGTCAGGCCGCTCGCGGCGCTTCCCGCGGATGGGCCGACCCGTGAGACCAGCATCCCGGCCCGCGCTTCGGCGATCATGTGGCCGGAGTCGTTGGACGCCGAACCGTCGACGCCCAGACCGACCCGCGTGCCCGCGTCGAGAAACGCGCGGACCGGCGCGATCCCGGATCCGAGCCGCTGGTTCGACGTCGGACACCAGGCGGCGCCGGTGGTCGTCGCGGCCATCCGCCGGATCCCGTCGTCGCGGGCGTGGACGCAGTGCGCCAGCCAGACATCCGGCCCGAGCCAGCCCAGGTCGTCCAGCAATTCAATCGGCTTCCGGTTGAAGGCAGCCAGACAATAGGCCTCCTCGTCCAGGGTCTCGGCAATGTGCGTATGCAGGCGCACCTGCAGCCGCCTCGCCAGACCGGCCGCCTCGCGCATCAACCGTGGGGTCACCGAGAACGGTGAGCAGGGGGCCACGGCAATGCGCAGCATCGCGCCGGGCGAGGGGTCGTGATACTTCTTCACCGCCGCCTCGGTCTGCGCGAGGACGGTGTCGGTGTCCTGGACGATCGCATCCGGCGGCAGGCCGCCCTGCGAGGAACCGAGATCCATCGAGCCGCGGCAGGGGTGGAACCGCACGCCGATCTCGCGAGCGGCCGCGATCTCGGCTTCGAGCAGATCGAACCCGTCACTCGTCTTCGGGAAGATGTAATGGTGATCGGTCGTCGTGGCGCAGCCCGAGAGCGCGAGTTCGGCGAGACCGACCCGCGCCGCCACCCGTGTCCACTCCTCGTCGAGGCCGGCCCAGACCGGATACAGCTCGCGCAGCCAGCCGAACAGTCCCTGGTCCGTCGCCCGCACGCGCGTCAACGTCTGGTACAGGTGGTGATGAGCGTTGACCAGACCCGGCAGCGCGATCGCTCCGCGGCCGTCGATGCGGTCCATTGCCCGGCCGCGCGTTGCCACCGCGGGCGGCGCACCCTTTCCGACCCAGACAATAACGCCGTCGTCAACGAGGACCGACCCACCCGGGATCTCAGTCCCGGCGCCGTCCATCGTCACGACGGCCTCGCAGGCGTCGATGAGGATCGTACTCACCGCATGCGCCCGGCCGCCAGCCTGACGGCGTCGAGAATCTTCTCATACCCAGTGCACCGGCACAGGTTGCCCGACAGCGCCTCGCGCACGACCAGCTCGCTCGGCGCGGGATCGCGTAACAGCAGATCGGCGACGGCGACGATCAACCCTGGAGTGCAGAATCCGCACTGGACGGCGCCGGCTTCGAGGAAGGCCTCCTGGACAGGATGCAGCGTCTGGTCGGGCGCGAGCGACTCAACCGTCCGTACGTCGCGGTCGTGCGCCTGTGCGGCGAGCACCAGGCACGCACAGACGAGCTCGCCGTCGAGCCAGACCGAGCACGACCCGCATTCGCCCTGTTCGCAGGCGTTCTTCGATCCAGGCAAGCCCAGGTGCTCGCGGAGCATGAAGAGCAGGCTGGCGCCCGGCCAGACCTCCGCCGTCTGCCATGCGCCGTTGACCTTCGTCCGGATCAGCATCGGGATCTCCGGTCGTCGAGCGCCCAACGCAGCGCGCGCCGTGCCAAGACGCCGCACGCGTGACGGCGGTACGCTGCCGTGCCGCGCACATCATCGATCGGGCGAGCAGCGGCGGCGACGCGCTCGCCGAAGTCCTCGAAGACCGCGCCCGGGACGCCTATCGTCGGATCGTCCCACGCACCCGCGTCGGCCAGCGCCCCAGTGGCAAAACCCTCGGCGTCAGGGACCCTAAGGATCGTGGGGCCCACAGACCCGAGCGCCACGCGGACGGCACGCCGGTCCTCGTCCATCACCAGGCAGAGGCTGGCGATGGCGATCACCATCGCGTTCCGGGTGCCGACTTTCGAGAATGACCCGGGGCCCCGCGTCACCCGCCAGCGCGCGCCGAGGATCAACTCGTCCGGCGCGATCGCCGTCTTCTTGGGGCCGGTCATGAACTGATGCCAGGGCAGTGCGCGCTCCTGCCCGGCCTTGACCAGGATCACGTCGGCATCGTACGCGGCGAGCACCGGCAGGGCGTCACCGGCCGGTGACGCGGTACCCAGGTTGCCGCCGACGGTTCCTCGGTTGCGAATCTGTGGTGAGCCGACGGTCCGTGAGGCCTCCATCAGCGGCCGGAATCCCGGCAGCTCCCGGATGATCCGGCCGAATGTGACGCCCGCACCCAGGAAGAGCATCCCATTCTCCCGGCGCCACTGCCGCAATTCCCGCAGCCGACTCACGTCCATGATCAACGCGGGTCGGCGGCGGTCGAAGTTCAGGTCCACCATGAGATCGGTGCCGCCGGCGATCGCCACGGCCTCTGGACGGTCGGCTTTCATCGCCAGTGCGTCGTCGAGCGTGCGGGGCAGCAGGACCTCCATCAGGCGTCGTTCTCCAGGATCCCCACCACCTGAAACCAGGGAGGATCCGCCGATAGGTTCCTCTCGATCCCCATGCCTACCCGCGTCATCACACCGATCGAACGGGTATTCGTATGCGCCGTCGTCGCCACGATCCGTTTGAGATGAAGCGTGGTGAAGGCAAACGTGATCAAGGCCCTGGCCGCCTCGGTCGCATAGCCGTTGCCCCAATGACTTGGGGAGAAGGCATAGAAGAGCCCGACTTCAGCCGTGTAGAGGCTCGCGGGGCCGGACGGGTGGATGCCGCCAAAGGAAGGCAGTTGCCCGAAGGGCGCGAGACACGGGACGAAACCGCACGCTCCAATGAGCAGCCCGGCCTGCTTGAGGATGACGGCCCGGTCGCCGTAGGGTGGTTGACGAAGCTGGACGAGTTCTTCGTAGTTCATGATCGTCCATTGCAGCCACCGCGTACGCGCCTCGAGCGACAGATCCTCGAACGCGAGATCGAGGTCGAGCATTTGATGGCACGCGGCCAGGTCATCCATCACAAACGGTCTGATCGTCAGGCGTTCGGTCTCTAGAGTGGGCACCCGCAGGCTCATCGGCGTCGATAGCGGTCGATCGCGATCGCCACCAGATCGCCGGCGGCGGTGTCCAGCTCTTCGTCTCTGAGGCGGCCCAGCCGCTCGCGCAGCAGGGTGAGAATTTCCGCCCGAGGCCGCCGGTTGACGAAGACCACGAACCGAAACCCAAATTTCTCTTCATACGCGTGGTTCAGGCGGCCCAATTCGGCCATCACCGCGGGATCATCGTCGGCGCCCTGCTCGCGCGCTGAGACAGCCGACGCCCTCCGCTCGCCAATGCGCGGATGAGCGTTCAGCGCCTCGAGCCGCTCAGGCTCGGGCAGCGCCCGCAGCACTCGCGCCGCCTCAGTCAGCGGGTTCTCCATCTCGGCCAACCGTTCGACCAGGCGCGTGCGGCCTTCAAAAAGCGCCGCCAGCTCGTCGGCGGTCAGCTTCCGCGGTAAGTCGTGCACGCGTACGGGGAGACCAGCAGCGGGATATGGTAATGGCGGCCGGCGTCGTGAATCACGACTTCGAGCTCAACCTTCTTAAAGAACAGTGACGGCGGATGAAAGACCAGGCGATACGTGCCCGGCTCGAGCGCCCCCTGGACCAGGTCGCTGACCCGCCCGTCGTCGTTCGTCAGCTGGGTAGAGAGCAACGCCGTCCCGCGATAGAGCTCGACCCGCACGCCGCGCGCGGGTTCGCCCTTCGCCGCGTCGAGCACGTGTGTGGAGATGGACGGCTTCATCCTACGACTTCGGTGCGTCGCCGGCGAGCTTGAAAATCGGCAGGATGCCCAGGTGCTGGATCCCGTCCCGCTCGTCGCCCTCCAGCAGCAGCGCGGCCCGGGCCGCCACGGTGCCGCCTGCCTGCGTGACGAGGTCCTGCATCGCCAACAGCGTCTCACCGGTGCTGACGATGTCGTCGATGATACCGACCCGCCTTCCCTTGATCTTCACCGCATCACGGCCATCCATGTAGAGTTCTTGCTCGGTGCGCGCGGTGATCGGCTTGTACCGCTTCACCAACGGCGACAGCATGAACGGCCGCACTTCCTTGCGGCAGACCACGTACGGTTTCAACCCCAGGCAGGTCGCGATCGCGTGGGCTAAGGGGATACCCTTCGTCTCGGTGGTCACGAAGATATCGCACGAGGTCAACTTGGGTGCCAGGATCTTCGCCGCCCGATCGATCACCTCGGTGTCGCCGAGACTGTAGTAGTAGGCGATCCAGGTGTCCGGCGCCACCTGGATGAGCGGTAGCGTCCGGACGATGCCGGCCACTTCCAGGTCGTAGGTCGGCTGGCCGCGGAACGGCAGGATGTGCGGCATAGAGCACCTCGCCGGTACGGTTGACCAAACACGACACAGTATGCGGCCGACCGGCCGAGGATTGCAAGGCAGCGGCCTCGAACCACGGCGCGATGGACCTCTCCCGTCTCATCCAGGTCGCGCGGGGCCAGCGGCCTGCCGACGTCTTGCTCACACACGCCCGGGTCGTCGACCTCTATAACCTGGAGATCCTCGACGCCGACGTGGCGATCGCCGAGGACCATATCGCGGGCGTGCATCCCACCGGCGCTCCGGGCGCCTATACCGCGCCGCACCCGATCGACCTACAAGGGTCATACCTCGCGCCGGGGTTCATCGACGGCCACGTCCACATCGAGAGCAGCATGGTGAGCGTCCCGGAGTTCGCCCGCGCCGTCGTGCCGCGTGGGACGACAACCGTCATCACCGACCCTCACGAGATCGCCAACGTGCTCGGCATGAGCGGCATCCGCTACATGTTGCAGGCCGCGAAGTGGAACCCGCTCAGCGTGTACCTGATGGCCTCGTCCTGCGTGCCGGCGAGTTCCATGGAGAGCGCGGGCGCGGAACTGACCGCCTATGACCTCGAGAGCCTGATGCAGGACAAGTGGGTCCTGGGCCTCGGTGAGATGATGAACGTGCCGGGCGTGCTGGCCGCCGATCCCGACGTGCTGGACAAAATCGCCGCCGCGGGGCGCCGGCCCGTCGACGGGCACGCGCCGGGCCTCACCGGTAACGACCTCAACGCCTATGTGGCCGCCGGCGTCGGGTCGGACCACGAGTGCACGACGCTCGATGAAGCGAAGGAGAAACTCCAGCGCGGCATGGTGGTGATGATCCGCGAGGCGACGGGCGCGCGCAACCTGGCCGCGCTGTTGCCACTGGTGACACCGCGCAACGCGCGCCGGTTCATCTTTTGCACCGACGACCGCAACCCGGTGCACCTGCTCGAAGAAGGCCACATCGACTCCATGCTCCGCCAGGCCATTGGGCTGGGGCTCGATCCCCTGCTGGCCCTACAGATCGGCAGCCTGAACACGGCCGAGTACTTCGGTCTGCGTGACCGGGGCGCGGTCGCGCCGGGGAAATTGGCCGACCTGGTCGTCTTCGACGATCTGCAAGCACCGCGCCCGCGGCTCGTCTTCCGCGGAGGCCGGCTCGTGGCACGCGACGGCGAGCTGCCGCCCTACGAGCGGCCTGAGCGGCCGGCTCCACTGCGCGGGTCGGTCAACGTGCCCCATGCGACCCTGCATTTTCGGGTCCCCGCAGAAGGTCGCCGCCTCCGGGTGATCGAGGTCATCCGCGATCAGATCCTGACCGGCGCCGCAATTGACGACGCGACCATCGTCAACGGGGAGGCCATCGCCGACCCCGGGCGTGATCTGCTCAAGCTGGCCGTCATCGAGCGGCACACCGGCAGCGGGCGCACCGGCATCGGTTTCATTCGCGGGTTCGGACTCAAGATGGGGGCGCTGGCCTCGACGGTGGCCCACGATGCACACAACATCATCGTCGTGGGAGTGGATGACGAGTCGATGCGGGCGGCGATCGACATCATCCTCGACATGCAGGGTGGGCTGGTGGCGGTCGCCGGGCGCGAGGTCGCGCGG
>JBGPNN010000176.1:0-7314 GCA_041487495.1 bacterium
ATCCAGTCGCGGACCAAGCAACACCTCGCCGAGGTCCTCGCGCAGATCATGCCGCAGGACCTGATGCGCTACGGTCTCATCCCTGAGTTCATCGGGCGGTTGCCGGTTGTGGTCCCGTTGGATCCGCTGGACGAGGACGACCTCGTTGCCGTGCTCGTCGAGCCAAAGAACTCCCTGGTCCGGCAGTATCAGAAGATCCTGGAGATGGATGGCGTCGAGCTGCACTTCACCGACGAGGCGCTCCGGGCGATCGCCCGCGAGGCGCTGACGCGCAACACGGGGGCGCGTGGACTGCGCACGATTATCGAAGAGATCATGCTGGAGATCATGTACGAGATCCCATCCCGCGGCGACATCCGCCGGGTGCTTATCAACGAAGATGCCGTTCTGCGGCGCACCGGCCCGATCCTCTTCACGTCCACGGACCCGCAGGGGCCAGCACTGCAGCAGCCGGCGTCCTAACCCGGCTTTCGGACCGGCCTGGCGGACACACCGTCCGGGTGGCGTTGTCCGGTTTCCTTCGCACGACATCGGGGTATTGAATAGGTACGGGGAACAGTGAGCGCGGTCCAGTCGTTATAGTGAGAGACAGGCCGTCGGCGCCCCATTTGGCCGTAGCCTGTCGGGGAGGAATTCGTGACTGTACCCGAAGGTCTACCCACCATCCCAGATCGCCTGCCCCTGCTGCCCCTAAAGGGGACCGTGCTCTTTCCGCACCAGGTCCAGGGTCTCGGGGTCGGGCGGCAGAAGTCCCTGAACGCGCTGGAGGCCGCCGCAGGGGAAAGTCGGCTCATCGTCCTCGCGGCACAGCGCGACGACGACGTCAACGACCCCAAGCCCACCGACATTCACGAGGTCGGCACCGTCTGCCGGATCCTGCAAGTCGGCAAGCAGCCTGACGGCGTCCTGCAGGTCATCGTCGAAGGGCTGGTTCGCGCGAAGCTTGGCGCGTTCGTCTCGGAAGACCCGCACTTCGTGGTCGAGGTGATCCCCCGGCCCGACCCGGCGGAGAAGACCGTCGAACTCGAGGCCATGATGCGCGGGCTGACCTCGCAGTTCGAGCGCTTCGCGCGCTTCTCGCGCAGCATCCCGCCGGACCAGCAACTGGCCGTCACGCAGGCCGAGGAACCCGGGCGGCTCGCGGACTTGGTCATCCAGCATCTGTCCCTCAAACTGGAGGAGCGCCAGGAACTGCTGGAAGCGGACGTCAAAGCGCGCCTGGAACGCATCAGCGGCATCCTGGCCCGCGAACTGCATGTGCTCGAACTGGAGCGCAAGATCCAGAACCGCGTCCGCAAGCAGATGGAGAAGTCCCAGCGCGAGTACTTCCTGAAAGAACAGATGAAGGCCATCCAACAGGAGCTCGGCGAGACCGACGAACGTCAGGCGGAGGTCGTCGAGTATCGCAAGAAGATCGAAGCGGTTAACCTGCCCGAGCACGTCAAGACCAAGGCCCTTGAAGAATTGGCCCGGCTGGAGAAGATGCCGCCCATGGTGGCCGAGGCTGTCGTGGTGCGGACGTATCTCGACTGGATCCTGGCCGTGCCGTGGAGCGCGCGCACGGAGGACCAGCTCGACATCGATGAAGCGCGCAAGATCCTGGATGAGGATCACTACGGCCTGAAGAAGGCCAAGGACCGCGTCGTCGAGTACCTGGCCGTCCGCAAGCTCTCGCCGGGGTCGCGCGGACCCATTCTGTGCTTCGTCGGACCGCCCGGCGTGGGCAAGACGTCGGTGGGCAAGTCTATCGCGCGGGCGCTGGGCCGCAAGTTCGTGCGCATCTCACTCGGCGGCGTCCGTGATGAGGCGGAGATCCGTGGGCACCGGCGTACGTATGTGGGGGCGCTGCCCGGCCGTATCGTCCAGGGATTGAAGACCGCCGCGACCCGCAACCCTGTGTTCATGCTCGACGAGATCGACAAGCTGGGCATGGACTTCCGCGGCGATCCGTCGGCCGCCTTGCTGGAGGCCCTGGACCAGGAGCAAAACCACGCTTTCAGTGACCACTACCTGGAACTGGCGCTGGACCTCAGCGAGGTCATGTTCATCACCACGGCCAACATCCTGGAGACGATCCCGCCGGCGCTGCGCGACCGGATGGAGGTCATCCGCTTCGCTGGGTACACTGAGGAAGAAAAGGTGAAGATCGCCGAGCAGTTCCTGATCCCCAAGCAGCTCAAGGCGAACGGGCTGAAACCCGAGCAACTGAAGTTCACGAGTGAGGCCCTGCGGCTGATCGCCCGCGAGTACACACGTGAGGCGGGCGTGCGCAACTTAGAGCGCGAGGCCGGCACAGTGTGCCGCAAGATCGCCACCGAAGTCGCCCGCGGCAAACCGATGTCCGAGCGGATCTCGCGTGCCAACCTCCACGTGTATCTGGGGCCGCCCAAGTTCCACTTTGGGGTGGCCGAGAAGGAGGACGAAGTCGGCGTCGCCACCGGCCTCGTTTATACCGAGATGGGCGGCGACGTTGTGGGCGTCGAAGCGACGCTCATGCGAGGTGACGGGAAACTGGTCCTGACCGGTCAGCTCGGCGACGTGATGAAGGAGTCGGCGCAGGCCGCGTTCTCATACGTCCGGTCGCGCGCCAGACGGTTTGGCATCGACGACGAGTTTTACCAGAAAACCGACGTGCACGTCCACGTGCCCGCCGGCGCGGTGCCCAAGGATGGCCCGTCGGCAGGCATCACCATGGCGACGGCGCTGGCGTCGGCGGTGACGGGACGGCCGGTGCGTCGCGACGTGGCGATGACGGGGGAGATCACACTCCGGGGTCGTGTCCTACCGATTGGTGGGTTGAAAGAGAAGGTCCTGGCGGCCCACCGCGCTGGTATCCGAACGGTCCTCCTGCCGAAGGAGAACGAGAAGGACCTGCAGGAGATCCCGAACAACGTCCGCAAGCAGATGCGGCTCGTGCTCGTGTCCCACATGGACGAGGTGCTGAAAGAGGCGCTGCTGCCGCGCCGTGAACACGACGTGGCCTCGCCGGCGCCGATCTCGCAGCCATCGCCGCCGTTCGTGCCGGCCCTGCCCATCCAGCCCGAGCAGCGCCGGTTACCCGAACCTCCGCCGTTGAGCTGAACGAGAAGAGCCTGGGGCAAAGAAGAGGGGGGCGCCGTCATGGCGCCCCCTCGTTTAACTCGGGACCAGGATGCTACTTCTTCTGCAATCCGAACGCCTGGTAGTTCAAATCGATGAACGCCTTCCACTGATCCGGCGTGTCGCCCTCGGCGAAGATCGCCGTAACCGGACAGACCGATTCGCAGGCACCACAGTCGATGCACTCATCCGGGTGGATGTACAGGGACGCCAAGGCTTTGTCCTTGGGGAAATCGTCAGGCGGGATGTGGTTGACATCGCCTCGAGGGATGACCTGCTTGTCGATCCCCGCGCCCGTAGCCGGATCCGGAACGACATACCCGCCGATCTCATCCACGTATTCGTAGATGCAGTCGACCGGGCACACTTCCACGCAGGCTCTGTCTTTCACCCCTACGCAGGGCTCGGCGATAATGTACGTCATCGATTCCCTCCCGGGGACCCGTTTTCATCTTGCCGGGGCTTCCAGCTCTACGATAGCACAGCCGCCGTCCGCTCGACAGCCTTCTTGACGGGTTCAGGGCCAAATGTTGCTGTAGTGCAAACATCAGAGTATGATCAACACATGCAGAATCCTGATGATTTGGCAGTGCGCGTGCCCTGGGGCGAGCCACCCGCGCGAGAAACGGTGGGCTCCGCCGCCTACCGCATGCTCCGTGAGGGGATCCTGCGCGGGCAGATCGCCATGGGTACCCGAATCAATGAACTCGAATTGGCGACCACATGGCGCGTGAGCCGTACGCCGATCCGCGACGCGCTGAGGAGGCTGGAGGTTGAGGGCCTGGTCCAGGCGATCCCGGGCCGCGGTGTGATTGTCCCTCGGATCAGCCTGGGAGACGCGGAGGAGCTGTACGAACTGCGGGAGGTCCTCGAGGCCCGCGCGTCGCGGCGGGCGGCGGAGCGCGCTCCGGCCGATCTGCACGCGCGCCTGAGCGGCTTGATCAAAGCCTTCGGGACCGCCCTGAAGCAGAACGACATCGACCGTCTGACCACCGTGGATGCCGACCTGCACGCCGCGATCAGCGCGGCGTCGGGCAACGGGCGGCTAGAGCGGTCGATTGACATGATCCGCGCGCAAGTGCTGCAGGTGCGCCTGCGGACGATGCGCCAGCGCGGGCGCCCGGCCAAGTCGTTCCGGGAGATGGCCAAGTTGACCGCGGCGATCCACTCGCGCAACGGCGCCCGGGCGGAGGCGGCGATGCGCGAGCATCTCGCGAGCCTCCGGGCGGATCTGCCCTCGGTGTTTCAGACCGTAGAGGGTTGAAGGATGAACGTCCTCGCCACCGGATTCTGTGAGGGCTGAGCCATCATCCCGCCGGAACGCGTCATAGGTGAGTTGACCTTCGAGTTCATCCGCCCGCCTGATCGTCGCTTTTCCTTGCGGTCGCTCCTCCTGCGTGCCACGGACGATATGATCGTTGTGGCGCACGAGTCCTCGCCGTCAAAGCCCGTGGACTACTTGGGGGAGATCGTGCTGGCCTCAGGCTACTGGGCGGTGTGGTTCCTCTTCAAGGATCGGCCGTTCGATGTCGCCCGCTTCTACCGTCCGGATGGGACCTGGACAGGGTACTACGCCGACATCCTAGAGCCCGTGCGATGGAAGGGCTCGGATCCAACCACGATCGAGCCGATCATCGACCTCTTCCTCGATCTCTGGATCGCCCCCGATGGGCGATACCTAGTTCTCGACGAAGATGAGTTCGAAGAGGCAGTCAGTCGCGGAAGTGTCACGGGCGAGCAGGTCGTCCATGCGCGGAGCGTCCTCGAGAACCTGGTCGAGGCGACAGAGCGAGGAGAATTCCCCCCGGCGGTGGTGAAGGAATTCCGGCCCAATATGTAGGGGCGCTCAGGTGCTTGACATTCCGATGGAGCAAGATGCTATTATCACAGTAGCCCGCGATGACGGGGAGGAGTAGGCCGGAAGCGACCTGAGCGAGGAACACCCACCGGGTGCAAGGTGTTCCGGACGCGCGCCGGCTGAACGTCGCCCTCGAGCTGCGGCCCTACGCGGGGCCGCCGGGAGTCGCCCGATAGCGCGATGATGAGGGCCGCGTCGAACAGACGCGGCATACAAGGTGGTACCGCGGAGCGCCGCTTCGCCCTTGGGAGCGGCGTTTGTGTTTGGGGGAGAGACGATGGCAGACGCAAAGACAGACGCAACGCCCTACGACCCGCTGTCCGTAGAACCGCGCCACTATCAGGAGTGGCTTGCGCGCGGCTACTTCCACGCATCGGTCGATCCCTCGCGCCAGCCGTACAGCATCATGATGCCGCTGCCCAACATCACCGGGACGCTGCACATGGGCCACGCGCTGAACCACGGCGTGCAGGATCTGCTGACGCGCTGGCGCCGGATGCAGGGCCGTAACGCCATGTGGCTGCCGGGTACCGACCACGCCGGTATCGCGACGCAGGTGGTCATAGACCGCGAACTGGCGAAGCAGGGCCGGACCCGCTTCGAGATGGGCCGCGAGACGTTCCTGGACTTCGCCTGGCAGTGGAAGGAGAAGTACGGCGGTCTGATCTACAGCCAGATCCGCCGCATGGGCTCGGGCTGCGACTGGGACCGCGTGACGTTTACGATGGATCCCACCTACTACGACGCGGTCATGGAGTGCTTCCTACGTTTGTACCACAAGGGCGCCATCTACTACGGCAAGCGCATGATCAACTGGTGTCCGAAGGACCTGACGAGCGTGTCGGATCTGGAAGTGGATCACCAGCCGGTGGACAGCCACTTGTGGTACGTGCGCTATCGCGGCGCGAACGGTGGCCCCGACGTGATCATCGCGACGCAGCGGCCCGAGACGATCCTGGCGGATGTGGCCGTGGCCGTGCACCCGGACGACGAGCGCTACCGCAATCTGGTGGGCCGCGAGGTGATCGTGCCCATCGTGAATCGCGCGGTGCGCGTGATCGCCGACCGGCGTGTGGACCCCGCGTTTGGCACCGGGGCGCTCAAGATCACGCCCGGCCACGACCCTCTCGACAACGAGATCGGGGCCGACTACAACCTGCCGGTGCTGGTGGTGCTCGACGAGCGCGGATGCATGACCAAAGACACCGGCCCCTACGCCGGCCAGGACCGGTTCGAGGCCCGCGAGGCCGTGGCGCGCGATCTGGACGCGGCCGGCCTGATCGAGAAGCGCGAACCGTATCGGACGAACGTAGGCCTGTGCGACCGCTGCAAGACCGTGCTCGAACCCTACATTACCGATCAGTGGTTCGTCCGCGTGAAGGAACTGGCCGCCCCGGCCATCGACGTGGTGAAGCAGGGCCGGGTGCGGTTCCATCCCGAGCGGTGGACCAAAGTCTACCTGGACTGGATGGAGAACATCCACGACTGGAACATCAGCCGCCAGCTGTGGTGGGGGCACCGTATCCCGGTGTGGCACTGCGCGAACGGGCACCACACAGCCGGCCGCGAGGCTCCGGCGCGCTGTCCCGAGTGCGGCGGGACGGACCTGAAACACGAAGAGCAAATCCTGGACACCTGGTTCTCAGCCGCCGCCTGGCCGTTTGCGACACTCGGCTGGCCCAAGCAGACGCCCGACCTCGCGTACTTCTATCCCACCAGCGTGCTGGCCACGGGCCGGGACATCATCTTCCTCTGGGTCGCGCGCATGATCATGTTTGGCCTGGAGTTCATGGGCGACATCCCCTTTACCGACGTGTACATCAACCCCACGGTGTTGAACATCGAGGGCAAGCGCATGAGCAAGTCGCTGGGCACCGGGCTCGACCCACTCGACTACGTCGAGCAAGGGTACGGTGCCGACGCGCTGCGCTTTGCGCTGACCCTGCGTTGCTCGCAAAGCCAGCAGGATCTGCGCTTCGGCGAGAAGATGCTGGAAGATGTGCGCAACTTCAACAACAAGATCTGGAATGCTGCGCGCTTTGTGCGGATGCACCTCAAGGATTTTTCGCCGGGGGCAACGCCGGAGGCGGGAACGCTCAGCCTGATCGACCGCTGGATCCTCAGCCGGTACGCTCGGCTCGCAAGCGAGGTGACCGAGTCGCTGGAAGCGTTCGAGTTCGACAAGGCGGCGCACGCCCTATATGATTTCATCTGGTCGGAATATTGCGACTGGTACCTCGAACTCGTGAAGGTGGATCTCTATCGGCCGGCCCTGGATCCTACCCGGCAGCGCGCGGTCCAGCACACACTCTGGACCGTGCTCGAAGGGACGCTGCGGCTGCTGCACCCGATCATGC
>JBGPNN010000177.1:0-7032 GCA_041487495.1 bacterium
CTACGAGCTGGAGTGCCGGGGCACCATCCAGGTCAAAGGAAGAGGCGAGATGCTGACATATGTGCTCAAGGGCCGGCGCGACGGACAACACGTGACGTCGGGGTGAAGATCACTACTCCTCATACACTGTTGCGCAACAGCTCTTCGGAAGGAATACGTAGAGCCGACGGCGGGTCCGGTCAAAGGCTGTTGCGTGAGCGCCTTCTTCCGTCGTGATCTGCTCGACGCGTGTCAGCCCCCCGGTATCAATGACGTCGATGACGCCGGGCCGCCCGATCGCCACGTAGAGGCGGGCGCGCTGGGAATTGTGCCAGATCACGTCGGGCTCTCCGGCGATCTTCACGGTCCCAAGCTCGCGCCCCGTGGCGAGATCAAGCATGCATACGACTCCCGCATCGCACGCGACAAACACGCGCCCATTCTCTGGATCAAGTTCGAGCCCGTGAGGCCCAAAAGCCGAGATCGGCCAGCGCTCCCGCTCTTCCAGACACTCCGCTGCCAACACGGCGATGCACGCCGGTTCACGGATGTTCACCAGGAAGCGGTCCCCAATGCGGTCGTAGACGCACCAGCGAGGACGCCCCGGGAGCAGCACATCTGTCACCACGCGGCCCTGGGGGTAGTCAACGAGCCGAGCCTTGAGATCCTCGACGTCGGCGACAAGCACCCGCTTCCGTCGTGAATCCCACGCCAGCCCGTTCGGCCTGGGACCGACGCGGGTCTCGTTCCTGACCTCGCCCGAGTCGGCGTCGATTACCAAGATCTTCCCCGCCCCTCGGGCCGCCGCGAACACCACCCCCTCCTCTTGGGCACACAAGACGCCGCTTGCCCCGGGGCAGCCCTGGATCGTGGCGACATGCTCCGCCGCCTCGCCATCAATGACCTCGACGGTGCCACGGGCTGTGTGGGCGACGAAAATCCGCCCGGTGGGCACGTACACGTCCCCATGGTCGAACCTGGTGGCGGCGTGAGGCGGGACACCAACCGATCCTCGGAGCTTCAGAGGCATGTGTCTGCTTAGCCCTTTTGAGCCACGCGTTGGGCGCACCACACATACAGCGCATCATATACTGGGGTCTCGAGCCGGAGCTTCTCATGATCCGCATCGCCGTGGACAGTCGCGAATCCGTACGCGATGGCCCGCAACCCGGCCGCTTCTGGCTCGATGGTGATCTCGGCAGGGATATCGGCGCCGTGCACGATTCGCCCGACAAGCTGCAGGGCGGGATCCGTCAAGCCGTATTTCAACAAGATCGACTCGAAGCTGCAGCGTCCATTCACGTGCCCGAGTTCGACCCCCTTGACGTCGAAGGGGACCGCCCCCTCGCGATGGGCGACAGCCATGACCTCGTCGGTCGGCACAAAGAGAAACGTGGCATCTGGATCGACGAATCGTCGGATCAACCACGGACAGGCAACGCGATCCACGTTAGCGTTCTTGCGGGTGATCCACTTCACTCCGAGCACCTCCTTGGACTTTGGATCTTACGCGTAGGTTCCTTCGCGCGCCTTTGGATAACACGGTGTAGAGCGCCTCAAACATCGCGGTCCCGTGAGCTTCACACTCAGCATCGGGGAGGCCCATCCATCCCTTGAGCACGACGTCGATACCCGCCGTTTCGGGCCGGGTATAGCGCCTGTCCCGGAGGTCGATTTCATGCACGATCTCCGCCATCGCGCGCAGACCCGGATCGTCAAGCGTGAAGGCTTTGACCATCGTCTCGAACGTGCAGAGGTTCCCTCGGTGGCCAAAGTCGCCGTGACTCATGTCAAAAGCCACTTCTCCTGGCTCCGGGGCATCAGCGTAGCGGATGATGGCCTTGGGATCGATGAATCGCCGGATCAGCCAGGCGCAGGCCAAACGGTCGACGTGCGGATGGGGCCGCGTGACCCACCGCTTGCCTCGGTAGGCGGCGATGGCAGCGGCGGGCACCTTCACCTCAGGGGTGAGGCCGGGAGACAGCATGTGGGCGATGCGGGCGAGCCGGGACGAGACACGGATCCCGTCGGGGCAGTCGAAGAAGTCGATGCGGGCAATGTCCGCGTACCAACGCCGCAGCTTCTCCAGCGTGTCTCGCGCTCGTGTGAGGTCCCCCGCGCGCCCGCGTTTCTTTCCAGCTATCGACCGTTCGAGCTGCGCGGCTTGAGTGTCAAGCTCACCGTAGTCCTGCTTGCGCGCCCGTTGAAAGAGGTCGATCACCTGCGGGTCTGATAACCCTTCGAACCGCTCGACCCGCATGACAAGGGCACTCCCTTTTGCCTGCTCCACCTCCTGGCCAAGCCACTGAAAGGCCTCGACGCATTCGTCGCGCGCGGGCAGGACGTGCACGCCGTCCTTCGGGGAGGCGGTACCCAGGGTGCGAAGACGACGCCAGACCGCCACCCGCGGGCTCGATCGGGGCGCGGACGGCAACGAGTAGGAAAACACAACCCAGTTCACTGTAACACCTATTGCATTCTACTGAAATATAAGTCATTATGCAAGACATGGAGCGGGTCACTCCAAAAGTACGGATTCGAGACCTCATCGTGTACTTTCTCCGCCTCGGCACCGTGGGTTTTGGCGGGCCGGTCGCCCTCGTCGGCCAGATGGAAAGAGAACTGGTCGCGGAGCGCCGATGGCTCGATAAGGAGGAGCTCCGGGAAGGCATAGCCGTGTGTCAATCCCTGCCGGGGCCGCTGGCCATCCAGGTCGGGATCTTCGTCTCGTATCTCCGCGGAGGATTCTGGGGCGCGTGGGCCGGCGGCTGGGCGTTCATCCTGCCGAACTTTCTGATCGTCACCGCGCTGGGGGCGCTGTATGTCCGCTTCGGCGGACTCTCTCCCCTGCGCGCCATCTTCTATGGCGTCAGCCCCGCGGTGATCGCGCTCATCCTCCACTCCTGCTATCGCCTCAGCAAGCTGGGCATGGACGATCATCTCCAGTGGCTTATTGCGGCGGCGTGTTTCGTGGTGACGGTCGCGCTACGCGCCGAAGTCGCCCTCCTCTTCATCGCTTCAGGGCTCATCGGCATCATCTACTACGCGATCACTTCGGGACGAGGGCCGGCGCCGGTCCTGCCGCTCCTCGCTGCGGTCCCGGTTGCGAGTGTGCCTATCGTGGCTGTGCCCGGGTCGATCTTGAGCCGGCTATTCGTGTTCTTCTTGAAGGCCGGTTCGCTGACGTTCGGGAGCGGACTTGTGATTGTGCCCTTTCTCGAAAAGGGACTCGTTCAGCAGACCGGGTGGCTCGATGAGCGGCAGTTCCTCATCGCCGTGGCGATCGGGATGCTCAGCCCCGGGCCCGTCGTGATCACAGCGACCTTTGTCGGGTACCTCGTGGCGGGCTTCTGGGGTGCCCTGGTGTCCACCATCGGTATCTTTCTACCGTCGTTCCTACTCGTGCTCCTCGTCGCTCCCGTGCTGATCCGCCATCGGACAAACGCGTACGTGCAGGGATTCGTGAAGGGAGCCTACGCGGCTGCGATTGGGACGATTCTGGGGGCGGCCATCTTGCTGGGGAGGATCGCGATCGGGGACTGGCTGACGGGACTGGTCGCGCTGGGTAGTCTGGCCGCGCTGGCCCGATGGAACGTTCGCACCTATACACTCGTAGCGGTGACCGCGATCATCGGGCTCATCGCCTTCCCCATCCTGCAGCCCGGCTGGATCTTCGTGAAGTAGCAACTATCCTACAAAGTGAGGTCCTTCGCGCGGACGATTGGTCAACGACCCCGCCGGATCGTGGCCAACCCCGCTTCGATCAGCTTCCTGGGCGCGACGGTGAGGTACGCGTCCTCCATCACTGCGCCGATCTCCTTCCAGCCAAGATTCCGGTCGAGGCGGATGCCGACCCACCCCCGGTGACCGACATAGGGCGGGACAAAATAGTGGCTTGGCGCGGCCGCAACCAGCATCCTCTGGATCTCGATGCTCCGGCGCGAAGTACGCTTCATGGCATAAGTATACCGATGAGCCGGCCTTGAGGTGGTCGTGAAGGGGCCGGTGCTGCGCCGGCCCCTTCGTCGATTTCGTTCGCCCAAGCAGCGTCTGCTACTTCGGCATGATAACGGTGTCGATCACGTGGATGACACCGTTGCTAGCCAGGACGTCAGCCTTGATGATCTTTGCGTTGTTGACCATCGAAGCCCCGTCCTTCATCGTAAACGTGACTTCCTGACCATTCACAGTCTTCGCGGACTGCATCTTCGTCACGTCGGCAGCCAGCAACCGCCCGGACACCACATGAGCGGAGAGCAGCGCGGAAAGCTTCTGCTTGTCCTGCATCAGGGTGTCGAGCGTGCCGGGAGGCAGCTTCGCGAATGCCTCGTCGGTCGGCGCGAACACGGTGAACGGCCCCTGGCCCTTCAGGGCCGCCGTCATCCCCGCTTCCTGAATGGCTTTGACGAGCGTCTTCAACGTCCCGGCATCGGTGGCGGTGTCGACGACGTCCTTCGCCGGCTGCTGTTGTGCAAGGCTCTGCATAGCACCGACAGTGAGCAGCAGCATCACAATGGCGAACAGACTCATCATCCGCATTTCGTATCCTCCTCAGCGTGATCGTACTGTATCCTTCGGCTGTGCGTCCGCCGATCTTGGAGTCGGTCCCCCTTTCCCACAGCCTGGAGCATGAGAGTGTAGTTAGGAGTGCGGTAGTCAAGACCACGCTGAGAGAAATCATCAAGCGTTCTTATTCTCCAATACCGAGCTGTCTCAAATCCATGGATGGCGAGTGGAAATTTGGTTACCTTACCTCGCGCGACCGCTTGACCAGCATCGAAAACATCATGACGTGCGTCACCAACAAGGCAGGTACAATGAATGTGGGCACGTACCAGAATGACCGCAGGGGGAGATTGTACGCGTGAAGACCCAGCCCATGGTAGATCGCGAGCAGCAAGTCCAGAGTCCCTTCAAGGTTGAATATCCACACAAGAACCAACGCTACGCCCAGCCGCGCGCGTAGCGCCAGGATGGAGAGTAGGGACAGAAGCTGCGCCAGAAGATCTCCGTATCCGACTTGCATGGCCCATGCGTGCGGGAGGTTCGGATCGGTCACCACGGGGACCAGGATCGTGAGTCCCAGGTGGCGGAGGGCATGCACAAACAGCAATGGAGTCAGCGCGTCGCGCAGGGGGAGTCGGGCCAGGCCCGGCGCAACATACCAGCGGGCGATCAGAGCATACACCAGCAGACTCAACGTAAACTGCATACCGAAGATCTGGAAGCTATCCACGGTCATCCCTCCCGGGGTCTTATCGTTGAGCGCTTGGATCGTCCTTCAAACACGCTTTCCAGGTAACGGCGGCAGTGCCTGATGTTTTCCTCGAGAACCGCTTTGTCACGGGTAGCCCGGGCCAACAGCAGGGCTCCCTCCAGCGAGGCGATCAAATGCATGGCCAGGCTTTGCGTGTCGATGGCGGTCGCGGGACGATACGCCGCCCGAGCCTCATCGAGGAGTCGTCTTATCCCGTCCGCCCAGCGTTTGTACCCTGTCGCACACAGTGTCCGGATCCGAGGTTGCGTCTCGGCGATTTCCTGCGAAAACACCCCTAGCAGACAGCCGTCCCTGAGGATGGGCTCCTTCGAAAGGCGGCGCATGAACTCCAGATACTCGTAGACGCGCTGAAGAGGGTCCGCTTGATGGCGGAACGCTCCCGTCTCCAGGCGAGATTCTAGCGTCCGGCAGAAACGCTCGAGAACGGCGCGTCCCAGGTCCTCCTTGCTGCCGAAGTAATGAAAGAATGCCCCCTTCGTCACCCCGGCGGCGCCACAGATCTCCTCGACTGTAGTGGCGCCGAACCCTTTGGCCAGCATCAGGCGGTGAGCCACCTGAAGCAGCCTCGCACGCGTCCGGGAATCGATGGGAAGCCGTTGCCTCGTCGACATACCAACCGGTTGGTACTAACTGTGGCATCTCTCCCGGCAATATGTCAAGTCACTCGCAACCGGCAACTCCTCGCATGTGGACCGCCGGCAGCGCCCACCTAGGGAGTCACGCGATGCGGCGCGAATGAAATGTTCATGGCGACCTGGGGAACGTTTCCGAACAAAGAGCCTTCCCGCGGCGCCCGCGCGCTGGCCGAACAGGTCGGGCGGGACGGCGGGCACGTCTTGGGCATCTACCAGGACCCGGTCGGCGATCACTGGCAGCTCTTCTGTCTGCTGCCCATCGAACGCGTCGAGCCCACTCCCTATCAACGCGATCTCTCCCCAACCCACGCGAAGCGCCTCCAGGAAGCCGTCAAGAAGCTCGACCGCTTCATCGACCCCATCGTCGCCATGTCCCCCAAACCCGGCGCCTACTGGACGCCCAACGGCAATCACCGGCTGGCTGTGCTGCGAAAGCTCAAAGCCGACTGGGTCCCGGCCGTGGTGATTCCGGAGGCGGAGGTCGCCTATCAGATTCTGGCGCTGAATACCGAGAAGGCGCACAACCTCAAGGAGAAGTCCCTCGAGGTCATCCGGATGTATCACGCGCTCGTCACGGAGGCACCGCGCGCGTCCGAAGACGACTATGCGTTCCAGTTTGAGTCGGCCTACTACATTACGCTCGGACTGCTCTATGAGGAGAACAAGCGCTTCGCCGGCGGGGCTTTCGCACCCATCCTCAGACGTGTGGACAAGTTCCTCAAGGCCACACTGCCGAAGGCGCTGGAACAGCGCGAAGAGCGCGCCGCACTGGTCCGCGCGGCAAACGAAGCGCTCACCGATGTGGTCGCGCGGCTGCGAAAACGCGGGATCAGGCATCCCTACGTAAAGAATTTCGCGCTCGCGCGGGCCACCCCGCTGACACGCGCCCGAAAGACGCTCCCGTCATTTGATACGACGTTCCGAAAGCTCATCGACAACCTGAAGGAGTTCGACGTCAACAAGATCCGCTACGAGGACGTCGCCCGGTCGGCCATCATGGGGGCGCCCGCCGCAAGCTGACGCCGCTCGACCCCCGACCCCATCGTCACATGTGATATCATTTTCGGTGCTGCCTATGCCCAGAAAACACGTCGCCGGACACGCGACGCGCGCTAAGGATCACACCGGGACCAAGGCCCA
>JBGPNN010000178.1:0-6997 GCA_041487495.1 bacterium
ACTCATGTCACTCTCCGGCCCAACTGGGCTATGCGGGCCAGCCCCAGCATCCGGCTTCCGACGAGTAGCACCAGCAGGGCGAGGCCGATCTCGATGCTAGAAACGGCGCCAACCATCGGGTTGATGTCGTACCGCAACAGGTAGAAGAGCACGATCGGCAGCGGACGCAGCCGGTCGCTCGCCGTGAAGAGCGACACCGTGAAGTTATCAAAGGAGAGCAGAAAGGCAAATGCGGCGCCGGCGGCGATGCCGGGCCAGAGCTCTGGCAGGACCACGTGGACGAACTTCTGGACCTGGCTCGCGCCGAGGTTCAGCGCGGCCTCCTCGTACGTCGGATCCAGCATCGCGAGCCGGGCGCCGGTCATGCTGATGATAAACGGGAGCGTGACGACCACATGGCTGATGACCAACAAGGGAAATGACAGCGCCAGGCCCATCAGCATGTAGAAGAACAGCAGGCCGATGCCGATGACAATCCCCGGTAGCATCAGGGGCGAGAGCATGAACGTCATCAGGAAGTCCCGGCCCCGGAACCGTGCGCGAACCAGCGGGAACGCGGCCGGCACGCCGAGGAGCAGGTCCGCGGCGACGACCAGCAGGGCGACCTTGAAGCTGACGAGGGCCGCCTGGCGGACTTCCCAGTTCCGAGCCATCGCAGCGTACCACCGCAGCGACCAACCCTGAGGGGGAAACGTGAGGAATTCCGACGCGTTGAACGAGCTGATCACCACCAGGAGGCTCGGAAATACGAGGCCAACCAACGCGACCGCGCACAGTAGACCCAGCACGCCCACGAGCACCCGATCCCCGAGGGGAGCCCGACCCCTGCGCGTGACGGGAGTCACCTCACCGAGTCCACCGCAGCAGCCGGGCGGAGAGACGGTTGAAAAGCCACAGCATGATCATCGCCGTCAGCAGGAGCAGCGACGCGAGGACGGCGCCGCTGTTCCACTGGAGGAGCGCGGAGATCTGTTCGAAGATGAACGTCGGGATCACGGCGAACGACCCTCCGCCCAGCAGGGCGGGCACGGCGAAGTTCGTGTAGGAGATCACGAAGACGAGCGCCGATCCGGTGAGGACACCCGGCAGACTCAGCGGGATGATCACATGGAAGAAGGTCTGGACCCAGCTGGCGCCGAGGCCCTCCGCCGCGTCGTGGAGGCTGCGATCCTGACCGTCGAGCGCGGCGATGATCGGCAGGATCATGAACGGCAATTGTATCTGCGTGAGCCCGATCAGGACACCGGTCATGGTGTACAGGATCTTCACCGGCTCCTGGACGAGGCCGAGGCGCATCAGCATGATGTTGATGAGGCCCTTCGGGCCCCCGAGGATGATCATCCAGCCAAAGGTCCGCACGACGGCGTTGGTCAGCAGCGGGGCCAGGACGATCACCAGGAGTGCCTGTTTGGCCGCCGGGCTCACCCGCGTGAACAGGTAAGCGACCGGATAGCCGAAGATCAAGCAGAAGATCGTCGCACCAAAACCCATCCAGAGCGTCCTGAAGAAGACGCGGTAATAGAACGGGTCGCTCAGGACGCGTGCATAGTGGTCTAGGGTCCAGGACCCCGGCACGACCCGGCCACCCCGGATGTCCACAAGCCCGAAGGCGAACAAGAGCAGCAGCGGGATGGCGAGAAAGATAATCAGATAGCCCAAAGCGGGCGCAGCCACCCACCCCGGGTGGAGTCCTCCGGAACGCGCGGTCCTTTTCACGTCCCGTCTATCGAGAGAATTCCCTGTTCCACCGATCGACGATCGCTGCGCGCTTGGGCACCACGTCCGGCCAGTTCACGGTCTGCAGCCGGCGGATCTCGCCGAGTGAAGTTGGAATATACTCGGCGGCCTCGGGCGGGACCGCGACCTTCACGTTGGTGGGCCCAAAGAAGTACGGCTTGGCGGCGGCCTTGGTCTGATACTCCACGCTCAGGACCCCGTTGAGCAGTTCATGGGCCTGCGCCACGAACTGGCTGCCCTTGATCACGCTCAGGAAGGACACGATGGCGATCGCACCAGGCTGCGGCTTCACGAACTTGATCGGCAGCCCCTTGCTGGCCAGCACGGCCGCGTCGGTGCTCCACAGCGGCGCCACGAGGATCTCCTCCCGCTCGAAGAGCTGGGCGAGGGCCGTGGGATTGGGCGCGATGACGAAGGGCGCCAGCCGCTTGAGCGCCTCCCAGGCCGGATCGAGGTTATTCTCATCGCCGCCGTTCGCCTTGGCCGCGGCGATCAAGAACCCCAGTCCCAGGTTGCTGGACGTGGACACGACCCCCACCTTCCCCCGGTAGGCTGGATCCCAGAGGTCCTTCCAGCTGGTTGGGACCTTGGTCACTTTCTTGCTGTTGTAGGCGATGCCGATCAACGAATAGGTGGCGGGGACGCCATAGCCCTGGCTCTTGTCCACGAACGCCTGGGTGACATTCTTCAAGTTCGGGACCAGGTCGGTGTTGGTCCGTTCCAGGAGACCCAGGCCGATCAGGCGGAGATGCGGTGGTTCACCATTAGGGGCGAGGTCGACCGGCGAGGACCGGCCGGCCGCAACGGCAGCCTGGACTCTGGCCACGTACTCGCCGGCCTCATCCGGCACAAGGCGGACCTTCATGCCCTGATGAGCGCGCTCGTATGGTTCGGCCAGATACAACCGGTGCGGCTCCTGGGACGGCCCGGCGTAACTGATCATGACGATCTCACCGGACTGCCCGCGCACGGGCACCGCGGCAATCGCGGTGGCCAGCAATACTGCACACAGAACCAGGGCAACTCCGTGCTTCATGACTCTCCCTCCCTTCGGTTTTGAGGCGGCGTCGGTCCCTCAGCCGTCCTCCCGATCCTTGCCTCCGATAAATCGGAACAAGTTGGCCACGAAGCGGAACCGGTCGCCGCGTAATACCGTGTCCGTGGCTTCGACCGGCACGTCACCTTCGAGAAACGTCATCCCCTCGAGCCGAAACATGGGCGCGCCTCGGGGTACCTCCAGCAGACGTGACAGGGTGGCGGTCGCGATGATGGGTGTGATCCAGCGTTCTTCACGAAAGAGGTGCAGGCCGAACTCATTCTCGAGGACGTCGTAGAAGGAAGCATCCTCCAGCGGCAACTGTGCCAGGCGGCGTCCGATCGCGTCCGGGAACAACGACGTCGACAGGCATGCCGGTAGCCCGTCGACAAAGCGCAGGCGCTGAATCTGCACGTAGGGTGTGCTGTCGTCTGGAGGACGGCCGAAGCGCAGGTTGAGGACTGGCGTCGCGGGGATCTCGTGCACGTTCAGGATCCTGGACCGGACCGTGAGACCCTGGCGGGCCATCTCGCGCGTCAACGAGACGAGGTTGGTCAGGCGGCGCTCGATGGGGTGGTTCGTGACGAACGTCCCCTTGCCCTGAACGCGCGACACGAGCCCCTCACGGGCCAGGTCATCGAGGGCTTTCGTCACGGTGATGTGGCTGACCCCGAACCGGCTGCAGAGCTCAGCGGTGGGCGGGATGCGGTCCCTGGGCTTCAGAATGCCGGTGTCGATCATGGCGACGAGTGAGCGCTTTATCTGCTCGTAAAGCGGCACCCCCACATCGCGACTGAGTGGCCGCTCGGCCTCTCTCGGGTAGGCACCCGGTGCCCAAGAATTCATATTTATATGTGAATATGCTTTATTCTGGGGAATTCCTGCCGCCGCGTTTCAACCAGAGGCCCCGCGGCTCTCCCGCTACGTGCCCGTCGAGGGCAATCGTCTGGCCCCGCAGGAGGACCTGGCTGATCCGACCGGTCATCTCCCAGCCGATGAAGGGCGAGTGGCGGTGGCGCGAGTACAACCATGACGCTTCGACCTGCCACCGGCGATCCAGGTCAACAAGGAGGAGATCGGCATCGGTCCCCATCCGGATAGCGCCTTTTCGCGGCCAAAGCCCGGCGATCTTCGCCGGGTTCGCCGACATCAGCGTGGCGAGTTGTTCCAGCGGCATCTTCCTCCGGTGAACGCCCTCGGTCAGCATTAGCGGTACAAGGGTTTGAATCCCGGTGATCCCGCCCCACGCGACCCAGATGTCGTCTTCACCACGCGTCTTGTCCTCCGTGGGGCAGGGAGAATGATCTGAAGTGATGCAGTCAATGTCGCCCCGTAGGACGGCTTGCCAAAGGCCCTCCCGGCACGCCTGGTCGCGGAGCGGCGGCGCGCATTTGGCGACAGGCCCGAGGCGTTCTAGATCCTCTTCGGTGAGCGCGAGGTAGTGCCCGCAGGTTTCCACCGTGACGGCCTGGCCGGCCGCCCGGGCCGCACTGATCATCTCGGCACCTTCGGGCTGGCTCATGTGGACAATGTGAAGGCGGCAGCCGGCCTGGCGCGCCAGGAAGACCGCGCGATGGATGGCTTCAAGTTCTGCCACGGGCGGGCGGGCCTCACTCCACGCCCGACGGTCCCGCCGGCCTCCAGCCTGTAGCCGCGAAGTCCGATCCTGCGTGATGGCGTTGCTCTCGGCGTGCACCGCGAGGAGGTGCCCCAGGGCACTGAGCCGCTGCAGACCGTCGAACAGCACGCCATCCTCGACGTGCGTGAATTCCTCGGTACTGCTATGGCTCATAAACGCTTTGAACCCGATGACCTCGGATTCGGCGAGCGCGGGCAACTCTTGCCGATTGTCGGTGATAAGCCCGGCCCACAAAGCGTAGTCCACCATGGACTGCCCCGTGGCGGCCGCGGTCTTCGCCTTCAGGGCGGCAACCGTGGTCACGGGCGGCAGGCAATTCAGGGGCATCTCGACGACCGTCGTGACACCCCCGGCCGCGGCCGCTTGGCTGCCGGGGCCCCACCCCTCCCAGTGGGTTCGCCCGGGATCGTTAAAGTGCACATGCAGATCGACGGCGCCGGGCAGCACGACGAGCCCGCGGGCGTCGATGACTTCATGGCCGTCCAGCCGACCCTGCGCGATCGCCGCGATCCGCCCCCCCGTCACGCCCACGCTCCCGGTGAAGGTTCCCTGGGGGGTGACGAGCAGGCCGTCAGTGACAACAAGGTCGTATGTCATCCGCCTGCTCGTTCTCTCCATCCGGGCCTGTGCCCTTTGTCACTGGCCGGCTGTTACCAATGCGATCGCGCTCCTTCCCCCCTTCTTCTACCGTTTGAGTCAGACCCGGAGAACCGCCGGAGTCCAACGTGCGTAGGGAAGGAGGGATCCGTTATGAAGGCGCTGTGGACGATTATCGCGGGAGTCGCGATCCTGTTGTACGTCGCGCCGGTTGCGCAGGCAGGTCATCACTCGTATGCGATCTGCCCGGACAGGGTGGAGGCCCTGACCGACGCTCACCGGCAGTTGCCGGCCGAGTGCCGTCCGATCATCACGGAGGAAGAGCGCGACTCGGACCACTGAACACTGGTATAAAAACCGGTCGACTTGGGCCGATACGTAGATCACAGGGAGGTGCAGGCCATGCCGGGTTTCGAAGTCTGGCAAGCACCGGGAGGCATGCTCTGGCAGGGGATGGATCAGGAAGAGGCGTTCCTGGTCGCACTCGAGAATCGCCGGCCCGGGGTCGTGATCGAGGTCGCCGAGATTTTCAACATGCGCGGCGAACTCCGCCCGCGGCGCCTGGCCAGCTATGACGGCCGGCAGCCGAGCGAGACTACCGAATGAGCTCTTCCTGACCGGCGGCCAGGCCCAGGGATTTGGGGATCGGTTCAGGTCCGGGCACGTCCGGTGCCGGAGGCGCTCCCGCTGAAGCCACCGGTGGGCTGAGACCGATCAAATCGTCGGGCCGCACCGGCACCCGGTTGAGTTCCCGGCCGGTAGCATCCCGCAGCGCCGCGACAATCGCGGCCGTCGACACCACCGTCGAAGGTTCCCCCACGCCCTTGGCCCCAAATGGCACATCCGGCTCCGGCTCTTCAACGAGGACCGACTCCACCGCGGGCATGTCGAGAATCGTTGGGATCAGGTAGTCGGTAAAGGACGGGTTGCGGATCCGACCGTCCTTGAGCTGGATCTCCTCCATCAACGCCAGACCTAGACCCTGGGCCGTCCCTCCCTCGATCTGCCCGTGGACGTGCTGTGGGTGAATCGCGCGGCCCACGTCCTGAGCCGTCGCGATCTGCACGACCCGTACCAGCCCCAACTCGTTGTCCACCTCGACCACGGCCCGCTGGGCCGCAAACGCAAAGGCCACGTGTGGATCGCCCTGGCCCTTTGCATCAATCGGCGTGGTCCGCCGGTGATGGTAGGCGCGCGTGTGCTCGATCGGGACCTCAAGGAATGCGTCGACCGGCGCGATCGCGTCGCCACCGGCCAGCACGTGCCCGCCCTGGAGCAAGAGTTCTCCGCGAAGAGTTCTGCCGGCCGCTTGCCGGCGCACGCGTTCGAACAGTTCCTCGCGCACGGCGATACACGCCAGTTGGACCGCGCCCCCCGACATCATCGTCTGTCTCGACGCCGAACTCGACCCCGCGGAACCGACCTGCGTGTCGGCCGGGTGCACGATCACCTGCTCGATACTGAGCTCGGTCCGCGCAATCTGGGCCATGATCGTGTGGATGCCCTGGCCCACCTCCGCCGCGGCGCTGTGTACCTCGACGACGGGGCCGCCCGGGCCGATGAAAAGCTTCACGCGCGCGGTCGACGCGTCATCGAACCCTTCGCTGTAAGCAATGTTCTTGTAGCCGACCGCGAAACCGACACCGCGCCGCACCTGCTCGCCGCGGGACACGTTCCCTGCACCGCCGGGCAGCGCCAGCGGGTCCCGCCGTTGGCCCGGTGGGTCACGCGGCGGCATGGGAATGGCCATGCACCGCTCGATGACTTCACGCACCGGCGCGCTGCCACGAATGACCTGACCGGTCGGGAGCACCGAGCCCCTCTTCAGCGCGTTCTTCACACGCAGCGCCACGGGATCCATGCGCAGGGCCCTCGCCAGCTTGTCCATCTGGCTCTCGTAAGCGAAGCACACCTGCACCGCCCCGAAGCCGCGCATCGCCCCACACGGTGGGTTGTTGGTGTAGACGGCCGTCCCTTCGATCAGCGCG
>JBGPNN010000179.1:0-6990 GCA_041487495.1 bacterium
CCTCGATGTCCGTGAACAGGAACGTCACCGTTCCTGTCGGGAGGGTATGCAACGGCGGTTCCCGGGCGCTCATCAGTCCTTGCACTCCACGTTGGCCCAGCCGGACTTGAACTCCGCCACGACGCCGGCATCCGGCTCGAATCGATGCCGCACGATGCAGCCCAGATCGTTCCCCAGCAAGTGGATCGAGATGGAGGCGGATTCCGAAATGGTCCGGACGCTATGGATGTCGCCGTCCGGCGGCAGCAGCGTGTAGCACTCACCGGGCGCCAGACGCCGCCGCTCCACGAGTTCGAGCACCGCCTTCCCCGGCGACTCGCCGTGGTCGACCCGCCGGAAGATGTCCTCCTCCTGGAGACCGCGGTAGAGTCCGACGAGACCCCAGGCCAGGTGATCGTGCACAGGCGAGGCCACGCCGGATGGGAACACCGCGGCGTGCAGCGTCAGCGAGCGATCACCGCGGCGATAGAGCAGATACTGCGCGATGCCGCCTCCCATGCCGCTGGCCGGATTCGGCCGCGTGAAGTCGTCGGGAAGCCAGCCGTCGGTGGCCAGCAAGCTGGCGAACGGCGGTTGGAGCGCTTCCACGAGACGCTCGCGCCGCGGCTCTGCAGAGGCGAGCGCCACGACGCGCTCCACGAAGCGGCGCACCGCGGGGGAATGGACGAAGTACTCGTCTTCCATGAACCCTCTGTACGCCTCGCCACCGCGCGCATCCTCTGTCAGGGCACGAGGGTGGTCACCGTCCACCCTGATGCGCTCTTCTGATACCGGCGCCGGTGATGGAGCCGGTCTTCGGGCGAGCCGTGCCATGTCTCCACCTCGTCGGCCAGCAGATACGCTCCCTCGAGGGTCTCGGGCAACGGCACATCCTCTTTGCGGGGATACCGGCGTGCGAGTTCGGCGATCCCGTCCATCAGATAGGCGTGCGAGGGGATCGGATGGCTCTGGGGATGAACGGCGCTGTAGTAATGCTCGAGCAGCCGCGAGCCATGGCTCTTGTGGTTCCAGTACTGCTCGATCCGATCTGGAGCCATGGGCGCCGTGTGGCCCCAGACGCGATACTGCCGTCGCACGCTGGGCCAGTGGATCATCAGCATCGCGCGGCCCGCGCGTGTCAGCTGTGCCCATTTCGGGCTGGTGCGGTTGATCAGCACACCGAACCCCTTGTCTGTGATGTCCCGGAGCGAGAGCGCGCGTACCTCCGCCCGGTCTGCGGCGGCCACGGTTGCCAGGTAGCACACGTCGACCAGCACGTCACCCGCCTGGCGCGCCAGCTCACGCACTTCGCGGATCTCCCGGATCGGATCCATACTCCCTCTCTCTCTCTATGACTTACCATAGTATGTAGCAATGTGAATCGATATGTGAATGACCCCGTCGTCGGAGGCTTCACCTATGGTCCGATTCGTCGCGCTCTGGGGCACGCCGCAGGACATCGAGGGGTTTGAGCGCCACTACCGCGAGATCCACATGCCGATCACAGCCCGGTGGCCCGGTGTGCGGTCGTCGGCGGTCACCCGCATCACGGGATCCCCGACCGGCGGCGAGCCCGCCTACCGCCTGATGTTCGAGGTCACGCTGGACAGCGCCAGTGATTTGGCCGCGATGATGAAAAGCGAGGCGGTGGCCGAGTCCGGGCGCGACGCGCGGGAGATGATTAAGCGCTATGGCACGAAGGTCACGATGATCACCGGCGCCGACTTCTAGACGGCTCGGGTCCACGCGGGTTCGGCAGCGGCGTCAGGATCCGTTCCAGTTCGGCGCGAAGCGGTTCGAACTTTGGCGGCAACGAGAGCGACTCGCCGAGGTGGTCGGCCGGCTCATCCACGGCGAAACCGGGGCCGAGTGTTGCAATTTCGAACAGGACACCGCTTGGCTCGCCAAAGTAGATCGAACGGAAATAGAAGCGTTCGACGATCGGCGTCGGGCGGCCACCACCCCGCAGCACGCGCTCACGCCACGCCGGGTGATCGTCCATCGGCGATGACCAGGCGACATGATGGACGGTTCCGGCGCCGCTGATTCCACGAGTCGTGGCGCGGTCGTACGCGTAGAACGAGCCCCGCCGTTCGCCGCGAGCCTCGAACTCCGTGTCACCGCGGGCGACGAATCTGAGCGTGTCCTGCAAGAACTCCCGGCTCCGCGACGGATCAGCGCTGTACGCGCAGACACCGTCAAATCCCCGGAGTGCCAGTTCGGGAGGGATCTCTGGGTGCCGGGCGACAAGCGGTGTATCGGTCGTGTTGACCACGCGTAGTTCGAGTGCGAGTCCTTCCGGATCCTCAAAACGCAGGCTACTGTCCTCACGAATCACTGCCACGCCTTCGCGCGACAAGCGCTCGCGCCAGAAGCCGATCGCCTCGGGCGAAGCCACACGCCAGATGACACGGTACACCATCCCGGCGCCTGCGCGGCCGCGCGCCACCCCCGGATATTCGAAAAAGGTCAGGTCCGCCCCCGCGCTCCCCTGCTCGTCGGCATAGAAGAGATGATAGACGGACGGGTCGTCTTGATTGACGGTCTTCTTCACGAGGCGCAGACCGAGGACGCGCGTATAGAAATCGACGTTTCCCGGCGCGTCGCCGGTGATCGCGGTGATGTGGTGGATGCCTTCGAGGTTCATGCGTCCATTCTAACAGAGGGCGCCGGCTCACCGCAGACGGATCGCCTCGAGCATTCCGTGCCAGGTCTCGCGAACCATGTTGTCGGTCCACAACAGAAAGTGCATACCAACGACTGCGCCCAAGACCACGGCGGTCTGCGTCGGTGTGGCAAACGGCCGCCAGAGATGGACGAAACCCGAGCGGGTGAAAATGCTGCCGGTCCCGTTGACAAGCATGAGGTTCGCCGCGAGACCAAACAACACGAGTCTGACGAGGTGGCGAGGGATCCTGTAGGCGGGGTACCGCCCGAACCGCTGCTCCAACCGGCTGGTCACCACAAGGACAACAAGCCCAGCGACAAGGCCGATCGTGATGGCGTTGGTGCTGAGGTCCTGTGGAGTTCTCGGGATGCCGCCATGCACAAGCAGGCATACACCGATCGCGGTCCCAATCGAGGCCAGACCGCTCAGCGGGTAGAGGAGCGCCCAGAACTGCAGACTGAGGATGATGAGGACGGGCACGAGGAGACACCCGAGCCCGCCACCAGTTGCGGCGCTGCCGCCGCTCAGGGTGCTGCTGCCCCCTCCGGACGACCAGCCGCCGCTGGGAGCCGCGGGAGCGGTGGGGAAGCCCGGAGTGAACGTTTGGTCGCTGCCCGCCTGTGCCTGACGCTGCAATTCGGCTTCGTTCAGATTTCGTTGCGCCTGGCCCTGCTGCCACGCGTCGAGCGCCGACCCTCCCGACGGCGGAGGGCCGCTGCCGTACCGTCCCGTCTCCCACGCCTGCCTGTCCTCTTCGCTCACGTCAGGTCTCCTCGCAGGAGGGATACTCTCCCACCGCTCCGCCACCTGCCGCGCCCGCAGGCCACGCCCTCGAAGGAACGCCACTGAAACCCGCGAAACGGCTTAGGGCCTCACGAGAAGACATGGGGGGACGTCGCCATATGCCGCAAGGGTGGAGTTCCGACGTTGAGCTGTTCCAGGCTGCGCGTGACAGCCTCTTCACGGCCGTCCTGGGCGACATCCTCGATACGCTCGGCTTCCTGCATCAGTTCCTCCCACCACGCATCAAGCCGCTCCGCCACGACATGGTGGTCGTCGGTCGGGCCATGACGGTCCTCGAAGCCGATTACTTTGGGCTCAAGGAAGAGCGGTGGCACAACCCCCTGAGCGAACGCCCATTCGGCCTCATGCTCGAGGCCCTGGACGACCTCAAGCCGCACGAGGTCTACGTCGCCACCGGGGGCTCAGCCCGTTATGCGCTGTGGGGTGAGTTGATGGCGACCCGCGCCGCCCACCTCAAGGCAGCGGGAGCCGTCCTCGACGGCTACTCCCGCGATTCGCACGACATTCTGCGGCTTGGCTTCCCGACATTCTCGCACGGCGGCTACGCGCAGGATCAGGGTCCTCGCGGGAAGGTCGTGGACTTCCGCATCCCGGTGGAGATTGGTGGTGTGCGCGTCGAACCCGGAGACATCATCTTCGGCGACGTCGACGGCGTGGTCGTGGTCCCGAAGGCGGCGGAGTACGACGCGTTTGCGCAGGCGTTGGAGAAGGTGGAAAAGGAGAGCCTCGTGCGGGACGCCATTGGGCAGGGCATGAGCGCCGCGGAAGCGTTCAAACGCTACGGAGTGATGTAGCCGCGTCGGCGTCTTCAAGACGGATGAGCGTCCGTTGGGCCGAGGATTTCGGTCATCTTTGGCGCGAGCTCGTGGAAGAACGCGAGCAACAGAAACATGTTCCCCAGCCCGGAGAATCGTTTGAGCCTTTTGCGGAAGAGAATGCCGGCGGTTAGACGCGCGCTGATCCAAGCGATGACCGCCACGATGCCGACCCCAAGCAACACGACCGGGGACCACTCGACGCTGTCGTGCACGACCGGCCCCGCTTGCCGCACGAGGGCCGCCAGTCCCAGCCAAAAGCCTACCGCCCCGAATACCGTCGACGCCAGCCACGGCAGTCGCGATTTGCGCGGTTGCAACGCGTTCTCAAGCGCGCCGAACGGGACGAACTTCTTCATCGCGTGGTTGTACCCGAAGAAGTAGTCCGGGTTACCGTCTTGCAATCGTCTTCCGTCACCGGCAAACGTCACCAGATGCCCCTGTCGCGCTGGGAAGATGCCGCTGGCGAACCCCGCGGTACTTTCGTGCCCTGACAGGTCGCGTATCCAGATGCGATCGTATCCGCCCGCCGTGTCTGTCTGAATGACGATACCCGACTCCATGTGGAGCGCAAGGCGCTTCCCGAGGATGTTGAGCACCCGCATCGACTCCGGGAGTTGAAACGCATCATCGCGCGAACCGGCGCGCAGCGCGCTCGCGGGGGAGCCCTCGTCGAACAGCCGCCAGAACGCGGCTGGCAGGAGCGCCACGAGCAGCAGCGCGCCGAGCCAGTACGGCAGGGCCTGGGGCACGGCGGCCTTGATCTGATCGGTGAGATCTTGCCTCGCGCGGCCGACATTCGTCGGGCCGACACGGATCGGCCCTCCCAGGGGGCGTTCAGGTGGCAGGCCGGCGAGCCGATACTTGTTGACGACCGTATTCGCAAACGCGGGATCGTTCAGCAGCTGGCGGACGCGCGCGTAGTAGCTCTTGTAGGCAGCCGACTGCGCGCCCAGCCGATCGTAGCGGTGGTCCACTTCGCCGAAGGCCCTGAAGTAGGCCGTAATGCGGTCCGACGCCGCCTGCGAGCGCGGCACCGGCGTCTTCTGCTGGAGCGCAAAGTACAGGACCTGGAGCGCGACGCGGCGGCTGGGATCGTCCCCAAAGTCCTTCAGCACCTGCTGTGGAGTGGGAAAGCGGTCAACGATGCCGCGGACCTGCGGTCCGGCACCCTGCGCCGCGGCGTGCGAAACCGCGGCGTCAAACACCACAAGCAGCGCGATCAGCCTGCAGAGGACGAGAAACGGCGCGCGGTGGCTCGTCGGGTGCGCGACCGCCGCGTCGCGCACCCGTTGGTCCTTTAGGATTTCTTCTGGAGCGGTGGGATGAGGCTCCCAGGCGGCCCCGCGAGCGATCCATCCGCCTGTTTCGTGAGCGTCAGCTTATCTCCCATGTTGCAGTCGAGGGTGATCGACTTGTCACCGTCGGTGGTATAGGTGCAGTCCTTCTTCTCGCCCATGAGGGCGAGTGAGGCCTTTCCGCCCGACTTGACTTCGAGCACGATCGAGCTATTCGCATTTGTGTAGATGCCGTCCCACGAGCTCTTCTTGCCGCAACCGGACGCCAGAAGCATGAGCGCCAGGACAATCATGAGGCCCTTGAATGCGTTCGACACGTCGTTCCTCCCTTTCTCGTACGCAGGATATGACAGAGGGATTCCACCCGTGCGCCGCGTTCCCTCCGCCGCGCCTTCACGAGGAGAACGGAACAGAGCACGGAAGCACACCGGGGCGGAACGAAGCACGATGCGGGAGGGGTTCACGTGGGAGATCAGTTCGTGGGAAAGACCGCGATCGTGACGGGTGCGGCATCGGGGATCTGTCGGGTGATCCTGCAGTCATTCGTCAGACAGGGCGCCAATGGCGTGATTGCCGATGTGAATGACGAGTGGGGCCAGCAGGTCGCCCAGGGGTTGCGCACCGAGGGGGGGACGGTCACGTTCGTCAAGACCGACGTGACCGACAGCGCGGCGGTCGAGCGTTTGTTCGACGAGACGGTTCGCGTCTATGGCGGCGTGGACATCCTCGTGAACTGCGCGGGCGTCGGCGTGCACAAGACCGTGGTAGAGATGACCGACGAGGAGTGGGACTTTCAGGTCGATACGCAGCTCCGCGCGGTGTTCCTCACCTCTCGTGCCGCGGCCCGCCAGATGATCAGCCAGGGGCGAGGCGGGCGCATCATCAACATCGGCTCGGGGGCCGGGGCCATCGCGCGCATCAAGGCGGCGGCGCACTGTGCCTCCAAGGCCGGCGCCGCGCATTTCACCAGGGTGCTCGCGCTGGAGCTCGGTCACCACGGGATCACAGTGAATGTTGTGGCACCGGGGTTGACCGACATCAAGAACATCTCGAAGTCGTACCCGACCGATGAGTATCGCGATAACCACATCAAAGAAATCCCGGTGGGCCGGCTCGCCGATCCTCAGGAGATCGCCGACATGGTGTTGTTCCTCGCGTCGGATCATGCCAAATTCGTCACCGGGCAGGCCGTCTACGTCGACGGAGGGTACTCGGCCGGCAAGTTGTCGATCGACGGGCCGCACCGTACCGTCTACACACCGACGCAGCGCCAGTAGATCATCATGAAGGATCGCGCTCGTTCTGCAACGCGCGCGAGCCCAGTGTTTGGAGGCGGGACGCGGACCTAGTGGCATCGTTCCACCGCCGGTTGCCCCCGGAGGAGTTGCTGTCGCATTCTCGAAAACCCGCTGTGACATCCTCTACA
>JBGPNN010000180.1:0-6964 GCA_041487495.1 bacterium
CTGCCGTTCAAGTCCATCGACGTGGTCGACGATCTCACGGTCCGTGTCAGCCTGAGCCGCACCTAGCCCAACTTGCACGCGATCCTGACCATGGGAAACAATGCGATCTACAGCCCGCGGTTCACCCAACAGGTCGGCGACGACGGCATCCGGCTGCAGGCGTCCGGCACAGGACCTTACATGCTGGAGGAGTTCAAGCCCAACCAGATCCTCCGCGTGAAGCGGAATCCCAACTACTGGCAGAAGGGACTGCCGTACCTAGACGAGATCGTCTACCGGGTGGCCGATGACATCAACACGCGGGGAACGATGCTGGCCGCCGGCGACGTCGACATCGCGCGCGAGGTCTCGTTCCCGGACGCGCAACGATTCAAGACGACGGCGGGTTATAAGGTGCTCGAGCGTGTGGGCTCGCGACAGTACTGCATCTACATCAACATGCGCCGGCCGCTGGTCAGCGATGTGCGCGTACGGCAGGCGCTCAACTACGCGGTCGACAAGGAGAGTATCATTCGCACGGTCCTGTTGGGGAACGGCAAGACGGCGACCGTGTGGCTGTTCGGCCCGCAGGTGACCGGCTTCACGCCGACGGAAGGCTATCCGTATAACCCGGACAAGGCGCGGGCTTTGCTCGAGGAGGCCGGGTGGCGTGTAGGCGCCGGGGGGATCCGCCAGCGCGACGGTCAGCCGCTCCGGCTCACGTATGTAACGCGCAAGGGCGGTGCGCCGGGCGACCTTGAGATCGCCGAGTTGGTCCAGGGCATGCTGCGCGCGGTCGGCGTGGACGTCAACCTGGTCGTGGCCGACAGCGCGACGCTGCTCGCCCGCTTGAACGCCCCGGGCGGTGTGCAGGTCGAATACGACATGCTCAACCTTGGCAACAACACGTTTACCGCCGACGCGGAGTATGTCATGCTCGGATTCTATCGCAGCGTCGATTTCCCGCCAAATGGGTTCAACTACTCACACTACTCGAACCCGCAGGTCGACCGTTTGATCGAGGACTCGCTGCGCGTCCGCAATCTGGCCGGACGCAACTCGATCTACTATTCGCAGATCATCAAGCAGGTCGTGCGCGATGCGCCCGGGATCTTGCTCTTTGACATTCAGATGCAGGCGCCGATGAAGCAGGCCGTCCAGGGTGTGTATCTGGATCCGGCCTACAACATGTGGCCGGTGAAGTACGCGTGGAAAACCAAATAGGACTCGGTCGTTAGGTCGCACGGCAGGGGGCGCTGTTTGACGCGCCCCCCCTGCCGTGTGGACGAGGTGAAAGGGTCGCCCGTGCGCATCCCGGTCTCTGACGACAGCGTCCAGAACCGCCGCCTGCTGCCCGAGATCGAGGCGGCGCTGCGCGAGATCTTGCTCGCGCAGGTGTTGCCGGGTCGCGGCCACGGCACGCTGTTGGAACAAGACGTCAGCGACGCGCTCGGCGGCTGCCACGCGGTCGCGGTGCAATCGGGCACCGCTGCCATGCTCCTGGCGGTGCGGGCGCTGGGCATCGGGCCGGGGGACGAAGTAATCACGGTCCCCAACTCGGATCTGATGACGACGGCCACGGTCAGCCGCGCCGGCGCCCGTTTCGTCCTCTGCGACGTCGATCCCGAGACGATGAACATTGACCCGAACCTGTTGGAACAGCACATCACCCCGCGGACCCGAGCAGTGTTCCCAGTGCATATGTATGGTCATCCGGCAGATATGACCCCGATCATGGACATCGCGGCCAGGCATGGTCTCGCCGTCATCGAAGACGCGTGTCTCTCGCTGGGCGCAACCTACCACGGGCGATACACGGGGCTCATCGGGTCGGCGGGTTGTTTCAGTTTTGGCATCGGCAAAGTGATCGGCGGGGGCGGCGACGGCGGTATGCTTGTGACGCCCGACGCGGCCGTGGCGCATGAGGCCAGACTCCTGCGGGGCGTCGGCCAGAACCTCCGGGAAGGCTACTTCGTATACATGAGCGATCTGCAGGCCGCCATCGTGCGCATAAAGTTACGGCACCTGGCAGCCTGGCAGGCCGAGCGGCAGGCGGTGGCGGATCGTTATGCCCGACATTTTCACGGCACGCCGGTCAAGGCCCCGGTCATCAGACCGGGGTGCACGCACGCGTGGCGCGAGTACGTGGTGCTGGTGCCCGGTCGTGATCACGTGCGGCGGGTGCTGGCCGAACGGGGTATCGGGACGGCCACCCGATACGTGCCGCCGGTGTATCTGCAGCCCGTCTATCGTCACCTCGGCTTGGGGCCGGGGAGTTGTCCGGTGGCGGAGTACCTGGCGGAGCGGCTTCTGGCGCTGCCGATGTATCCCGGGCTGCTGGCAGAGCACGTCGACGAGGTTGCCGAGACGGTCCTCGATGCCGTCGGCGAGATCGCCGCGTAGTCCCGCCTACCGGGCAACCAGACGCCCGATCTCCCCGACGACGAGATCCACGTCGCCGTCCGGCATACCTGGATAGATCGGCAGCGTCAGTAACTCGTCGGCGGCGCGCTCGGTTTCAGGGAGCGATCCCCTGGCATATCCCAGGTCCTGATAGGCCGGCTGCAGGTGCACCGGTGGGATGTAGTGCGTGCCGGTGGGAATCCCGGCGTCGTACAACGCCCGCCGCACGATATCGCGGCTCCGCACCCTGATCACGACATTCCTGTAGACGCAGCGGACGTCCGGCGGATCGTCCGGCATGACGACCGGAAGACCCGCGAAGCCGCGCCGGTAGCGGCCGGCGATGGCGCGCCGCTCCTCGATCATCTCCTCCAAATGGCGCAACTTCACGAGCAGCACGGCGGCCTGGATCGTATCCATCCGCACGTTCCAGCCCTGCACCTCTGGATGCAGCCCGGCGAACCGGAACCCGGCTGCCGGCGGTGGGTACCGATCCGGATCCTCCCCATACGCGCGGAGCATCCGCGCCCGCCGGGCGACCTCCGGATCATCGGTCGTGATCATGCCGCCCCAGCCGAACGCGCCGAGGACCTTGCCGGGCGCGAAGCTGAAGCAGCCCGCGGCACCAAGGCTCCCGGTCTTGGCGCCATGATAGATCGCGCCGGCGGCCAGGGCCGCATCCTCGATGACGATCAGGCCGCGATCCCGGGCGATGTGGACGATCGGCGCCATATCCGCCGGCCGGCCGTACATGTGCACGGGGATCACCGCGCGCGTCCGCGGGGAGACGGCCGCCGCCAGCGCGCGCGGGTCCATGTTCAGGCTCGTGGGCTCGATATCGACGAGCACCGGGCGCGCGCCGGCAAAGCGCACCGCGGCCACCGTCGACATATCCGTGTTCGCGACGGTGATCACCTCGTCGCCGGCCCCGATCCCAACCGCCCGGAGGGTCACATGGAGCGCCGCGGTCCCCGAGTGCACGCTGACCGCGTGGCGCACGCCGCAATACGCGGCGAACGCGGCTTCGAACTCGTACACCTCCCGGCCCAGCTCGAAGCGGCCATCCTCAATGACGGCCTGGATCGCCGCATCCAGTTCGGTCTTCAGGCGCCGGTTCTGAATGCGCACGTCATTGAACGGCACGAGCGGCCGCGACGCCTGCCGCGCCATAACGGGGCCTAACCTCCTCCAGATGCGGCCGGCGACCCAGGCGAAGCGCCGCTCATGCGCCGCAGGCGGGGATCCATAGCGTCGCGCAGCCCGTCACCGAGCACGTTGAAACCGAACACGACGAGCATCAACGCCAGACCGGGGATGACCATCACGTGCGGGGCCAGACGCGCCCACTGCAGGCTGTTCTGCAGCATCGCCCCCCACTCGGCCGTCGGCGGCGACACACCGAGCCCAAGGAAACTCAGAGTCGCGGCGGTCAGGATGGCGCCGGGGACCAGCAAGCTGGTCTGCACGATGATCGGGGCGAGTGAGTTCGGCACGATGTGGTGCAGCAGGATGATCTTGTCCGTCGCGCCTGATGCGACGGCGGCTTCGACGTAGGCCCGGTCCTTGACCGACAGGGTCAGGCCGTGTGCCAGCCGGACATACTGCGGGATCTGCACGATGGCAATGGCGACGATCAAGTTTTCCAGGCCGCGGCCGAGGATCGAGACGACCGTCAGCGCCACGACGATGCCCGGAAACGCCAGCAGCACCTCATTCAAACGCATGATGGGCCCATCGAGCTTCACATAGTAGCCGGCGATCGTGCCCAGCGCCACCCCGACGACCGCCCCGGTGCCCACCGACGTCGCGGAGATCAGCAACGACATGCGGGCCCCAAAGATGATCCGGCTGAGCAGGTCGCGACCCTGGTTGTCGGTCCCCAGCAGGTGGTTGTGGCCGGGCGGCTGCAGGGTCGAGCGCACGTCGATCAGGTCGGGATCGAACGGCATCAACGCCGTGGCCAGCACCCCCGCGAGGACGAACAGCAGCACCAGGACGGCGCCCACTGCCGCCAACCGGTGCAGGCGGACGAAGACCCGCAGGATGTTCGGCGTCGTCACGCGGACCGCCGGCACTCGCTCGGCCGGGCTACCGGTATCGGATCTGCGGGTCGAGGAAGCCATACAGGAGATCCACTACCATGTTGACGAGCACGAACGACGCGGCGAACAGCAGCAATATGCCCTGGATCAACGGAATGTCGCGCTGCCCCACCGCCGAGACCAGCAGCCGGCCGAGCCCGGGCCAGGCGAAGACTTGTTCGGTGACGACCGCGCCGCCCAGCATGTACCCGAACCGAAGCCCCACCACGATAACCACCGGCAGCAGCGCGTTGCGCAGCGCATGATACCCCACCACCACCCATTCGGGCGCGCCTTTCGCGCGCGCCGTGCGCACGTAATCCTGCCGGATGACTTCCAGCAGCGACGATCGGGTCATCCGCGCAATGAACGCCAGCGAAAACGTCGACAGGCTGATGGTCGGCATGAAGTAGTGCCGCCAGGTGTCGTTGCCGGCGCTTGGGAGAATGTGCAGGTTGACGCTAAAGAAGTACATCATCAGGAGGCCCAGCCAGAACACGGGGATGGAAATCCCAAGCAGCGCGAGGACGGTAGCCACGTGATCCCAGGTCTTGCCCTGATTGACCGCGGCGACGGTCCCGAGCAGCACGCCGATCACCGTCGCCAGGACGATGCTCGCCAGTGAAAGCTAGATGGTATTAGCGAACGGCGAGCCCAGTTCGACCGCCACGGGGCGCCGCGTGGAGATCGACTTCCCCAGGTTGCCCTGGAACAGTCGCCGCAGGTATGTGAAATATTGCACGACCACCGGTTTGTCCAGGCCGAGATCGCGCCGGACTTGCTCCACCGTGTCCGGCGTGGCTTCGGGCCCCAGGAAGGCGCGCGCCGGGTCGCCCGGGATGAGTTGAAACACAAAGAAAACCGCCGTCACGACGAGCAGCAGGACGGGAATGCTTGCCAGGACACGTCTGGCGACGTACGCCGCCACCCTTGCCTCCGGAGGATCGAATTAGAGAACGCCGCTACCAATTCGCGGTGTTGAAGGGTCAACTCCTCCGAGGGCAGTTGCCATCGCCGTCGAACCACCAGACACCATGATCAGGATGGCAATCATCGGCGCCGGCCAGGCCGGCCTCTTGCACGCTCGCGCGGTGTCCGCAAGCCCACGCGCGGCCGTGACGCACGTGGTCGACGCCGATCGTGACCGCGGCGAACGGCTCGCCGCCGACACCGGTGCGCGCTATTCGTCTGACTACCACGCGGTGTTGGGCGAAGTCGACGCCGTCAGCATCTGTGTCCCGCACGCGGCGCTCGCGGGGATCGCGATCGACACGGCTGTGGCCGGCGTCCACATGATTCTGGAAAAACCGATGGCGACGACCCTGGAAGACGCCGACCGGGTCATTGCCGCCGCCCGCGCGGCCGGGATCGTGCTGCTGGTCGGGTTCGTCCACCGCTACCGCCCCGAAGCGCTGCGCGCCCATCAGGTAATCACCTCGGGCGCAATCGGCGAGCCCCGCTTTCTGACCGATCACAGCGCCGCTGGCGGCCAGGCGGCGTGGCCCGCGTGGGTGCAGCGGGCGCAAGAGGGCGGGGGCGCCCTGCTGTATTCGGGGGTGCACCGGATCGATCGGGCAAGATGGTTGCTGGGGCGCAGCGTCACGACCGTGCAGGGGTCCACCGCCGCGCTGCTGCCGGGGAGCGACGCCGATTCGTCGTTCGCGGCGCTGTTGCAATTCCAGGGCGCTGTGCGCGCGGCGATCACGCACCACTACCATGCGATCGCTGTCCCGCCTCATTGGGAGACCGCGGTCTATGGCACCGAGGGCGTGCTGCGCATGCGCACGGGCGAGAGTCTCGAGGTCATCTCGTCCAAAGGGACATGGCGCGAGGATGCGGGGCCGGACCGGCGGTTCGACAACGAGGTCGTCGCGTTTCTCGACGCGATCGACGGGAAGGGCAACGCCATCCCTTCCGGGGAGGACGGACGCGCCGCCCTGGAGATCGCCCTGGCGATCATCGCGTCGCACGCGACTGGGCGGAGAATTAGCGTGCAGACGTAGGCAAGGTATGAGTCGCTGAAGCGTCCGTCTGAAACAGGCGCCCGAACGCGCCTCCCAGGATTATCCAGAAGAGGATCAAGGCCGAAAACGAGATGGCGCGGAACGTCCACACAAGTCGGGCCGGCATTCTGACGGGGTCCGGGTTCGAGGGCATGAGCGCGAACGCGGCGGTCGCGTAGAGCGCGTATGCAACGGGACCGATCCACGCACGATACCCTTCCGAGAACGCTACGCTCCGGTGCAGGCGCCTGTAGAGCCCGGCGGCCAGGGCGGTCCCAACGACGGACAGCGCCACGAATCCGAAATATAGTCCCTGACGGTAGCCAATTGTCTCGGGTTCTCCGACTCCGGGCGGGTTGGCCGGGTATTTCAGGAAGGGAAGCAGCGACACGGTCCAGCCGGTTGCAAGGGCCAGGAGAAATCCCCATCTGGCGGCCGACCATCGCCGCGGTTGCCACGCCCGACTCAGATACACGAGCAGGCCGAACAAAGTTCCCC
>JBGPNN010000181.1:0-6914 GCA_041487495.1 bacterium
AAGTTCGACACGCCACCCCAGCGTACTTTTCCCTGCTCGATCAGTTCGATCATCGTGGCCCACGAATCCTCAACGGCGGTTCCAATCGCGTCTGGCCAGTGAAACTGGTAGAGATCGATGCGATCGACGCCGAGCCGCTTCAGACTCTGCTCGCACTCGAACCGGATCGACTCCGGGCGGAGGTCCCTCACCAGCGCGCCGGTGCCCCCAGACCAGTTCTGGCCGCCCTTGGTAAAGATGTACACGTCTTCCCCGATCTTCATGGGGGCCAGCGCGCGTCCAACGACTTCTTCCGAGTGCCCAAGGCCGTACACCGCCGCCGTGTCGACCCAGTTGATGCCGCACTCCACGGCGTGCCGGATCGTGGCGATGGATTCGACGTCATCGACCGGGCCCAGCCCAAACCCGCCCGCGCCACCGAATCCCCATGAGCCGAGCCCGATCACGGAAATGTCTGGACCAGTTGCTCCTAACCGTCGTGTGCGCACAAAGGTCTCGCGGGTCGCGGCGTCGCTACGGAGTCTGAGGGAGAAGCTGGCTGACGACCTGCGGGCCGGTACCGGTAATCAAAATGCTGTCTCCCTGGCCAACGATCACGTTCGGCAGGCGGACGTGGAGCTGGACACAGATGCACATACCGGGTGCGAAGACAGCATCCAGATCCGTTCCCCGCGGCGGCTCGTCATAGCGCAGCCCCAGGCCCCGGAACATCCCATACATCTTTTTGTCCAGCAGGTTGTGGAGCGCCAGAACGTCGTCGGCGGCGTTCGCGGCTTTGCCGAGGGTCTGCCCCGGCACGAGATGGTCGATGGCGGCGCGTTGCGCCTCGACGACGGCCGCGTGCGCGCGGAGGACGCTTGGATCGGTGCGCCCGCCGGACACGAACACGTTGCGCGAGATGTTCGCCCAATAGCCATTCCAATGCGCGTGGCTCAGGATCCACACCGGCTCACCGGCGCCGACCCGCCGGCCGTGCGCGGCATCATGCAGCCGGCCCAGCCGCTCCCCGCTCAGCACGTTGGTATGCGCGACGGCCATGGCGTCGGGGGATCGGCGCGCGGCCTCAGCATACACGACCTGGTCCATGAACCCTTTGATCTCGAGTTCGGACATCCCCGGCGCCAGCGCCTCCGCCGTCTTGCGTACCGCAAACCCCACGAGTTCCGCCGCGTGCTTGAAGGCGAGTTGCTCCGCTTCATCTTTGATCAGCCGGAGCCCGTTCACCGCCGGCGTCACGTCGTCGAACGTCCACCCTGTCAGCCCATGTTCGAGCGCCCGAAACCGGTCGAGCGTCATCGCGCCGAATTCCACACCGAGCCGGCCCGCAGCCGCCCCCTGTTTCGCCAATAGCCCGCGGCACAGATCCGTCGCAGTTCCATAGCCTCGAAGGCCAGGTTCATACGGTTCGACGTGAACCCGGCTCGCCAGCCGCGCCAGTGACTCGTCGGCTGCCGGCACGAACAGTGTCGGCGCGCCCGCGGCGGGGATGAGCGCAAAGGTCGCGGGGCTGTGAGACGTCCAGACGTAATGCCCGGTGAAATAGCGAATGTTTTCCATCGACGTGAGCAGCGCCGCAGCCTGGCCGCGCCGGGACAGCTCGTGCTGAAGTGCCTCCACGCGATTCAATGGCCCGACTCCCTCGAAGAGCTAATGTGCGTTCCGTTGATTCGCGCACCTTAGACGCTCTTCCTCGCCTGGGAGGTAGGACCGGGTGTTGTGAGGAAACAGGACAGCACACTGAGGGTGCGGTATCGTCCGTGTCATGCTAATAAGGGAGGCGGCGTCAATGGCAGGCTCGCGGGTAGCTCGGTGGCTTGTGGTCCTGACAGTACTCGGCATCCTGTCGGCCCTGTTGGGCGGTAGCCCGCCGGTAGGAGCTCAGAGTCGGGGAAACATCCTGGGTGTGGCCATGCACTTTTATCCCAGCACCTTTGACCCCGCGATCGGCGTCGCGGGACCCCACTACAGGATCTTCGTGAATACCTACGAGGGCCTGGTCGACCATCAGATCGGGACGGCCAAGCTCGTGCCAGCGCTTGCGCAGTCATGGTCGGTGTCGGCCGATCTCACGACGTACACGTTCCGGTTGCGTCCCAACGTGCGCTTTCACGACGGCTCCACGATGGACGCCGAAGCCGTCAAGCTATCCTTTGATCGGGTGAAGAAGGTCGGCCAGGGGCCGTCGGTCTACCTGCGGTCGATGCGTGAGATCCAGATAGTCGATCCTCAAACGGTGCGCATCGTCCTGACCCAGCCGTCGGCCACCTTCCCCTACGGGCTCTCCAAAGTCTATATCCATGGGAAGACCCACGTCACCGACCCCGATGACGGCCGCGCATGGTTCGCCGCGAACGTCAATGGGACCGGTCCTTTCCGGATCGTCCAGGCCGAAAAGGATCAGTTCCTCGTGATGCAACGGCACTCGCCGTACTGGCGCGGATGGGCCGATCGCCATATTGACGGCGTGTTGATTCGCATCATCCCCGACGCCGCCACGCAGAAGTTGATGCTCGAGCGGGGCGAGGTCGACATGATGAACCTCTACTCGATCGGACCCGATGAGTCTCCCGACAACCTTGCGCGACGGCCCGGCGTGAAGCTGGTCCGGAGTCCGACATTTCGGACGTACATTTATCCGTTCAATACACAGAAACCCAACTCACCTCTGCGCGACAAGCGAGTGCGGAAGGCGCTCGCCCTCGCGTTTGACTACGATACGGTCAAGGAGATCTTCTATGGCTCCGCGGATACGCCAAACGGTTTTCTGGCGCCCGGGTTTACCGGGCACGATCCGCGGCGGCCGAAGGTCAAGCGCGATGTCGCGGCGGCGAAGCGTCTGCTGGCTGAGGCTGGGATGGCCAACGGGTTTGACATGGAGGGTCTTGTCTATCAGGAAGAAGAGCAGGGTCGCAAGTTGGGGCTGCTGCTCCAGGCGTCCTTCCGCGACGTCGGCGTGAATATGAAGGTGGGGTATGCGCCGCCGATCGGGGTGTTTATTGGGCAAATGGAAAAACTTGAGACCTCCGCGATGGCGGGCGCGCACCTCATGATGGCGCCGCTGACCGCCGATGCGGGGACGTACTTCCGGCAGGTGTTTGGCGGCGACAATGCTGGCAAGCCATGGAACCACGCGTGGTATGCGAATGCCGACGTCGACCGTCTGCTGAACGAAGCCGAACGGACGGTCGATGAACGGCAGCGCATCGAGATCTGGCGCCGCGCGGAGACCATTATTATCGACGACCAGCCGGTCATCTTCGTGGCGTGGGCGACGCCGATCGTCGAGCCGGTGCGCGAGCGCGTCATGAACTACCAGTACCATCCGCTGGACTACAGCGGCATCTTCCAGTTCTACAACGTGTACTTCCGCTAGGGTTGACGGGCGTGCGCGGGCGGCACTGACGGACCCCGCGCGCGCCCGCCCCCGCGCCCCCGATGTCCTGGCGCTTCGTGATCGCGCGACTCGCGTGGGCGGGAGTCGTGCTGATTGCTATTACCCTGGCGACCTTTGTCCTCACCCGGCTGATTCCGGCCGATCCCGCCCGCGCGGCGGCGGGGCCCGAGGCGAGCGCCCAGGCCGTAGAACGCGTCCGGCAGGAGATGGGACTCGATCGTCCCCTCGCGGCCCAATACCTGAACTACTTGCGTGATCTGGCGCGCTTGAATTTCGGTCGATCCATTCAAACTCAGCGGTACGTGCGAGAGGATCTCCGGGTATTCTTTCCTGCCACCGCCGAACTCGCCGTCGTCGTCATTGTGGTGTACACGGTCGCATCGGTCGCCCTGGGTGTGCTGGCGGCCGTTCATCAGGGGCGACCCGTGGATTATGTCGTTCGCGCGATCGCGATGATTGGCGCCGGGCTTCCGGCATTTTGGCTCGGCCTGCTCCTGCAACTTGCGTTTTACCGGCACCTCGGATGGCTACCCGCGGCCGGCCGTCTGGATCCGATGGTAGCCGCCCCCCTCCGACTCACCGGCTTCTATCTTGTCGATAGCGTCGTGACCGGCAACTGGGCCGCCTGGCGTTCCTCGATTGGGCATCTCGTCCTCCCGGTTGTTGCGGCCGTCATGGGGCGTCTGGCGGTTGGTCTGAAACTCACGCGGGTAACGATGCTCGAGGTACTCGGCGAAACCTATATTCGTACGGCGCGGAGCAAGGGGCTGCCGGCGCTGGTCGTAATCCTCCGGCACGGGTTGAGAAATGCGCTCATCCCCGTGATCACGACGCTGGGCCTGCAGTTTAGCGCGTTGCTTGGGGGCACGGTGATCGTGGAGGTCGTGTTCGCGTGGCCCGGGATGGGACGGTACGCCCTCGGCTCCATCAGGACGCTCGACTTCCCGGCGATCATGAGCGTCACTGTGGTGCTCGCAGCCGTCTTCCTCGTGATCAATATGCTCATCGATATCTTGTACGTCGTGCTGGATCCCCGGATCAGGTACGCATGAGCGCGTCCGAGGCGGTCGTCCGCCGCGCAGGAAGAGCCGCAGGCCTCTGGCGATCGTCTCACCGGCATCGCGTCAGATTCTTGCCTGTGATCGTCCTGGCCATCCTTGCCGCGGCGATTCTCTTGATCGGTGTGCTGGCGCCACTCATCTCGCCGAAGGATCCCAATGCGCTCAACATCGCGCAGCCGCTGCGGCCGCCTGGTGCGGGCGCCTGGTTTGGCACCGACGAGACCGGCCGCGACATCCTCAGCCGGACGATCTGGGGGACCCGTCTTTCGCTCGTCTCCGCGGGCGCCGTGCTGCTGATCGCTCTTTCGATCGGGGTGGTTGTGGGATCGATCGCCGGCTACGGAGGCGGTCTTGCCGATCAACTGTTGATGCGCACCGCCGATCTCTTTCTGGCGTTCCCTGCGCTGATCCTGGCGATCGCGTTGACCGCGGCACTGGGGCCGAGCCTGCAGAACGCCGTGCTGTCCATCGGTATCGTGTGGTGGCCGATCTACGCACGCCTGGTGCGCAGCCGCGTGCTCTCGGTGAGGGAAAACCTGTACGTGGAGGCCGCGCGCGCCCTGGGTCTCTCCGATGCAAGGATTCTTATCCGTCACGTCCTCCCGCAGTGTTGGGGCACGATCGTCTCGCGCGTGACCGTCGACGTTGGATACGCCATCATCCTGACCGCGAGCCTCAGCTTTCTCGGTCTGGGCAGCCAGCCGCCGACAGCCGAGTGGGGGAGCATGATTGCCACGTCGCGTCCGTACTTTTTCTCGTACTGGTGGACGGTGACGTTCCCCGGGCTGGCGATGTTCCTCGCCGTGACGGTCTTCAGTTTTCTCGGTGACGCGTTGTACGACACGTTTGGGATCAAGACTGATCGCCATATCTGAGGTGGCCACGTGAGTGTCGCAGACCGGATGCAGCGAATGCAGACCCTCCTACGGGATGAAGGCGTGCCCATCGCCTTCATCCTCGATCCAATTGATATTTGCTACCTGACTGGGTATTGGACGATTCTGTCAGGAATTCCGGGAACGGAATCGCTACTGGTCGTTCCTGAATCATCGGCTGCGTGGCTCGCGGTACCAGGGTTGGAAGTCACGCTGGCAAACGAACAGTGTCCCGATCTCGACGTCCGGTATCTGCGTCCGACTGAGACGCGCGTCGACGGCCAGCGCCGGCCACCACAGACTGTGGCGCAACTCGTGATCCAGGCGCTGTCCGCCGCCCCATCCGGCGCGCCCGTTGGCGCGGATGCGTCACTGTGGCGTTCGGATCGGCGCGATGCCCTGATGGAACACCTGCGCGGCCGTCCCATGAAGGACCTGGCCCCGTGGCTGGCGGCCCAGCGGGCGAGCAAGGACGCCACCGAGCAGCAGCGCGTCCGCGCCAGCGCACGGATTGTGGCTGAGGCTGCCGCCGCCATCGCGCGTGTGCTGCGCCCGGGTGTCACCGAGCAGGCCCTGGCGAGCGAGGCGGTACGCGTGATCTGGGCGCACGGCGGAACGGTGAGCCATCTCGTCGTCGCGAGTGGCCCGCGCGCGGCGCTACCGCACGCCTTGCCGACGGCGCGGGTCGTAGGCCCCGGGGAGTTTGTGGTTGTCGACATAGGCGTGTTCCACGAGCACTATTGGGCGGAGATCGCACGGACGTTCGTGGCGGGCGCGCCGACACCGGAGCAGTCGCGTCTGCTCGCCCTCGTCGGCCGCGCGCAGGCCGCCGCGCGAGGCGCGCTCAAGGCGGGGGTCCGCGCCTGCGATGTCGACGAGGCGGCGAGGGCGGTGCTTCGCGATGGCGGCTTCGATGACGGCGTCTACATTCACTCCACGGGGCACGGCCTGGGCATCATGGGCATGGACGCGCCGGCCATCGCTCCCCACAACACGGCCCCGATTCCACTCAACGCCGCGTTGACGATCGAACCTGGGCTCTACTTCCCCGGGTCAGGTGGCATTCGAATCGAAGACAGTTTTCTGGTCCGCGAATCCGGGGCAGAGTGTCTCACAGAATGAGCAGGAGGCCAGTGATCAGGAGGCCCGCATGCGCCTGAACGGGAAGGTCGCCATCATTATCGGAGGAGCGTCCGGTATCGGCCGCGCCTGCTCGATGCTCTTTGCCAGCGAAGGGGCACGGGTGGTGGTCGCCGACATCGACATCGCCGGCGGTGAGGAGACCGTACGGGCCATTGGCGAGGCCGGTCACACGGCGATCTTCGTGCCCACCGATGTCACGCGCGCTCGCGACGCGGAGCGCCTCGTCGACGACACGATGCGCGCGTTTGGGGGCGTCAATATCGCCGTCTATACTGCCGGGATCATCCGCTATGGGACCGTGGTGGACACGCCCGAAGAGGTCTGGGACGACGTGCTCAATGTGAACCTCAAAGGCATCTTCCTCTGCGCCAAGTACGTCATCCCCCGTATGATCGCCGGTGGCGGCGGCTCGATCATCAACACGTCCTCCGCAGCCGGGAT
>JBGPNN010000182.1:0-6911 GCA_041487495.1 bacterium
AGCCAGGCGACGAACGTCGCCTTCATGAACGCGAGCACGCTCACTCCCGACGCGGAGGCGGCCCACCCCCCGGTTGGGAGCACGTGGGGCACGCCGATCGCATAGTTCGCCGCCGAAAACGGCGTGTGCTGTCCGAGCAGGATCTCGCCGGCGTGACGGATCCTTGAGGCGACCGCAAGTGGATCACGAACCGCCAGTTGAAGATGCTCGGGCGCGTACCGGTTGATCCAGTCGATCGCGTCGTCGAGAGTGGCGACGAAGACCCCACCCCATTCGGTGAGCGCGCGTAGCGCGAACGTGCGCCGCGGCTCGGGCAGCCCCTCCAGCAGCGAGGGGACCGCGTCGGCGACCCGGCGGGCGACGCCCTCGTCGGTGGCCAGCAGCATGGCGGCCGAATCGGCCCCGTGCTCCGCCTCATTGAGCAGGTCGATCGCCAGCCACGCGGGGTTGGCAGTCTCGTCGGCCAGGATGATGGCCTCACTGGGCCCGAGCAGCACCAGCGGCCGCGCCCCGAACGACGCCGCGCCAAGTTGCACTGCCGCGATGACGGGATTGCCGGGTCCAACGACGACGCCGGTCTTGGGAATCGTCGCGGTACCCACTGCCAAAGCCGCGACGCCCGCCGCACCGTTGCACCGGAAGATCCGCCGGATACCGATCAGGTCGGCCGCGACCAGGATCGCAGGGTCCACCCGGCCGTCCGGCCGTGGCGGTACGACCACGGCAATCTCCTCAACGCCGGCGACGACCGCCGGCGTCGCCAGCATCACAAACGACGAGGGAAACGACCCCTTGCCGGACGGCACGTATAACCCGGCCGATCGGCAGGCCGTATGCCGGATACCCACGGATATCCCCGGCTCCGCGTCGAGCACCATCACTGGTTGCGGGCGCAGCCACTCGTTATACCGGCGCACCCGTTCGATGGCCTGTTCCAGCGCCTTCCGAAATTCGGGATCGATCTCGTGATGGGCGGCGGCGAACGCCTCTCGACGAACCTCAAACTGCTCCGCGGAGAGCGTCACCCCGTCCCACTGTGCGGTGAATGCTGCCACGGCGGCGTCGCCATCCCGGGCGACAGCTTCCAACACCCCACGGGCATACGCCCGCATCGGCTCCTCGAAGATGGCCGAGGACGCCCTGCCCAAACGCCGACGACGCTCATGGTCTCCCAGGGCGCGAAGCGGGGTGACGGCCAGCGACATTTCAGGCACGGACCCGAGACTCTCCCCGGGCGACGGCGGCCCGCATCGTGTCCACGAACTCGGTGACCCGAGGCGATCGGCTCAAACTGCCGCGGTTGACGACGAGCCGGGCCGTCGACGTCGCAATCTCGGCGACTTCGCGCAGGCGATTTGCGTGGAGCGTGCGGCCGGTCATCACGAGGTCCACAATCCCATCGGACAACCCGACCAGCGGCGCGAGCTCCACGGAGCCGTACAGCACCACGATCTCCACAGGCCGTGATTGCTCATCGAAGTAGCGCGCCGTCAGGCGCGGATACTTTGTCGCAATACGCAGTAGCTGGCCAGGCCGCCACAGCATCTCCGCCCTATCCTCCGGAAATGCCACCACGGCACGGCACGCGCCGAACCCAAGGTCGAGCAGCTCGTACACGTCACGACCCTGTTCGAGGATCATGTCGCGGCCCACCATGCCCACGTCCGCGGCGCCCTGTTCGACGTACGCGAGGAGATCGCTCGGCTTCGTGGCCAGCACACGCACCTCGTCCGGAAACTCCATGAGCAGCTGCCGATCCGCCGCCGACCGATCGAGGACGATCCCACTCCGCTCCAACACCTGCGCGGCCTCATCCCACAGGCGTCCCGTGGGCAGCGCGATCGTCAGCCTGTTCATCCATCTGCCTCCAGGGCGCCCCGCACGCGGTTCACCAACTCGGCCACATCCGCCCCCGGCGGTTCGCCGTTTGCACCGACACGGACCGCATCGTCCCCGATCGTCACCGTACACGCCGGGTTCGCCACGCCGTCCGCCGCGCCCGCCGGCACGACGACCACGGCCAACCCCACGTCCCGGAGGGCCTTCGCGGCGCGGACCGCCCGGCGGTAGGCCCCAGGCGCATACCGCATCAGGACGGTCGATCGACCTGCCTCTCGCACGGTGGCGGCCTCGAGCATCCGCTCCAGGCTCAACGCGAATCCGGTGGCCGGCGCCTCCTGCCCGAACTTGGCCAGCAACCCATCATAGCGGCCCCCGCCCAGCAGCGGTTGCCCAATGCGGTCCGCGTGGGCCTCGAACACGATCCCGCTGTAGTAGTCGAAATCCCGGATCAGTCCAAGATCGATGTCCACCCGCACCGCGAGATCGTGCGCGCCGGTGCCGTCCAGCAGCTGTCTCAGCGACTGCAACGCCGACCGGCTCTCCTCCGAAGCCACGAGGGGCTGGGCCCGTTCCAGCGCGTCTGGCCCGCGCAGCGTCGGGACGAGGCGGAGCGCGTCGAGGGCCGGACCGGCAGGCACCACACGATCAAGATCGGCAAACGCCCGCCGGTAGAGCAACTCGCGCACGGTCTCCGCATCCTCGTCCGCGAGCGTGGAGATGATGCCACGCAGGAACCCGGCGTGGCTGAGGCTTAGCGTCGGCTCGTGCAAGCCCGCGGTCTGGAGCGCCTCCGCAGCCAGCGCGATGACCTCCACATCCGCGTGCAGGCTCCCATCGCCGATCATCTCGACCCCGGCCTGGACGAACTCCCGCAGTCGTCCCGACCCGCGTTCCTGACCGCGGAAGACCGGGGCGATGTACGAGACGCGCAGCGGTCCCTCACCCGCGGGCAGCAGCCGCGTCGCCGCGAAGCGCGCCAGCGGCACCGTCATCTCCGGGCGCAGCGCCAGCACTTCACCACCGCCGTCCACCAACTTGATCAGGCGATCGCCGAATACGGGGCCCGCGCCCCTCAGGAACGTGTCCAGGTACTCCAGCGTTGGCGTGGCCACCTCCGCGTAGCCCCAGCGGGCGAAGACCTCGCGCAGCTTTTCTTCGAGACGCCGGCGCCCGGCGACGTCTTCGCTCGTCTGATCACGCATGCCGACGGGCAGCTGGCGCCAGCGGGCGGAGCGGAGAGATCGAATCCGCACGGACGTAACTCCTTTAGCACGCTAAAGCATTAGCGTACAAAACACCCGCAAGTGTATCACTGCGGCACCAGCATGGTCAAGGATCGGCTGGCCGCACGGCAGGCCTTGCGGCCGCCAAGCGAGAACCGCTGATAGTATCCTGTGAACGCGCGCACACCCGCGACGATCGACCCCAAGCACACCGCACGCCCCTCGCCCTCGGCTCGGGCGACCGGGGTGCTTCCCTGGTTGATGGCCGCCCACTTCACCAACGACATGTATGGAAACTACCTGCCGGCGCTGCTGCCGCTGCTGGCCGACGTCCATCACCTGACCTTGGGCCGGGCCGGCCTGCTCATCTCCCTGTACACGGTCACGGGATCCCTCCTCCAACCGATCTTCGGATATCTGGCCGACAGCGCACGGTTCCGCGCGGTATCGGCGGTGGGTCTGGGTATGGCGGGTCTTGGCGCCGGACTATTGGGCCTCGCGCCGACCTACACCGCGCTCGTCCTCCTCACGATGCTGCAGGGGATGGGCACGGCCGGCTTCCACCCGCACTCGTCGAGTCTCGTACATGGATTGTCGGGTGCCCGCAGGGGTACGCGAATGGCAATCTACATCATGGCAGGGCAAGCCGGCTTTGCCCTCAGCCCGCTGATTGCTGCTACGGTGGCGGTCCGCGCCGGCCTCCCGTGGCTTGTCCTTACCGCCGTTCCGGCCGTGACCCTTGCGCTCGTGCTCACCAGGATCAGCCCGTGGGATCAGCCCGTGCCCACACGCTCAGGCCAGAATCCTTTGCGCGAGGCCCTGCGTCAAAATGCACGCGGTCTCATCCGGCTGATGTCCCTGGTCATGTCCCGGTCGACACTTTCGTATGCGATGCTGGCGCTGCTGCCGTTCTTGTTTAGGCACCGGGGCCTCCCCGCGACACAGGGCGCGGCGGCACTGACCGCGATGCTCCTCGCCGGAGCCGTCGGTGGTGTTATCGGCGGGTACGTCTCGGACCGGTACGGCCGGCGATTGGTGCTGTTCGCGTCGTTTCTCATGGCCAGCCCGCTCTTCCTGGCTGCGATTCACACCAACGGGACCGCGACGGTGGTCTTTCTGGCGCTGGGCGGTGGCGTCTTGTTCGGTTCGTCTTCGCTACTCACTGTCGAGGCCCAGTCGCTGATGCCGGCTCACGCGGGCGTGGCTGCCGGCATGATCCTCGGCGTCAGCATGGGGATCGGCGGACTGCTCGTAGGACCCGTGAGCGCCCTGGCGCAGACGTTTGGCATCGTCCCGGTGCTCACGGTCGTGAGCCTCCTGCCACTGCCCGGCAGCTTGCTGACCCTATCCTTGACTAAAAACCCCGATACCGAAGCTGCGGGGTCGCCTGAACCACCCTGACGTGTCAGTCGCGGCCGCGATCGAGGCGCTTGAGGACCATCCGGTACCCGTCGGCGCCGTACTCGAGAAAGCGCCGGACTCGGCTGATCGTCGCGCTGCTCGCGCCCGTGCGCCGGGCGATCTCCGCATAGGTCATTCCCGCCGCCAAGAGGCGGGCGACCTCCAGCCGAGACGCTAGGGCCCGGATCTCCCCGATGGTGCCGATATCCTCGAAGAACTGGTAGCACTCCTGGGGCGTGCGCAGGGTGAGAATCGCGCGCCACAGTTGATCGATGCGCCGATCGCGCAGCCGAGGATGTACGGCCGCCACAGGGCGTCGAGGCATGTGTCTCCCGCCAGAGGTTGTCGGTATCCCGGTAGTTTCGGCCGCCGAAGGCACCCTCCTCCTTAAGATAGCCCTCCGGCCGCTCTTTGGTCGTCTTGCGGAGTCCTTCTCGAAAGGATTAGCAATTGTAGACATTGAAGTATTTATCTTCGAGCCCCCAAAAAATAATAGCCCACGGGAGGAATCACCATGGCGAGAGCCCTGCGGATCGCACTCGCGGCGATTACCGCCGTAGTATTGATTGGATTGGCACCGATGACGGGACTGACTCCCCAGGACCACTACCGTTTCAGCGGCCCCGGCGAATCGCCTGACGGGGGCTAGGGGAGTCTAGGCAAGAGCGCGCGGGGAGGGTTCGGGCCGCTGCCGGGCGGTCAGGCGCGGGGGGCCGGATCGCCTTGAATGCCCGGCAGGTGAGTGGTACAATACGTTCAACATGGCTCAACCCTCCCCAAACGCGCCCGAGTATCCTCGGCCCGAGTGGCTCGTGCAATTTGGGCAGCGTTTGCGGCTCGCGCGTGGTCGTGCGGGACTCACGCAGGAGGGGCTCGGCGCGCCCGATCTGAGCAAGAGTTTCATCAGCTTGCTGGAAAGCGGGCGATCGTATCCATCCGTCGAGACGGTTACTGCGCTAGCCCGCAGGCTCAATACGTCAGTCGCCTCTCTCCTCCTCGACCCTGCTGAACTGCGTCGCGAAACCGCTCTCAACGTCCTCCGGCTGGCCGCGGATATGGATCTCCATACCCGGGGTGGCGAAGCCGTCCAGTTGACGGCCGCGGCCGAGGCACTGCTGCCGGACATGCCCGCGGAGTTGATCGTTCGCGCAGCGCTCGTTCGCGCCCATGCCTCCATCGCGGCCGACCGCCTCGACGAAGCGGCGGTATGGGCGGACGAAGCCGCGGCTGCCGCGGGCCGTCACCGGCTGGGTAGCGCCGTCGGGATGGCGCTCGCTCTCAAGGGCCTGGTCGAAGTGCGCCGCGGTATGTTCGCCCGCGCCGTTCCGATCCTCGAAAAGGCGGTCGAAATCATGCGGCGCACGAAGACCGCGCGAACGGAGGAGAACGTCCGCGCCCTCCTCTCGCTCGGAGCCGCCCGTTTCTACCTGGGGCATACTGATCGTGCCCAGCGTGCAACCGCGCGGGCGCTCGAACTGGCCACGCGCCTGCGCCTGCATGGGATGCGCGGCCGGGCCCTCACCGGTCTGGCACAGGTGGAGCGAGCGCGAGGACATCTCGACAACGCCGCGGATCTCCTGGGTCAGGCGCACGACGCGCTGGCGCTCGTCGAGGATCTCAAGGAGATGGCCCGGGTCCTCAGTAACCTGGGTGTTGTTCGACGCGAGCAACGGCGGTCGACCGATGCCCTCGCGGCGTTCGAACAGGCCCTCCGCATCCGTGAGCGGCTGGGCGACATGCGGGGTCACAGCGCCACGTTGGAAGAGATGGCCGCGGCCCTGTTGGACATGGGCCGTCATACTGATGCTGCTCGCGCGGCCCGACGGGCCATCAAAGAAGCACACGGCGCGGCGGACAACGCCAGAGAAGCCTGGGCTCAGGTGACATTGGGTCGCATTCTGCGCGCGCAAGGACGTCGTGCGGAAGCGATTGATATCCTTCGCGGGGCCGTGTCCACCCTGACGCGGCTCGGCCTCGACAGCCAGGCTGCCAGTGCCGCGGGCGAACTCGGTGTTCTCCTCAGCAACACCGGCACCGACGGAGAGGCCACCCAGTATCTGACACAGGCATTTGCCGGCCACCAGCCGGGGTACGGGCGATCGTCGCTCGAATCTGCGATCGAAGGACTCACCGACTAGCAGTCCACCTCGTAAAAGCCGTATGTCGACGTCACGCGAAAACCGCTCGACCGGTACAATCCCACTGCCGGTTCATTATCCGTGGCCACTTCCAGGAGAATCTCCCTCCAACCCTCGCTGGTGAGCAGCGCAACCGCGTCGCACAGCATCGTTCGCCCATGACCCTGGCGGCGACATGCGGGGAGAACACCGAACCCAATGATGTACACACGGCCATCGGCGATCACGAGCCCGAAATTCCCGATGATCTCATCCCGCAATCTCGCGAGGAAGTACCGGTGCGTCGGTTTCTGAAGGTCGCGCGCCA
>JBGPNN010000183.1:0-6861 GCA_041487495.1 bacterium
CGCGGATCTTCTCGTACGCGTCTTCGGCGTTGAACACGCCGCCGACACCAATCACTTCTGCGCGCCCACGCAGCCGCGTGTAGAACTCGTGCACAAGCGCGGTCGTCATCGCGCGGATCGGGGCGCCGGATAGCCCCCCGCCCCCAATACTGGCCCGCTCGACCAGCGATGATGCCACGGTAGTGTTCGCCACGACAACCCCGGCCACGCCGTGGCGGACCACGGCGTCCGCGACCATGTCCAGACCCTCAGGCGGGAGGTCCGGCGATGCCTTCAGGAGTACCGGCTTTGGCGCGCGCCCGCTGCGGGCTGACTGTGCGGTGATCTCGTCGCGGAGCGCATGCAGCAGCTCGTCGAGGAGGTCGGCCCGGTGGAGGTCGCGGAGACCCGGCGTGTTTGGTGAGCTGATGTTGATGACGAAGAAGTCGCCGGCGGGATACAGGACGCGCAGCGCCTCGACATAGTCCTCGACCCGTCGTTCCACCGGCGTCACCTTATTCGGCCCCACGTTGATCCCCAGTGGGATGTCGTGCGTCTGGTGTGCCAGTCTGGCCGCCACGGCGGCCGCTCCCTGGCTTGGAAAGCCCAACCGGTTGACGAGGGCGCGCTCGTGCGGCAGGCGGGCGAGACGCGGGCCTTCGTTACCGGGCTGCGGCCGAGGCGTCACCGTGCCCACTTCAAGGAACCCGAACCCGAGACTTTCAAGCCCGGGGGCGGCCCTCCCATCCTTATCGAACCCCGCGGCGATGCCCAGCGGGTTGGGAAAGCGTAAACCGAAGCACGATGTTTCAAGGAGGGGGCTGTGGACGGCCACGCGTGTATGCAGCATCCGGCGCGCCGCGGGCCAAGCGCCGATCGCCTCCAGCGCACGGATCGCCGCACCGTGCGCCGTCTCTGGCGGCAGCCAGAAGAGCGGGCGATGCAGCCTCACCTCATCGTTCCTTCACGATCGTTCGGTGCGCACCGGCTCGGGCGCATACAGCGCGAGCACGGTCGCGGCTCAGCCATGCGTCGAGGCCATCGCCTCCGACGCCGCCACGATGGCCTCGAGAACCTTCGTATAGCCGGTGCACCGGCAGAGATTCCCCTGAAGATAGTGCTTGATGTCGTCGACGGTGGGGCGCGGGGTTTCGTCGAGGAGTGCCTTCGCCGCCAGGATCATCCCCGGCGTGCAGAACCCGCACTGGAGCCCGGCGTGGGTGATGAAAGCCTGCTGCAGCGGGTGCAGCCGGTCGCCGTCGGCCACGCCTTCGATCGTCAAGACCTGCTTGCCCCGAGCCTCATACGCGAGATAGGTGCACGAACTCACCGGGAGACCGTCGACGAGGACGGTGCACGCACCGCAGACCTGCACGTCGCACGACAACTTCGTGCCGGTGAGACCGAGCCGGGACCTCAGCATGTCCAGCAGGGTTTCGCGATGCTCGATCGTCAGGATATGCGGCCCGCCGTTGACCGTAAGGGTGATCTCCATCACCGGGTTCATCGCACGGCCTCCCCGGAGAATCGGGCGACCGCGGCGTGAAACGCCCGCCGCACAAAGACCTTGACCATCTCCCTCTTGTAGACGGCCGACCCATGCAGGTCGCTCACGGCATCTACCGCATCGCTGGCAGCCTGGGCCGCGTGGTCCAGGTGTGGCTCGGCCTCCGACAGCGGCCGGCCGCGCAGCGCCTCTTCGGCTTGGTGCGCGCGCGTCGGCATCGGCCCGACGCACCCGATCGCGATACGGACGTCCTCAACCCCACGATGTCCGGGGTCCAGGGTCAGGGCGAGGGCGACACCAAGCGTCGGCCGTTCGTGGTATCCAAACTTCATGTACGCGCCCCGCGTGTGGGGTCCCCAGGCCCGCAGGCGGATGTGCGTCAGCATCTCATGCGGCTGTCGCGCTGTCTCGTAAGGACCCGTGAAGAACTGCCCGATCGGCACTGTCCGGGTCCCGTCCTGCGAAGCGAGCTCGACATCTGCGTCACACGTCAGGAACAACGTGCCAGGATCGGCGTGCGGCTCCGCGAAGCACAGGTTCCCGCCGATCGTTCCAACGTTGCGCACCCTGACGTTGGCGACGAGGCGTTCGACCTCCGCGATGATCGGGAAGTGCCGCCGAACGGCGGGATGGTGCTCGAGCGCCCGGTGCGTCGCCGTGCCGCCGATGCTCAGCCACCCGGTCTCGTCGTACGTAATCTCGTCAACACCCGGGACCGTCTTCAGATCGACCAGGTGCCGGTATCGCACCAGGCCTTCCTTCATGATCAGCAGCAACTCTGTGCCACCGGCGTAGAAAGCCGCGTCATCGCCGTACCGGCCGATGAGCGCGCTGGCCGCCGTGACCGTCTGCGGCTGGTGGATCTCAAACGGTCGCAGCATCCCCCTGCAACCCTTCCAGTTCGCGCCGGAGGGCCTCCGCGAACCCGGTCATGATCTCATCGGACTTGCGTGTGATCATGCTGTGGCCAAGCACGGCGATCTTGCCGATAATGCTCACCTCGGTGTGCAGACGCAGGACGGTCTGGTTCCCGGCTTGCTCGATATCCAGGTCGAGACGCATCTGCAGGCTGCTCGCCAGGCTGTGGTCCCGACCCGTGGCCTTTGCGCGCAGGCGGGTCAGAGGCTGCGCCTCGAGGACCTCGATCTCGAGCGGAAACTGCACCTTGAAGGGGCCGACTCGCTCCCCCACTACCGCTTCATACCGCTTACCGGGCTCCACGACCTTCGCCGCCTGACAGCCGGGAATGCAGTGCGCCACGCGCTCGATGTCCCAAAGGAACGCCCAGACACGTTCCGGGGGTGCCGACACGACGATTTGCTGGTTGAATTCCATCTTGCTCGCTTCCTGCGCAGGATATTGAGCCCCTGAGCGATGCCCACTGCCAGACTACGCCATCTCAACGTGCTCTCTCCTCATCATATCCGCGTCCAGCGAGTGTTCGCTGAGGAACTCAATGTTTACCTCCAACGTACGTTCAGGAGACCGGCTGGGCGCTCGGAGTCGGCCTGCGGCGGAGACGGCTATGCAATATCGTGCAGTCAGAGCCTCGGTAGTTGCCCTTGTGCTGGCGCTGGGGATAGCATCGGCGTCTTCAGCCGAGGCGAGAACGATCCCACGCCTCACCGGAGCCCTGTCTGAACTGGAAGGACGCATCCTCCAGGCCGCTGATGCCGCCGGCCTGACAGAACGGCTCGTTGGAATCGCCGCCGACACAAACGGCCACCTGACCGTGGTAGGGCTCTGGTTTCTCCGCGGCGACCCTGTCGCAGGCTCCCTACCGGCGCTCCAGCCCTACGCATGGAAGCTGGTGCAGACGACGTTTGCGGCCGCCGCCGCGGTGGATGAGGTTGACGTCACGGGGGTGCAGCCTGGTAACGGTCCGCTTGAGATCAACCATATGGAGGTTGTGTTCTCAGCGGCGATTTCCCGCGACGAGTTCTTGAAGGCCGCGATGTTCTCCCGCGCGTGGTCACCACGCGCCTCCCCTGAGAGCGATCCCGTAGCGGCTCCGGTTGAGCGACAGCAACCGCCTGATGTGCGGGCTCGGGGACATCGAATGAGAGGCGAGATTTATCATGGTGATCTTTCCCACCGGGCGATGGCGATCACCTTCGACGACGGACCCTTCCCTATCTACACTACTCTGCTTCTGGACACGCTCGGGCGCCTTGGCGTGAAGGCCACGTTCTTCCTTGTCGGCCAGCAGGTCCAATACTATCCCTACTTCGCACAGGCCATCCAGGGGGCCGGACACGAAGTCGCGAATCACACGTTCCACCACACCAACCTCACGCGCCTCTCGGCTCCACAGGTGTTTGAGGAAATCGCGCGGGCACAGGACACGATTGCGGCGGTCACAGGTCAGGTCCCGCGCTACTTTCGCCCCCCTGGGGGGAACTATGATGCTACCGTCCTTCACACCGCCCATGAGCTGGGTCTTGTAACAGTATTTTGGACCGCGAATTCGGCAGACTACACAAACCTGGAACCCCAAGCATTAGAGACGAGAGTCCTGGCCCACGTGTCCAGTGGAGGGATCATGCTGTTCCATCAAGGAATGGAGAATACGCTGCGGATCTTGCCCCACATCACAGAGATCCTCCGATCGCGTGGATACGTGATCACCACTGTGGGCAATCTTGTGGCTAGTGAGGTCGGTCCACCGCTGCGAAGTCGATGAAGCCCCGCTCGACGTCTGTGCTGACCAGTTCGACGCCTACCCGGTCGCCGACGTCGAGCCCCTCGAATCCTCGCACCACTTTGCCCTCGACCGGGGGCCTCACGACGCGCACCCACGTGCCCTTCTCGGAGGCGCCGGTGACGATTCCCTCAAACCGCTCACCGACTCGGCGTTCCAAGAGCAGCGCGGCGGCCGATTTCTCCACCTGCCGCTCGACCTTTTTGGCATTGTCCTCCTGGTCGGTGCAAAGCCGCGCGAGCACCCGTAGTTCGTCCACGCTGTAGGGGGCCGTGCTGCCCGCCATCGCCGCCTTGAGCAGTCGTTGCGTCACGAGGTCCGGAAAGCGCCGGTTAGGGGCGGTCGAGTGCGTGTACGCGGACACGGCGAGCCCGAAGTGTCCCTCTGTTTGCTGGCCGGGCACGTCGACCGCGTACTCGCCGGATCCCAGCAGCTTGATGACGCTCAGCGACAGATCAGGAAATCGTAGCGGATCGACCTGCTGCCGCTTGGCCAGGAATGCCTCGAGCGCGGCGGCATCCGGCGCCGCGGGCAGGTGTTCTCCGAACCCCGCCGCCACGTTGACGATCCGATCCCAACGCTCGGGGGAATGCAGGACGCGGCGGAGCGCCGGAAGGCCCTTCGCCTCCAAATAGCGCACGGTCACTCCGTTCGCCGCGATCATCAGGTCCTCGATCAGCACTTCGGCGCGATTGTGTTCTTCCGGCCGCAGATCGGCGAGCACGTCGCCATCGAACACGGCACGCGATTCAATCGTCTGGAGCGTCAGCGCGCCGTGGTGGGATCGCCCTGTCATCAGCGCTTGCGCAACTTGGTCCTGCAGATGGAGTTGCTCCGCCAGCCCAGGAACGGCCGCAACCCGCGGGGGCATCGGCCCCTGTCCCGCAAGCCACGCGCCGACGCTGTTGTACGTGAGCTTACCCTGACTCCGCACCGTGGCCCGGTATACATCCGATCCCACCACGGCGCCGCCGGTGCCGACGACCATCTCGATCACGACGGCTAGTCGATCCTGGTTCTCGACCAGGGAGGTCAGATCCGTGGACAGCCGCTCCGGAAGCATGGGGAAGATGCGGGCGGCCGTATAGACCGACGTCGTGTTGTGCTGTGCATGCCCGTCGATCGCCGAAGCCTTCGCGACGAGCGCGTCCACGTCCGCGATCGCCACCAGGACTTTCACCTGCCCAGCGGCCAGAGGCTCGGCGACCGAGAGCTGGTCGAGGTCGAGCGAGTCGTCGTTGTCAATCGACGCCCAGAGCAGTCCACGCAGGTCGCGGACGGACGCACTCTGCGTGGTAGCAGGTCCGCTGATCGCCGCGACCTCCGCGAGCACGGTCGGGCCGAACTCCCCCAAAAGGCCGTGCTTGAGCATCGCACGGCGGGCTATGATCTGGAGAGCCTCTCTACTCGATGCCGCGGGTTCGCCCATGATGACCGCCGTCAATGCTGGAGAATGAAATCGCGCTCGGGCATCAGAAGCGCGTAGTGTGGATGGAACTCCTTATGCTTCCGATCGAAATCTCTCAAAACGCGCACCGCTTCACGGGGAGACCCGACGATCTTGTAGACTTTCTTCTCCTCCGGGCGGATATGCATATCCCTCTCAATGACCTCAACGATTTCCTCCCAGAACTCTCCGTACATGACGAGCGGCTTGTGGCGACCGTAGTAAATCCGAGCCAATCCCCAGGCCATCCCCCATTCTGAGATGGTGCCCGTGCCGCCGTTGAAACAGATGAACGCGTCACCGAGCGCGATCAACTTGAGGGTCCGCTCGAGGTAGGTCCCCGTCTTGATCTCCTGATCCAGGTACTTCGAGGCTTCCTTACCGGCTTCGAATTTCGTCGCGAGCTTTGGATAAAACGTTACACCGATCGCCTTCCCGCCTCCCTCTTTTGCCCCCCTGGCCGCGGCTTCCATCTCCCCGCCGAAGCCTCCCGATACAATGGTCAGACCCTGCGCTGCCAAAAGACGGGCCGTTTCGCGCGCGGCCTCATACACATCTTCCCCCGGATGCGACTGTGACCATCCGAAGACTGTGACTGCGCGTATGTGCTTGAAACCCAGATTGCGGTTCATTAGGTGTCCCCACTCCTCCCTCACCACCCTTCCTGATTGGTTCGCGCGGCTGTCGATCCTGCCTCTGCAGGGATCGACCAAATGCGCGCAGCATTATTGTGACAGGGGGTGGTGTCTTCCATGCCCAACGTGGGAATTGGTGAATGGATGATCATTCTGGTCATTCTGCTGCTGCTTTTTGGCCCGAGCAAGCTGGCGGGGCTGGGCGCGGCAGCAGGTAAGACGATCAGGGAGTTCCGCAATGCCATGAGCGAAGCCACACATGAGGTCAGGGAGGCTCATGAGGTCAAGGAAGCTCCGGATACGAAGCCGGAGAAACCCAGCACCTAGCCTAACCCTTTCAGGCGCCGCATCAGGTACGCCCACGCCTGACGCACGAGCTCCGGCGAGTAGCAGTGTGCCCGTTTGGCCAGGGCCTCCTCGTCGCTCGACCAAGTCTTGATCTCGCCGGCGGTCATGGCCAGCAGTTGCTTCCCACAGGCCCGCTCCAGCAGGATCGCTCCCACCACCGCCGTCTCGACATCTTCCGCCGCGGTCACGATGCCATGGTGAATCATCAGCGCTGCGTTGCGACGACCCACGGCGGCGGCCAGCG
>JBGPNN010000184.1:0-6828 GCA_041487495.1 bacterium
AATCTGACGGGGCTCCCGGCGGTCTCGGTGCCGTGCGGTTTCACGAACTCGGGCGTGCCGGTCGGCCTGCAGATCGTCGGCCCGCGCTTCGCCGACCGAACCGTGCTGGCGGCCGCGCATGTGTATGAGCGGGAAGCGGGATGGTGGAAGCGCCGGCCGGCCTAGAGCGACATCGTGCGGTTACGTCGCACCCACCGGCCGCGTCCTCGCTGCGCCGTCACGCGCCCGTCGTAGACCGTGTGGCCCGTCTTAGACATGCCGAGCAGGATCAAGGACCTGGACTGTGAGTATGCCGAAGATGGGAAGATCATCGAATTGGAAGGTACGTAGGAGGTCGCATTCGTGGACAATCGCACGCTGGACCGGATCCTGCGCGAGGCCGATCGGTCGCGGCAGGAGGTCCTCGATCTGACCAAAGCCCTGGTACGGCTGGATACGACGAACACGGGCGCGCCGGACTCGGGCCACGAGACACAGGCCGCAACCATGCTGGCCGATCGGCTCCGGCGAGGAGGCATCACCGACATCAAGCTCGTGGGACGGACCCCATCACGCCGGAATCTCGTCGCATCGCTCCCCGGCCGGCAGGGCGGCTGCGCGCTCCTGCTCATGGGGCACAGTGACGTCGTGCCCGCAGGAGACCCCTCGACCTGGACCACGCCGGCCTTCGCCCCGGCCATCCGTCGTGGACGGCTCTACGGCCGGGGGGCGGCCGACATGAAGGGCACGGTGGCCGCCGAAGTCGTGGCCCTGCTGATCGCCCGCCGCCTGCGCCTTCCGCTGAGGAAAGCGGTCCGGCTTGTGTGCTTCGCCGACGAAGAAGCCGGTGGATCGTTTGGCTCGGGCTGGATGCGCGTGCAGCATCCCGGCCTGCTGAAAGCCGACGTCGCGCTGAACGAAGGCGGAGGCCGCCGCCACAAGCGGGGCCGCCGGCTCCTCTACGGCGTCGCCTGGAATGAGAAAGGCCGGCACGAAGCGGTCATCCGGTTCTCGGGCGCCGGCGCGCATGCGTCGATGCCGTGGCGGGGGATCAACGCGATCGCCCACGCCGCAGAATTCGTGCGCCGGGTCATGTTGCAGCAACCCGAACCCGCTCTCGACAAGACGATGCTGGCCGGCTACCTCTGGGTGAGCGGATTCGCAGCGGTGCGGGCGGGGGGGCTCGAATCGTTCCTCAACCGGCTGGCCCGGCGCAACCCGGCGCTCGCAACGGAAATCCGCGCCCTCACCCGCACAACCGTCACTCCGACGATCGTGCACGGAGGCGTGAAGTCCAACAGCGTCCCGGATCGGTGTGAAGTGATCTGCGACGTACGCACGCTGCCGCAGCACGACCGGCAATACGTCCTGCGCTATTTGAAACTCCTGACGCGAGGCCTGCCCGCGGAGATCACGCTGATCACGACCGCCGCCTCTAAGCCGGTACAGTTCAGCCGGCGGGTGCAGGACCTCGTCGGAGGGGCGTTGACCCTCGCGTCCGGACGGCCCATGCAAGTCTTCCCGACACTGACGGTGGGTTTTACCGACGCGCGGTTCGCGCGTGAAGTGGGAACGCCTGCCCTGGGGTTCTCGCCGGAGCATCCCGATCGCAAGGAGGGTGCGGACGGGGTCCACGGGGCGAACGAATCGCTGCCGGTCGACGATCTCTACTTCCGGACGCGGTACTATGCGGTGGCCATCGCGCTCGCGGCCGGAGGGGTCCCGTAGCCGTGGCCCGCGCCGTTTGGCTGCTCGCGGTCGCCGCCGTCTTGGTCGTTGGGGCGATCCCAGCACTCCCACGGGCCGTCGGACAGTCGCCGGAGGTCCGCCTTGGGGTCGACGTGCTTCTTGCCGACCCGGCCGTCCTGCGCGGAAAGCGCGTCGGTTTAGTCACGCATGTCGCGGGTATCGCCGCCGACGGTCGCACGACCGCCGCGGCGCTAGTCGGCGCGCCCGGAATCCGCGTGACCGCGCTGTTTGCACCCGAACACGGTCTCGACGGCACCTACGACGCCGGAGAACCGGTGCCGAGCATCGCGGGCCGCACACCCGTGTTCAGCCTCTACGGCGGCGCATTTCAGCCGACCCGACAGATGCTGGACCGGATCGACGTGTTTGTCGTCGACCTGCAGGATGTTGGGGTACGACCGTATACGTATACGTCGACCATGGCCCTGGTCATGACCGCCGCTCGAGCGGCCGGCAAGTCGGTCATCGTCCTCGACCGGCCAAACCCACAGGGAGGACTCATCCTGGACGGCCCGGTGCTGGAGCCGCAGTTCCGCTCATTCATCGGCCAGTATCCGGTTCCGTACGTGTACGGCATGACGATTGGCGAACTGGCGCTGTTGTACAACCGCGCGTTTGGGATCGGCGCTAATCTGACGGTGATCAAGATGCAGGGGTGGGCGCGCCGGATGCGTTGGGCCGATACCGGGCTGCCGTGGGTGAACCCGTCGCCGGGTATCACCAGTCCCGAGGCGGTGTTTCACTACGCGGCCACGGGACCAGTCGAGGGAACCAACATCTGGAACGGCGTGGCGACAGATTCGCGATTCCAGGTCCTGTTGGCCCAGTGGATCGACGGGCCAACGCTGGCGGAAGCCCTCAACCGGTACGGGCTCCCCGGTGTGACGTTCACACCGTCGGCGCTCCCGCATCCCCGCACGGGGCAGGTGTGGACAGGCGTCCGTCTCAACATCACAGACCCCACGAGCTTCAAACCGTCGACGACGGCCGTCCATGTCTTAACCGAGATCAGCCGCCTCTACGGGAAGCAACTACTGTTCACCCCGCCGCGGAGCGGGCCCTATCTGTTCGACCTGGTCTGGGGAACCAAGGATCTTCGCCTGGCGATCGCCCGCGGCGACCCGCCCGCAGACATCGTCGCCCGGTGGCAGCCCGCCTTGCAGCGCTTCCAGAAGCTCAGAGAAACGTATCTCCTTTACGAGTAAGTCAATTTGACCACCTACGGACGTCCCCCAGACTAAGGGTGCCTTCCCCGACGTGAAGGGAAACGCCCTTCGGCATGGTATGTATCTACATAACCCACGCAATATAAGGACCGTCCTCGCGGGCATACGGGGCCCTGAGCGGCCCCTGCAGGGGAGGTTCCTGGGAGCGGTGTCGCCGGAGCACGTCGCCTCCCAAAAGGCTAGCACACGACCGACGGACAGGTCGTTGCTGTCGCGCGTCCCGCTCCTTTCCGGACTCTCGGACGAGGAACTCACACACCTCACCTCGCACGTGCGTCGCCGCCGCTATCGGAAGGGCGAAACGGTCTTTCACGAAGGCGATCTCGGTACTGCCCTCTTCTTCGTCGAAAGAGGCGCGGTCAAGATCGTCCTCCGTTCCCGGGAAGGCAAGGAAGCCACCCTGGGCTTCAGGCGCGAGGGCGACTTCTTTGGTGAACAGGCCCTGCTCGACGGGGAAACTCGCTCAGCTGACGTCATAGCGACAGAAACGTCTGATCTCTTGCTTTTGCCCCGCGACGATTTCCACCAAGTTCTCAATACCTACCCGAAGATAGCGGTCAACCTGTTGGGGATCCTGAGCCAACGGCTGCGCCTAACCACTCGGCTGGTACACGCGGCCACGTTTCTCGATATTCGCGCTCGTGTGGTGAAGGCGATTCTCGACCTCGCATATTCTAGAGGCGTCACTGATTCGTCCGGCGGCATTTCCATTGCTCGGTTGACACAGGAGGATCTCGGCCACCTCGTTGGCGCTACAAGAGAGAGCGTGAACAAGTGGCTAAGGTACTACGAGCGCCATGATCTACTTACCCTCCAGCGAGGCCGACTGGTTGTGAAGGACGCTCACAAGCTCAGGCAGGAGATCTTCGAATGACCTGGGGACGTCCTTTGCGGCGCCCTGACAGATGAAGAATCTGCCGACCGGCACGATTACGCTGCTGATGACTGACGTCGAGGGCAGCACGCGCCTCTGGGAGGCCGCCCCCGAGGCGATGCGGCAGGCCTTGATCCGCCATGACGCGATCGTGACCGGAACCATTGACGGTCACCACGGGGCCGTCGTCAGGAGCCGCGGCGAAGGTGACAGCTTTTTCGGCGCGTTCGCCCGGGCATCCGATGCGGTGGCCGCTGCCGAGATTATCCAGCAAACGCTCGTGGCAGAACCCTGGTGCACGCCGTTCCCTATTCGCGTGCGGATCGCCGTCCACACAGGGGAAGCCGAGTTGCGTGAGGGGGAGTATTACGGCCCCGAGGTGAACCGGTGCGCCCGGCTGCGGTTGCTGACACACGGGGGACAGACACTGATCTCGGAGGTCACGGCCAACCTGCTGCGCCGGTCCCTGCCGCCTCACTCACTTCTCCGGCCACTCGGCGCCCATCGTCTTAAGGACATTCAACAGCCCGAGCGCGTGTTTGAACTCGTCCAACAGGCGCCCCAGCGGCGCCCAGCCTCCCAACGAGCCCTGACATCGCTCAGGGGGCTGACACTCGCTCCTCACCTCAAAGGCGCGGTGGTCGCGGGCGGGTTGCTGGTCGGGTTGATCTTCGCCATTGTCATCGTCACTGGCCAGTCGACACCCCGCGATGCCGTGCCAGTAGCTGGTGGGAGGCCGGGACCGATGACCCCACCGGGGCCAGCCCACGGGCGCCTTCCGAGGCTTCAGAGCTTTGCGGCTCACCGCGAAGGAATCCGCCTGCGGCTCTCGACACCTGAAGGGACCGTGCAGGAAGGGCAGGCTATTGTTCTTGTCATCCATCTGGAGAACCCTGCCGCCGAAGACCGCCAGATGACCTTCCCAGAAAACTTGCTTGTTGATCTGTACGTCCGTGGAACCAAAGGCCCCGATGCAGGACGAGACGTCTACCGCTGGTCGGAGGGTCAGGTGATCGTAGTGAAGCCGTACGCGGTGGCATGGACTCCAGGACAGGACCGCACGTTCTCGCTCTCCTGGACGCCGCCGAGCCGCGGCGCTCTGTCCGGCCAAACGCACGCAGAGTACAGGATCGTCGCAGTCATGAAGACCGACGATCCCATCGAGACATGGTTGGACCTGCTGATTGGGACGCCATAGCCTGACGCTGACGAGCCGATGACACGCGCGCATCTGCGATCGCTCGCGATGCTCTTCTTCGGCGTCGCGGCGGCGCTGGCCACGCTGGCAGTTCCCGTGCGCGGCCAGGATCCTGGCGAGGTGGCCCGGCTGGTCAGACGGCTCATGGTGCGGATCGTCGGGCCGGGCGGCATTCGGTCAGGATTTGTTGCCGCGCCGAACGGCGGGAACGTCATCATCGTGACCGTACTCGCGTCTGTCGGGGCGGCCGAGAACGTCGCGGTTGTCGACATCAATGGGCGCGCGCACCAGGCACAGGTCGTCTATCGCAGTCGCGAGACGGGAATCGCAGCCGCGCTCGTAAGTGATTGGACGGGCCCGCGGGTGCTCGACCTGGACCCCCGACCGCTGCAGCCGGGCGAACCGGTCGTGGTAATCGGCTTCGATGGACAGAGCAGTGATTTCATCTACATGACGCTCCGCGCCGCCGGCGCGAGACAGCTCAACCGTCCCGTGCCACCGGGATTCGTGGGCGGGCCCGTCGCAAGCCTACGCGATCAGCGGGTGGTTGGCGTAGTGGGGTCTCCTCAGGGAACGGTGATCCCCGTGAGCGCAGTGCATCTCGCGATCGCCTCGGCCATGGCGCCCTCCCCCACATCCCGCCAGACACCGCGCGCAACGCCGACCGCGGTCGTTCACGCTCCGCCAACAACTGGCCCCTTGGCAGCGGAGATCACGATTGTGGCATATCCTAGTGGTGCCTCCATTGCCGTTGACGGCAGAACGCTCGGGCAGGCCCCGGTCAGACTCCCTCCGTCCCGCTTTGGCCTCGGACCGCACAAGATCACGGGGGTGGCCTCCGGGCGCCTGACCCTGACGAGAACCGTCGCGCTTCCCCCAGAGGGAATCATCGACGTGTTCTTGCCTCCGGCTCCCTCGATGGTCCCGGCGTCCCCGAGAGGCCGGGATGCCCTGGCAAGGTTGCAGACCGCGTTCGAGGAATCCAACGGGGCGCAGACCACCGCGTCTCTTCAAGAACTGCTTACCGAGTCGCCTGCTATCCCGGAGCTCCGCGTCTACCAGGCGGCAGCGCTGTGGCTGCAGGGGAACCGCACCGAGGCTCTGACCGCCGCCAAAGGACACATCAACGTCTACGGGGAAACGCTCAAATCCCTGGATGCGTACGTTCTACTGGGCATCCTGCTGGAGGAACAACGGCAGTTTCAGGACGCCCTCACTGGCTACAAACTCGCGGTCAAAGTGCAGCCCCAATATGCGCGCGAGTTCCAGCAGCCATTTGTGGCGACGGAGGCCGGGATCCAGTTCCAAGCCCGCCAGGTCGCTGGGAGCCCGTCGGATCTGCCTGCAAGGATCCGCCTTGCGCTCATGTACGAGGCCAAAGGACGCTTCAAGGAAAGTATGACGGAATTCAAAACCGTGCTCTACGCGACTCTCCCGGCGGCCACCACGACCGCGCCTGCGGTAGCATCTCAGGCGCTGACCATTCGGACCTTTCCGACGCAGGCGTTCATTCATGTGGGCGATCGGCTCATTGGGCAGAGCCCCGTATCGCTCCCTGGACCTTATCCTGAGGAGCTTCATGTCCGTGTTGCATTACTAGGATATGCGGAGATGCGCCGTGCAGTGCGACCGAGGGGCCGATCCGATATCCTGATCGTCCTTCTCCCGACTCTGGAGGGCTACGGGCGGACACGGTTTGCAATCGACAACATGCGCGAAGGCCTGCGTGGCTTCGCCTCGGGCGATTGGGCGGAGGCCACGCGGCATTTCCTCGAAGCGTTCGACTCAGACTACACGTTGAT
>JBGPNN010000185.1:0-6795 GCA_041487495.1 bacterium
CTGAGAAGACGGCCCACCTCCGCATCTTCGATGACGAAGCCGGCCGGTTGAACCGGTCGGTGCTCGATGTCGGCGGGCGCATCCTGGTTGTATCGCAATTTACATTGTACGGTGATACTTCTCGCGGCCGTCGTCCGTCGTTTGTCCGCGCCGCCCGGCCCGAGCACGCCCAAGCGATGGTGGATGTCTATGTGGAGCGGCTTCGCGAACTGGGGCCGGCTGTCGCCATGGGGCAGTTCCGCGCGGTCATGCTCGTCGAGATCCACAACGACGGTCCGGTGACGCTGATCCTCGATGCGGATCCTCCCGGTGGCGGGGGCCGCCAGGACGGCCGCGCCGGAGAAGACGCACATGGTTGAAGGCGCGCAACTGCTGGTGGTCCGGCATGGGCAGACCGACTGGCTGATCGCACCGGCCCATCGGTTCGCGGGACGGCTGCCCGGCATTTCGCTGAACGCGCAAGGTCGCGCGGAGGCCGAAGCCGTCGGGCGTCGCCTCGGGCCCGCCCCGCCGGACCGCATCGTCGCCAGCCCGCTCGAACGAACTCGAGAGACGGCGGAATTGATCGCGCGACACGTCGAGCGGGCAGTGGCTTTCGATGACCGGCTCATTGAAACCGGGCTGGGACCGTGGGAGGGAATGGCCATCACCGAGGTGCGCGAGCGGTACCCTGAGGCTTGGACCGCCTGGCGTGCGACCCCCACGACGGTGCCGCTCGCAGGATTGGAAGCGGTCGAGGCCATCGCGCACCGGATGGCAGAGTGCGCGCGCGAATACCTGGCCCATGGTGGGAACACCGTGTTGGTGTCGCATCAGGATCCGATCCTGGCGCTGGTCTGTCGGTTACTGGACATCCGGCTGGATGCCATGCGCCGCATGGACATTGCCACGGGGTCGCTGACCATCTTCGAGGTGGCACGAGGTCGCCCGGTGCTCGTGATGCTGAACTCCCCGACGCCACGTGGCGTGACCGGGGAGGTCACACTAGGAACGCGCTGAGCAGCCGCTGCTCCAATTCCTTGCGCACTTCCGAGAGGTCTTTGACCGTATCGACCGAGCGCCAATAGCCGGTCGACTTGAAGGCGCCGAGGCGGCGCTCCGCTGCCAGGTGGGGGAACGTCGTCCGCTCATGGTCGCCGACTTCTGGCATCATGGCGATGGCCTCGCGCGAGAGCACATAGATGCCCGCATTGATCCAATAGGGCAGCGTGGGCTTCTCGTCAAAGGCGAGGACGCGGTCGTCGGCGTCGACCTGCACAACACCAAAGGTGCTGACAAACGGCGTCAGCACGACCGTGGCCAGATCCGCGCGCTCGCCGTGACGAGCGACGACGGGTGCGACGCGCAGGTTGGTAATGATGTCGCCGTTGGTGGCCACGACCACGTCCGGAGCGCCCCGCAGCCGGCTGTACGCGTGGCGAATTGCACCGCCCCGGCCGAGCGGCTCGTGTTCAACCGCGTAGTCGATCCGCATGTTCCATTTCTCACCATTGCCAAAATAATCGATGATCACTTCGTTGCGGTACCCACAGGCCATCACGACTTCGGACACACCCTGGGTCTGCAGCCAGTGCAGTTGATAGGCGAGGATAGGGACGCCCAACACCTCGACCATGGGCTTGGGCCGGTCTTCGGTGAAGGGTCGCAGACGCTCACCGCGCCCGCCGGCCAGGATGATCGCATGCACCACAGGTCACTCCTCTTTCGGCGCGAGTCTCGCGCACTCGTCCAGCACGCGCCTACGCTGGTGATTCGCCTCACGCGGGCCGGCTTCCTGGAGGATGGTGTCCGTCGCGAGGTTTGACAGCGGCGCGCGCCGTGATAGAATGGCTTAATTGCACGCACGGTCGTACGGCGAGGACGGGGAAGAGTAGGGTTCGGTCTTCTCAGAGAGGGAGCGTCCCGCCGACGCGGGCTGAGAGCGCTTCCAGGGTCCCGGATCTGAACGACACCCCTGAGCCGATGGCGGCGGGGGACATGCATCTGCCGCCCGGGTTCGCCCGTGATCGCGACAAGGGTCCTGCCGGAGCAGGAGTGACGGCTGGAAACCAGGGTGGTACCGCGGGAGTGATCGCGCTCTCGTCCCTGTGGGACGGGGGCGTTGTTATTTCTGGAACGGCGGGCGAGATGGGAGGCAGGCAGATGGCTGTGATCCAGGCGCCGCGGGGCATGCGGGACATCCTCCCCGGCGAGGCAGAGCAATGGCAGGCTGTTGAAGCGTTGGTTCACGATCTGGCCGGACGCTGGGGCTTCCGTGAGATCCGCACCCCTGTGGTCGAGCACACCGAGGTATTCCAGCGCACCGTCGGTGAGGATACGGACCTGGTCGAGAAGGAGATGTACACGTTCACCGACCGCGGCGGACGGTCGCTGAGCTTGCGACCCGAGGGGACCGCCGCGGTCATGCGCGCCTACCTCGAGCACGGCCTGCAGCAGGGGCCGCAGCCGGGGAAGTTCTACTACATTGCGCCGATGTTCCGGTATGACCGGCCGCAAAAGGGCCGCTACCGTCAGCACACACAGTTCGGCGCTGAAATCATTGGGAGCCCTGACCCATCTGCCGACGCCGAGGTGTTGACGCTGCCGGTCAGGCTGCTGCAGGGCCTGGGCCTCACCGAAGTGGAGGTACGGCTCAACAGCGTGGGTGATGGGACCTGCCGGCCGAGGTATCTGGCGGCGCTGCGCGACTACTTTGCCGAGCACACAGACGCGCTCTGCGAAGACTGCCGTCGCCGCTATCAGCACAACCCGCTGCGCGTCCTTGACTGCAAACGGCCGGGTTGCCACCGTATCGCGCAAGACGCGCCGACCATCTTCGCGTACTTGTGCGACGCGTGCCGCGCGCACTTCGAGGGCGTCAAGCGCCACTTCGATTTCCTGCAGGTGCGCTATGTCGTCGATCCCTTTATCGTGCGAGGGCTCGACTATTACACGCGGACGGCCGTGGAGGTGTATTCCGGACGTTTGGGGGCGCAGAACGCGATGTTTGGAGGTGGTCGGTATGATGGCTTGGCGGAGCAGTTGGGCGGTCCGCCCACGCCCGGTGTCGGGTTCGGATTTGGTCTCGATAGACTCCTGCTTGTTCTCGAGCAAGAACGCCTGTCGCGCTCGGCCGATCGAGGTGTGGACGCAATCGTCGTCACAATCGGCGACGCGGCGCGGGCAGAAGGTGTCCGACTGCTGGACGAGCTCCGCGCCGCCGGGGTGCGCGCCGACGGCGACCTGCTCGACCGGCCAGTTCGCGCGCAGATGAAGTACGCTGACCGCGTCCGCGCGCGGTACGCGCTGGTCGTGGGCGAGTCCGAACTGGCCGGCGGGAGCGTGACCCTGCGCGAGATGTCGAGCGGCGAGCAGACGCCGCTGGCGCGCGGTGAAGCCGTGGCGGCAGTGCGTAATCGGTTGCGTTCCGCCGCCGTGGGCAGACCATAGGGTCGGTGGAAGGAGAGCCGTGATGGGGACGATGCGCACGCACATGTGCGGAGATCTTCGCGTGGGGCACGTCGACGCCTTGGTGCGGCTGGCCGGATGGGTACAGCGGCGCCGCGACCTCGGCGGGTTGATCTTCCTCGATCTGCGCGACCGCGAAGGTCTCGTGCAGGTCGTGGTCAATCCAGAACAAGAACCGCGCGCCGGGGACGTCGCCGCCACGCTGCGGGCGGAGTTTGTCGTTCTCGTTGAAGGTCCTGTGGAACGGCGTCCCGAGGGCACCGTGAACCCGCGTCTGGCGACGGGGGAGATCGAAGTACGCGCCCGCCAGATCCAGGTCCTCTCACCTGCTCTCACGCCACCATTCTCCCCCGGAGACGAGGTCACGGTCGACGAGGCGCTGCGGTTGAAGTACCGGTTCCTGGACCTGCGCCGACCCAAGATGTACCGCAACCTGCTGTTGCGGCATCGTACCACGATGGCTGTGCGCGAGAGCCTCGACCGCCTCGGCTTCGTCGATGTCGAGACGCCGATGTTGATCCGCAGCACGCCGGAAGGCGCGCGGGACTTCATTGTGCCCAGCCGGCTACAGCCTGGCAAGTTCTACGCGTTGCCGCAGTCGCCGCAGTTGCTGAAACAGTTGTTGATGCTGTCGGGTGTCGACCGCTACTTTCAGATCGCCCGATGCTTCCGCGACGAGGATCTCCGCGCAGACCGGCAGCCCGAGTTCACACAGATCGACATCGAAATGAGCTTCGTCGGCCAGGAGGCCATCATCCAGGTGACCGAGGAGATGGTCGCCGCCGTCGTTCGACGCGTGCAGGGGGTCGAGGTCGCGCGGCCCTTCCCGCGTCTTTCGTACGCGGAGGCGATGCTGCGGTACGGCTCGGACAAACCGGACCTCCGGGTGGATCTGGAGATTATCGACCTGACCGATCTGGCCGCGACCAGCGGCGTGGAGCGGTTCCGCGCCGCCGTCGCCGCCGGTGGCGTCCTGCGGGGACTTCGCGCGCCCGGCGCGGCCGGGATGAGCCGGCGCGAGGTCGACGCGCTCACCGCCACCGCGCAGGCCGCCGGTGCAGAAGGACTGGCGACCCTGGCCCTGACCACAGACGGACCAAAGGGATCCGTCGTCCGGCACCTGACCGAGGGCGCCCGGGAGGCGATCGCTTCACGGGCCGGAGCCAGGGAGGGGGACCTGATGCTCATGGTCGCAGGCGCGGAGACCGTGGCCGCGACGACGCTCGGCAAGCTGCGGCTGGAACTCGCCGAGCGCCTTGGCTTGATGCCCTCGAACGGCCCGATGCGGTTCGTCTGGGTGCTGGAGTTTCCGTTGCTGGAGTATGACGCGGCACAGCGGCGCTACACGGCTGTCCACCATCCCTTCACGGCTCCGGTCGACGAAGATCGGTCCTTGCTGGCAAGCGACCCGCTGCGCGCCCGTGCGAAGGCGCACGACCTGGTGCTGAACGGGGTCGAACTCGGCGGAGGCAGCGTGCGGATCCACGAGCGCGACCTGCAGGAGCAGATCTTTCAATTGCTGGCGATCGCGCCAGATCACGCGCAGGAACGCTTCGGATTCCTGCTGGACGCGCTGCAGTATGGCGCGCCGCCTCACGGGGGGATCGCGCTCGGGCTCGATCGGTTCGTCATGCTCCTGGCCGGCGAACCGACCATCCGTGAGGTCATCGCGTTTCCCAAAACGGCCAGTGCCGTCGACCTGTTGACGGGTGCCCCGGGACCGGTGGAACCTGACCTGCTGCGAGAGGTCCACATCGCGGTCGCGGAGTAGGATGGGAGCCGGCCCAGGTCGGCATGGGGCCGGGGTCCGATTGCGCGGCGGCGGTGAGGATGTTAGCATAACGGTGGTTCTCTGCTGTGCGCGAGGCGGGCCGATAGCTCCGATCCAACAGGAACGTTCAGGGAGCCTGGCTCTGGCCGCCACGAGGCAGACCGACTGCAAGTTCGCCGGCAGCCCACACGGCTGGGAGGCGCCCACCTGCGAGAGCAGGATTCGGGAGCTTCAGTTCGCACGGCATGGCGGAGAACAGTGCGCCGCGGGCGGTTGCGGGACACTCCTGCAGCCGCCCGTCGGCGTCCCGGCGGTCGTTGCGCGCGATGCTTCATGCTACGATGGGCGGGGGATCTGGTATGTCACTTTTCGAACCCGCCGCTTCGGACTCCACTGGGGCGCCGCTGGCTGCTCGGCTTCGGCCGCGTTCGTTAGACGAGTTTGTCGGCCAGGCGCACCTGATCGGTCCAGGCCGCGCACTACGTGCCGCCATCGAGACCGACCAGGTACGCAGCCTGATCCTATGGGGTCCGCCCGGTACCGGTAAGACGTCACTGGCCCTGCTCATCGCCGCTAAGACCCGCTCCCACGTCGAGCAGGTCAACGCGGTCACCGCCGGGGTCGCCGATCTCAAACGCGTCATCGCCGAGGCTCGCGACCGCCGCGCGTTCTACCAGCAGCGCACACTGTTGATCATCGATGAGATCCACCGCTTCAACAAGGCGCAGCAGGACGTACTGCTGCCACACGTCGAGGATGGCACCGTCATCCTGATCGGGGCCACGACCGAGAACCCGTTCTACGATGTCAACGCAACACTCGTCTCGCGCTCGACGGTCGCGCAACTCGAGCCACTCAGCGACGAGGCACTGCGGATGATCTTGACCCGCGCGCTTGCGGATCAGCGGGGGCTCGCTCCGCTGGGCGTTCACGGCGATGCGGAGGCGATCGACTATCTGGTTGGGGTGAGCAACGGCGACGCGCGAGTCGCCCTCAATGCACTCGAGGTCGCGGGGGCCGCGGCGCTGGAAGTGGATGGCCGCCGGCATTTGACGCTCGACGTGGCCCGGGACGCCAGCCAACGTCGTGTGCTGCTCTACGACCGGGAAGGCGATGCCCACTACGACATGATCTCGGCGTTCATCAAGAGCATGCGCGGTTCCGACCCGGATGCCGCCGTGTACTGGCTGGCGCGCATGCTGGCCGCTGGCGAGGACCCGCGGTACATCGCTCGGCGCATGGTGGTGCACGCGGCCGAGGATGTCGGGTTGGCCGACCCGATGGCGCTGCTGGTGGCAACGGCCGCGGCGCATGCGGTGGAATACGTGGGCCTGCCGGAGGCGCGCATCCCGATGGCCGAAGCGGCGATCTACATCGCTACGGCTCCGAAGAGCAACGCGGTCGTTCGCGCCATCGGTGACGCGATGCGCGACGTGGAGGAGCGCCGGGCCGATTCGGTACCCAGGCATTTGCGGGACTCAAGCCACCCGCGGGCGGTCGCGCGGCTCGGACACGGGGTCGGGTATGCCTACCCGCACGATCACCCCGACGGCTTCGTCCGGCAGGCGTATCGTCCC
>JBGPNN010000186.1:0-6750 GCA_041487495.1 bacterium
CACAGCGCGCGCAGCAGCCCGATCTGCTCTTCCATGCGGGCGCCCCTCGCGTGGAAGTCCTCCCCCAGCGCCTCGTACTCGACCGAGTTCCAACCCACGCCCACACCGAGCCGGAGCCGCCCACCGCTGAGCACGTCGACTTCCGCCGCTTGCTTCGCCACCAGCGCCGTCTGACGTTGGGGCAAGATCAGAATACCGGTCACGAACTCGATCCGGCGCGTGAGACCCGCCAGGTACCCGAAGAGGACAAAGGGTTCGTGGAACATGTCCTGTATCGCGTATGCGCCGATCCATCCGGGCCGGTTGGTGGTCGCAGCGCCCAGGACATGGTCGTAGGTCGCCAGGTGATCGTAACCGAGGTCCTCAACGGCCTGCGCGAAGTCGCGAATCGCCGAGGGATCGGTACCGATCTCGGTTTGGGGGAAGACCACGCCGAGCTTCATCTACAGCAGCCTCCGGCGCCTCGAGTAACGGCGGCTTTCAGTATAACATTGGGTCATGGCGAACAAGCCGGCCTCAGGCTCCAGTCCCGACGTCATCCTGGACGTGATTTTCGAAGACGGGCTGCTGTTTCTGGCCGTCCGCAACATCGGGCCTGCCCCTGCCCACAAGGTCTCCGTGGTCTTCGACAACCCGGTGGTTGGCATAGAAGATCGTGAGATCTCCGCCCTGCCGCTGTTCACGAATATCGAATTCCTCGGGCCGGGCAGGGAAATCCGGACGCTACTCGATGCGAGCGCATCGTACTTCGCCCGGGGGCGGCCGACGCGGGTCACCGCGCGGATCACCTGCTACGATGACCGGCGCCGGCGGCATGCGCGAGTCATCACGCACGATCTTGAGATCTATCGAGGGATCGGCTATGTGCCGAAGACGCCTGAACCGAAGGGTGGGGTATCACGATGACCGTTGGGCGGCAGGACCCATTCAGGAACTTCAATTTCTTGGTAGAGATCGAGAACATTGTCCAGACGGGATTTAGCCAGGTCATCCTTCCCGCGGCCTGGGCCGACGTGATCGAGTACCGTGAGGGCGGCGACCAGACCGCTCGGAAACTCCAGGGCCGCGTGCACTTTGGCAACCTGATCCTGACATGGGGCATCACCGGATCGCTTGAGCTCTACAAGTGGTGGAAGGCTATTCAAGACGGGCACACCGACCGGCGCCGGATTTCGGTGATCCTTCTCGATGGCGACCGGAATCCCGTAAGGCGGTGGTTGTTCCAGAACGCCTGGCCCGTGCGGTATCAACCCTCGGTCCTCGATGGCAGAGGGCACGAGGTCGTCATGGAGACCCTGGAGATCGCGCACGAGGGCTTGGAGGTGGAGTGATCGCCGGCTACCGGAACCTTGCGATCACGTGCTGAGCGGTGGCCCGCAGTGCCTGCTCCTTGTCGAGACCCAGCGGTGGGCCGATGTTGATCTGCGTGGCGCCGCGTGACTGGAGCCACCTGACTCGTTCGACGACGCGCTCAGACGCGCCGGAGATGGCCAGCCGGAACATCGGCGCGGTTACCAGTGCTTCGGCCTTTCGCACATCACCGGCCTGAAGCGCCGTGCGGATCGCCTCAAAGTCCGAGGGGGCCAGGCCGACCGGCGCCAGCGTCTCCTCGCGCAGCGATGGGCCAAAGTACGCGATCAGCGGCCGCAGCGCCGCCTCGGCCTGCGCGGGTGTCTCGCCCACCGACCACCACACACAGGCCGCCAGATCAAAATCGTTCAGTGACCGTCCGGCCCGGGCCGCACCCGCCCGTACGCGTTTCACGACGCCGTCGATCGTCTCTGGGGGAAAGACGATCGGCAATCCCCCGTCGGCCGCTTCCCCCATGAATTCAAGGACTTTCGGGCCTTGCCCGCCGACATAAATGGGCACCGGCACCGAAGGAACGGGGAAGCGGAGCCGCGCGCCGGAGGTCCAACCCCTAAAGACCTCGCCTTCAAAGGCCGCGGCCTCGCCGCGTAGCATCGCGCGAAGCAAGCCCACGGCTTCACGCAGCCCGGTGAGCGGGCGTCGTTGGCGCAGACCGGCCCATTCAAGCACCGGCGGGTCGCCGGGACCGATGCCCAGCACGAACCGGCCCTCGCTGTACTCCTGCAGGCTGGCGGCGCGCATTGCGAGTTCCACGGGGCTGGAGGAGAACGGATTGGCGATGCAGGTGCCGATGCGGATGCGCTTCGTGGCGCCGGCCACCGCGGTGAGGGCCACCCACGCGTCACGGTGCATCAAGTCCTGACAATACCAGAGGTCGTCGAACCCCAGCGTCTCGGCGAGTTGCGCCAATCGGACGACGTCCCGAATCGGTCCGGCAGCGCTGTTGAAGCGGATGCCAAAACGCAGCGGTCGCGCGCTCATCTGCCAGTACATACGGGACCGCGCCGGCGAAATCCCGCGTCGAAGGAAAGCGAGGCTCGCGCGACACCGCGGGCCCGGACACAGGGTAGAATGGCCCGCCTACCGAATCTCCTGTGCACTATGCCAGCGGCCATGCGTCCGAATCGCGTGCAGAAGGCCGTCTGCCGGGAGGCCGTCGCCGAGGTATTGGGCAGAGACGCGGCTGAGATCGTGCTGCATGAAGCGGGCATCGCCGGTCTGTCCGACGTGCTTCCGGCCGGACCGCGCGACCTCGCGGCGCTGTCGGTGGAGCTGCAGCCGTTCGTGGACTTGTACAGAGCCCTGCTGGCACGCACCGATCGAGAAACCGCCCTGCGCGTGTCCCGCCGGGCGATCGTCGAATCCGGGGTGACGAGCCACGCGCACGATGCGGTGGCGCAGCGACAGGCCGGTCGCGAAGCTCAGGAGCCGGCGGCGGCGGGCAAAGGCCTGAACCTGACCAGCCCGCCGCCGCCGGGGTTCCGGGCGACCCAAGAAGAACTCACGCAGCAGTTCGACGTGGCCATGAGTTTCTTCTCGTGTCAGGGTCAGTTGCTCGCCTACACACCAGACTACGTGCGTTTCCACATCACAGGCTGCAACTGGGTGCGCGCGATGCAGGGCGCGGGCGCGCCCGAACTGATCCCGTTCTTCTGTGAGACCGACGAGCGTTTCATGGATCACCACCCCACACACCGGCTCGAGCGGCCGACCGCGATCGGGCTGGGCGATGACCACTGCGATTTCACGTACGTACCGCGCTCAGCGGCCAAGACGCCTCATCAGGAGGAATGAACGTGCCTCGATTCACGCGGCGAGAGTTCATGCGGCAGGCGGCGCTGACCGGGACGGGGATCGCACTCTCCGGCACCACAGCCGGCTTGCTCGGGTCTCGCGCCCTCGCGGCGCCGGCCGGCCCAGTGAACCCCGTCGGCAACCTGCTCATCGTGCAGGGCGTCGACGCCGAATCGCTCGACCCGCACGTGACGACCTCGGGTGCCTCTAAGGGCATGATGTGGGCGATCTACGACAAGCTGCTCGAGCGCTCGCCCGACATGAAGATCATCCCCGCACTGGCAACGTCGTATCGCGTGATGAACGACACCACCTGGGAGCTCAAACTGCGCGACAACGTGTTTTTCCACAACGGGGAGAAGTTTGGCGCCGAGCACGTGCGGGATACCATCACCCGGTTCAAGAGCCCGAACCTCCGTAACGTGTACGCGGGCCAGTTGCGGCCGGTCAAGGATGTCGAAGTCGTCAATCCCCTGACGGTGCGCATCCACACCGATGGGCCCTTCGCGCTGCTGGCCGAGGTGCTGTCGCTGTACTTGGAGATCCTCCCCAAGGCGATCACCGGTGGCGAGGTCGACCCCACGAAGCGCGCGGTTGGCACCGGACCCTACAAGTTTACCGAGTGGATTCCCAACCAGCGCATGGTGTTGGACTTCGTCGACCGCCCGCACTTCAGCGGCCAGCCCAAGGTGCGCCGGCTGGTGTGGCGGCCTGTGCCCGAGGCGGCCACCCGGCTGGTCGAACTGAAGACCGGGGCCGCGCACCTGATCACGCCGGTCGATCCGATCCAGATCCCGGAGCTCGAAGCCACCAAGAACGTCGAGATCATCGCGTTTCGCCAACTTGCGTCCCAGATCATTGTGCTGAACTCTTTGAAGGTCAGGGCCTTTCAGGATGCGCGCGTCCGGCAGGCCATGAACTATGCCACCGATGTCGACACACTGATCAAGACGGTGATGCGCGGCGCGGCCTACCGGCTGGCCAGCGCCTTCGGCCCCGGGATTCCCGGGTACGATGACAGCCTGCGACCGTACACGTACGAGCCCGACCGGGCGAGGCAGTTGCTGTCCGAGGCGGGCTTCCGCGACGGCTTTGAGGTCACCCTGATGACACCGGAGGGCCGCTATCTCAACGACCGCCTCGCCAGCGAGGCCATCGCCGCGATGTGGTCGCGGGTCGGCGTGCGGGCGCGCGTGCAGGTGATGGACTGGAGCCCGTTTGTCCAGGGCGTGCTCGGCAAGACGCACGATGCGTTCTTCTTCCAGCAGGTCGGTGTGCTGCTCGACGCTACGACGAGCATCAATTTCGATTCCGAGCGCAAAGGTGCGGCCTGGCAAGGCTACCACAACGAAGAAGCTAACCGGCTGATCCAGGACGCGGTCAAGACCCTCGACGCGAACCGGCGCAACGACCTGTACAAACGCCTGAATCAGATCCTCTACCGTGAAGCGCCGTGGGTCTACCTCTGGAACCAGCAGGGCGTCTACGCGATGCAAAAAAGGGTCAAGGGTTGGGCTGCGCACACCGACGGCATCATCCGCCTGGGAGGCATCAGTCTGGTCTAGTCCGTGGGCCCGTTCCTCGCGCAGCGCCTATCGCATCTGATCGGGGTGCTGCTGGCAGTCAGCATCCTGGTGTTCCTGCTGATCCACTTGAGCGGCGATCCCATTCGCCTGCTCACGCCGCTGGACGCCAAACCCGAAGATATCGAACGGGTCCGGCGGCTCTACGGCCTCGATAAACCCCTTCCGGCGCAGTACTGGGAATTTCTGCGGCGGGCCGTGCGCGGCGACCTTGGCGAGTCGTTTCGCTTTCAGCAGCCTGCGCTGGCCCTGGTGTTGCAGCGCCTGCCCGCCACCGCGCTGCTCGCGCTGGTGACGGTCGGCATCACCATCGCGGCCGGCATCCCCCTTGGCGTGTGGATCGGTTCGCGCGCCGGCAGTGCCGCCGACTGGGTCGTCTCGCTCGCGACGTTCGTCTTCATCAGCCTGCCGTCGTTTTGGCTTGGCGTGCTGTTCATTCTGCTCTTCGCCGACAGGCTGCGGCTGCTACCGTCATCGGGGTTTGACTCCTGGGCGCATATCGTGCTGCCCGCGCTCACGCTGTCCGTGTACACCACGGGTCTGATTACCCGGCTGGTGCGCGCCGACGTGCACGCGGTGTTGAAGCAGGACTTCGTGCGTACCGCGCGGGCCAAGGGTTTGGGCGAGTGGACCGTCCTGGGCCGGCACGCCCTCCGCAACGCCATGATCTCGACGGTCACGGTGCTGGGGCTGCAGTTGGGCAACCTGCTGGGCGGCTCGGTGGTGGTGGAGGCCGTCTTCGCCTGGCCTGGTGTCGGCTGGCTGATGCTGCAGGGGATCCAGACCCGCGACCTGCCGCTGGTGCGTGCCGTGGTGATGGTGGTGGGCGCCGCGTTTGTGCTGATCAACCTGCTCGTCGACCTGCTCTACCTGTATCTCGATCCGCGCATCAGGTACGACCATGGCGGTTGAGATGGCGACAACAGCCCATGCGCGCCGGCGGCGGCCGGTCCAGTTCCACGCGGGCGTCACGATCATTGGCGTCGTACTCCTGGTGGCGTTGCTCGCGCCGCATCTGAGCCCGCATGCCTACGCCGATCAGGATTTGATGAAGTCGCTGCAGCCTCCCGCCTGGCGGAGCGGCGACTGGTCGCATCCGCTGGGCACCGATCGGCTGGGGCGCGACCTGTTGTCACGGCTCATGTTCGGTGCCCGTGTGTCGATGGCCGTCGCCCTGCTCTCGGTCTTGTTGGGGGGCGGACTGGGCACCGCGCTCGGCGTCGCCGCGGGTTACTTCGGGCGGTGGGTCGACCGGATTATCGGCCGGCTGATCGACATCCAGTTGTCGTTCCCGCCGGTGTTTATCGCGATTGCGATCATGGCGGCACTCGGGCAGAGCCTGCCGAAACTGATCGTCGTGCTGGCCTTCGTGACCTGGGTGCAGTATGCGCGCATCGCGCGGGCGAATACCCTCTCGGTGCGGGAGCGCGAGTTCGTGGCGGCCGCGCGGGCGCTGGGGGCGGCGGAGGGCCGGGTTCTGCTGCGGCACGTGCTGCCCTCGATCCTGCCGCCGTTGCTGGTGGTGGGTGCGGTCAACATGTCGAGCGTGATCCTCGCGGAGGCCGCTCTGAGCTATCTCGGACTCGGCGTGCAGCCGCCGACGCCCGCGTGGGGTAGCATGATCAGCGAAGGACGGGCGGTCCAGAGTATCGCGTGGTGGAACACGGTGTTCCCGGGTATGGCGATCGCCATGCTGGTCATTGGCGCAAACCTGCTCGGTGACGGACTAGAGCGGGAGCGGTGATGGCCGAGCAGGGGGACTTCCCGGGGCGCAGAAATGCTCTTGGCGCGTTACCATTGTGAGGTGGCGCCGGTGAATTGCCCTGACTGCTCGAGCGTCCTGCGGGAGACCGATTTTCACGGTGTCCGTATCGACGAGTGCCCGAAGTGCCGGGGCCGGTGGTTCGACAGGGATGAGTTGCGGGTGGCCAAAGACCGGACGGACGACGACCTGCGCTGGCTAGACTTCGATCTCTTCGGAGATAAAGCCAAGCCCTTCGAG
>JBGPNN010000187.1:0-6733 GCA_041487495.1 bacterium
CTCCGATGACGGCCGCTCATCGCCACGACGAACCCGAGACCCGACGTGGAGGCAGCGTCGCAGACCAGCAGGCACGATGGGCGCCCGCGCCGCCGGCACTCCGCCTGGACGACCTCGAGCAATCGCCGCCCGATACCACGCCGCCGATGATCTGGATGCACCGCGATATTGACTTCGACCTCCGGCTGTCCTTGGAGGGTTGCAGCGCCGATCAGCGCCCGGTCCTCATAGTAAACGCACTGGTTCGATCGCTCGAGATGTAGCGGAAGATCCAGCCCCTCGTACGCGTTACAGACCGCTGCCAGAGCGCGGGCCGCGCTGAGGTCCTCATCGCTGATCCCTCGATCCTTGATCTCGCCACGCGCGCCCGATGATCCCATAGATGCACAGGCGCTTTTCGCATCCACACGCCCACCACCTGCGGCGGGGGAAAGGTTTTGCCGACCACGCCGTGAATGACGTACACACTGTGCGCGATCTGCCAACCGGTACCGTCACCTTCCTGTTCACAGACATCGAGGGCTCGACCCGCCTGCTCCAGCAGCTAGGACCCGAGTACGATGCCTGTCTGGAAGCACACCGGCGGCTGGCCCGCGCCGCCGTGGAAGCCGAGGGTGGCAGCGAAGTGAGCACCGAGGGCGACGCCTTCTTTATCGCCTTCGCCAGCGCGGCGCGGGCCGCGGCTGCCGCGACCGCGGCGCAGCGGGCACTGGGCGCGGCGCCCTGGCCGGACAACGCGGCTCTCAAAGTCCGTATGGGGCTGCATACGGGCGAAGCCACGCCCGTCGGCCGTGACTACATCGGCCTGGATGTCCATCGGGCGGCCCGCATCTGCACCGCGGGCTGGGGCGGCCAAATCCTCCTCTCGCAGTCGACGAAGATCCTGCTCGAGCGTGCGCTGCCACCCGGTGCCAGCCTGCGCGACCTCGGTGAGCATCGCTTGAAAGACCTGCTGCGACCGGAGCATCTCTATCAACTCGTGGCCCCCGGGCTCCAGACGGAGTTCCCCCCGCCGAGAACCGTCGATCTGACGCCCAACAACCTCCCGATCCAGCTCACGAGCTTTGTGGGCCGGGAGCGCGAAGTCGCCGAAGCGAGGCGCCTGCTTGAGGCCACGCGACTGCTCACGCTGACCGGCCCGGGCGGGACGGGAAAGACCCGGCTGGCGCTACAGGTGGCCGCGGATCTGGTCGAGCAGTTCCCCGACGGTGTCTACTTCGTGCCCCTGGCGCCAATCACGGACCCGACCCTGGTCGTGTCCACGATCGCGCAGACGCTCGGGATAAAGGAGTCGGGGGCCCAGGACCCATTCGATAGCCTGCGAGAATTCCTCCGCGGTAGGCGAATACTGCTGATCCTCGACAACTTCGAACAAGTGCTGGCGTCGGCCTCGCTGGTCAATGACCTCCTCAAAGGTAGCCCCGGCGCAAAGGTCATCGTCACCAGCCGCGCCGTCCTCCGCATCTCCGGCGAGCAGGAATTTCCGGTGCCGCCGCTCCGCCTCCCTGATCCCAGGCACCTGCCCAGCCTCGAGTCCATGTCGCAGTATGAGGCCGTCGCCCTGTTCATCCAGCGCGCTGTGACGGTCAAGCCCGACTTCAGGGTCACCAACGAGAACGCGCCAGCCGTCGCCGAGATCACCGCCCGGCTGGACGGGCTGCCGCTGGCGATAGAACTGGCGGCTGCGCGCATCAAGCTCCTCACACCGCAGGCGATGCTTTCCAGGCTCCAGAACCGGCTGAACTTATTGAGCGCGGGTTCCCGCGATTTGCCGGAGCGGCAGCAGACGCTGCGCGGCGCGATCGCGTGGAGCCACGACCTGCTCGATGAGGGCGGGCGGCGCCTGCTGGCGCGATTCTCCGTCTTCGTCGGCAGCGCCAGCCTGGAAACCGCCGAGGCCGTGTGCGGTCCTGCCAGCGAGCTTGGGCGCGAAGTCTTTGAGGGATTGGGCGGGCTGGTCGATCAGAGCCTGCTGCGTCAGGAAGAGGTCCACGGGGAATCACGCTTCGTGATGCTGGAGACGATCCGGGAGTTCGCCGGCGAACGCCTGGGTGACCGTGGGGAGACGGACGAGATCCGGAGCCGCCACGCCATGACACTCCGGGCCTTCGCCGAGCAGGTCGAGCCCCGCCTGGTAGGCCCGCAACGCATGCTATGGCTCGACCGCCTCGAAGACGAACATGACAACCTCCGTGCGGCGATCGCGTGGGCCATGGAGAAAGGGGACACCGAGACCGCGATGGGCCTGAGCGCCGCGCTGTGGCGCTTCTGGCAGATGCGTGGCCACCTTCGCGAAGCCCGCGGGCGCCTCGTGACGGTCCTGAAGATGGCGAGCCCGGAGCCGGCGCGCGTCAGGGCGCTCGAGGCCGCCGGCGGCATTGCCTACTGGCAGGGTGATATGGACGCGGCCCGGGCCTACTATCAAGAATGCCTGCTGCTGCAGCGCGCGACCGGGGATCCACGCGCTGTTGCCGCGGCCCTGTACAACTTGTCCTTCACATTCTTTATCAGGCGGGATGACATGCCGCAGGGACGGATGCTGCTGGACGAGAGCCTGGGACTCTACACACAGGTCGGTGATGAGGCTGGCCTCGCACGGGTGCATTGGGCCCTAGGCAGTCACGCGTATGGGTTGAGCGACTACCCCACCGCCCGTCACCATGTCGAGATCAGTCTGCCCATCTTCAGGGAGATCGATGACCGGTTCAGCGTCGGGTGGGCCCTGCACCTGCTCGGGCTGATCGCCACTAAAACTGGTGACTTCCCACTTGCGAGCGCCGCGCTTCGGGAGGGTTTGAGCCTATTCGCCGAAGCGGGGGACGTCTCCGGGATCGGTCTCCTGCTCGACGATCTCTCAGGTCTGGCGGTCGCAGAAGACGATGGCGAACGCGCGGCCCGACTCGCGGGTGGCGCCGCGGCGCTTCAGAAACAGAGCGGCACCGACCTGGCGGCCGTCCTCAATGCTATGGAGGGTCGCTCGCAGGGCATCACCACCGCATGGAACGACGGGCTGACGATGCCGTTGGATCGGTTGATCGAGTACGCGCTCGCGCAACCCAACTGACAGAGGCGAGCTATCCCCCACGGATCATCCTGAGCACGGACTTCGAGACCTTGCACACCATCGTATACGCCGGGTCGTACACGTTCCCCAGGTCGTACTCCACACACTGCCCCAGAAGGATGCTGGCGTCGCGCGCCTCAAGCCCGTAGTCCTCTTGCAACCACCGCAGCATCTCCGTCGTGGCATGCTGCACCGCCTGGTCGAGGGGACGCGCGTTCCCCACAGCAAAAATGTACTCGTGGTTCTCACCCCTCGGCCAACCGATCTTCTTGCCCTTGATCACCCGGACGGTGAACTGGACATCGAACGAGACCTCGATGCCCGTGCCGACGATTTCTCCGTCGCCCTGCAGCGCGTGCCCGTCACCCACGTGCAGGAGGGCGCCCGGCACGAACACCGGGAAGTAGACCGTGACCCCGGCGACGAAACCACGATAGTCCATATTGCCGCCGTGCGGGCCCGAGGTCGCGGTGGAGATCGCCTGGCCACGCGGCGGCGCCACCCCAAAACAGCCGAGCATCGGTGAGAGCGGCAGCAGTAACCCGCGCAGCACCGGCCCTGGATCCGCGGGCCCGGCCGTGCCTCGGACGCGATCGATGCGCCACTCCACGCGGTTGTTACCCACCGGCACGTACGGCACGTACTCGGGGTCGATGATGTTCGGCGCCACCGCCGCGCCCGTGTAACCTGTGTCCCGATTCGGGTTCAGAGCATCGAGCTTCACGACCAACGTATCGCCCGGATCGGCGCCCTCAACGTAGAAGGGCCCGGTCTGCGGGTTGCCCCCGGGGGTCACCTGAACCCCACCGGCATCGCGACCGCCGGCGTCGACGGTCGTGGTGACGACCGAGTCGCCGTCCGTGAGGCGTAGTACCGGTTGATGCGAACCGATCGTGACGTGATAGCGATCGGGATGGTACCGATGGATCGCCATGCGCTCCTGATTCACCACGGGATCCGCCGCCGCCTCCCCACTCTTTCTGCCCCCCATCTCAGGGTGTATCCTGATGCAGAGGCACGATGAGCAGCGAAACCAACATCCCAACCAGAGAGCCGCGCGTCAGTCCGAACTTCATCACCGAGATCATCGATGAAGACCTCCGGCAGCGCCGCTACCCGATCATCATCACCCGGTTCCCGCCCGAGCCAAACGGCTACCTGCACATCGGGCACGCGAAGTCCATCTGTCTGAACTTCGGTCTCGCGCTCGACTACGGCGGCGAGTGCAACCTGCGCTTCGATGACACCAACCCCGAGACCGAGAGCGTCGAGTACGTCGAGAACATGAAGCGCGACGTGCAGTGGCTGGGCTTCCAGTGGACGAGGGAGCGCCACGCGTCCGACTACTTCGAGCGGCTCCACGAGCTGGCGGTGCGTTTGATCAAGGATGGCAAGGCCTACGTGGACAGTCTCTCCGATGAGGAGATCGGCGCGTACCGGGGCACCATCACTGAACCCGGTAGGCCGAGCCCCCACCGTGACCGCACCGTCCAGGAGAATCTCGATCTCTTCACGCGCATGCGGAAGGGCGAGTTCCCCAACGGCGCGCACGTGCTGCGGGCGAAGATTGATCTCGCCAGCCCCAATATGAAGCTGCGCGACCCGGTGCTCTATCGCATCGTGCACGCCTCCCACTACCACACGGGGGGCGCGTGGTGCGTCTATCCACTGTACGACTTCGCCCACCCACTGTCCGACGCCATCGAGGGTATCTCGCACAGCCTCTGTACGCTAGAATTCGAAAACAACCGCGCGATCTACGATTGGCTGCTGGAGAACCTGCGCGGCACGTGCGGCCTTCCCCACTCGCCGCGCCCATTCCAGTACGAGTTCGCGCGGCTACACCTCGACTACACCGTGCTCTCCAAACGCAAGTTGATCAAGCTAGTGGAAGGCGGCTACGTGAAGGGCTGGGACGACCCGCGCATGCCGACCGTCTCGGGTCTACGCCGCCGTGGGGTCACGCCGGAAGCCATCCGCGAGTTCACCAACCGCATCGGGGTGGCCAGGGCAAACAGCCGGGTTGATGCCGCCAGCTTCGACGCCGCGGTCCGGGACGACCTCAACTACCGCGCGCCCCGCGTGCTGGCCGTGACCAGACCCCTCAAGATGGTGTTGACCAATTATCCCGACGGACAGGTGGAGTACCTCGACGCCCCCTATTGGCCCCATGACGTCTCGAAGGAGGGCGCGAGGACTGTACCGTTCTCGGGCGGCCTCTACATCGAGCACGACGACTTCATGGAACACCCGCCGAAGGGTTTCCACCGTCTTTCCCCCGGTGGGCGCGTGCGACTGAGGCACGCCTACGTCATCCGCTGCGATGAAGTGGTCAGAGAGGCAAGTGGCGAGATCGTGGAACTGCGCTGCACCTACGATCCCGACACACTCGGTAAGACCCCGCCCGGCGGTCCGGTCAAAGGCACCATCCACTGGGTCTCCGCCATGCATTCCGTGAAGGCGGAGGTGCGCCTGTACGATCGTCTTTTTGGTGTGCCCGACCCGGAGGCGGGCGAGGGGGATTTTGTCAATTACTTGAACCCCACGTCGCTCACGGTCATGGACGGTCGGGTCGAGCCCAGCGTTGTACAGGATCCCATGGACACGCGCTACCAGTTCGAACGACTGGGGTACTTTTGGCAGGACCCCAGCGACTCGCGAACGGACCATCTGGTCTTCAACCGAATCGTGACCCTGCGCGACTCGTGGGTCAAGGCGAAAGCCCAGGACCCACCGGCCAAGCGGGAGGCGCCCACGCCGGCACGCGTGGCCGATGTCGCGGGTGACGCCGGTCTGACGGCCGCCGGGCGGGAAGCGTTTGCGCGGCTCAGGGCTATGGGTGTTGGGCAGGCGGATGCCGGGGTCCTCTCGCAGGAGCCTGCGTTGGTGGCGTACTTCGACGAGGCCAGTCGGAACGGCAACGTCGTGACGATCGCCAGTTGGGTCGTCAACGAATTGGCGCCGGCCCTCCGGACGGGCAAGGCGCGAGTCTCACCTTCGCGCCTTGCGGCGCTCATCGAACTCCTGCGGGCGGGCGCCATCAACAGCCGGATCGCCAGGGAGGTCCTGGCCGAAGCGCTGGAGACGGGCGCCGATCCGGTCGAGATGGTGGAGCGCCGAGGCTTGCGGCAAGTCTCTGACACTGGCGCCATCGAGCCTCTCGTGGACCGCCTGATCGCCGAGCATCCGGACAAGATCAAGATCTACCACAACGGCAAGACGGCGGTCGTGGGTTTCTTCGTCGGGCAAGTCATGCGGGAGACCGGCGGCCGGGCGAACCCACAGATCGTGCAGGACCTGGTTGCGCGCAAGCTGGCGGGCAGGGATTAGCCCTCCGCGTATAGCAATACTAAGGCCGTCACGCTACGCCACTGTAGCGAACACACCCGACCGCTTCAGGGTCACCGTATCGGCCGGGATCGCAGATGCGTCGCAACCTACGCCAGAGCGTCAGGGGTCGAACCAGTGACGAACTTACGGCCTCAGAATAGGGTTCTGGTGTGGCTCGTGAAGGCCCTGGCAATCAACTTCGTCTTGAGCGCCGCGATCTTCTTGGGCCTCACCATCGCGTCCGGCCCGACGACGGAAACGATTCGGCGGGCCTTGAAGGCGACCGCGCCGGCTCAAGTTCTTCGCCTCCAGGATCGCGGTAGCACTGACTCGTGGAGA
>JBGPNN010000188.1:0-6731 GCA_041487495.1 bacterium
GGCCGGTGCTCACTGAAGCCATGTACTTACTGTCCCACGCTCCGAAGGCTCAGGATGCCCTGCTCGCCAAGATCGAGGAGGGCACCGTGCAAGCCGCCGTCCTCGATGCCGACGACGCTCGTGAGATGCGCGCGCTCATGAAGAGATATCGTGACCTGCCGATGGATTTCGCAGACGCTTCACTTGTCCGCGTCGCCGACCGAGAGGGCATCAAGCATGTATTCACCCTGGACCGCCGTGATTTCGGCGTCTATCGAACCGCGCGCGGACGTCCGTTCGTCATCGTGCCGTAACGGCAAGCTTGTCTCGTGGTCTCCTAATCGCCATGATGTTAAGAAGGGAGCAACCTGCCAATGATGCGAGCGAGACGACGACGCCGGCTCGGACAATTAAGAGGCCTGTTTGCTGCGGCTGGGGTCTCCGTAGCCGTTCATGACAAACAACCCGGCTGATCAAGCCGATCGCAAAGTTCTGGACGTAACTGTCCGTCACATCTTCATCCCCACGCGCGACGGCACACGGCTGTCGGCGAACCTCTTTCTCCCGTCGGCCGATCATCCCGTGCCCGTGGTCGTCGAGTACACGCCCTATCGCAAGGACGATCTCCGCGGCGCGGCGCGAGACTTCGGGTCCTTCTACTTCGCCGAGCATGGCATCGCGGCGGTGCAACTGGACGTCCGGGGCACCGGCGACTCGGACGGCTTCGTGATCGACGAGTATCAGTATCCTCAAGAACAACTCGACGGGTACGACGCGCTGGAGTGGCTGGCGACGCAGCCCTGGTGCAACGGCCGGACCGGTCTGTGGGGCACGTCGTACGCCGGCTTCACGGCGCTGCAGATTGCGCAGATGCAACCGCCGTCGCTTGGCGCCATCGCCCCGATGTATGCCACCGACGATCGCTTCACCGACGACATGCACTTCCGCGGCGGCGCGGTCGATGGCTGGAGCGTTATTGGCTCGTACGCGCTGGGCATGGTCAGCCGCAACGCCCTGCCCCCGTACCCTACCCTCACCGGTGACAAGTGGCGCGAGGTCTGGGAACAGCGGCTCGACAAGAACATTCCCTGGCTGATCCGCTGGATCGAGGAGCAGCTCGAGGGCCCCTACTGGCGGTCGACCCTGGCCCGCATGTACGACAAGGTGCGGGTCCCGACGCTGATCATCGGGGGCTGGGCCGACTTCTACGTCAACTCGTCGCTCCGCTGGATGCATCACCTGGAGGTCCCCAAGAAGCTCATCATGGGCCCGTGGCCGCACACCCCGCCGGACGCCGCCACGCCCGGGCCGCAGATCGATTTCCTGCACGAGATCACCCGCTGGTGGAAACAATGGCTGGCGGGCGAATCCACCGGCGTCGCCAAAGAGCCGCCGGTGACCGTGTATATCCAGTCGTACCGGCGGCCGGATGCGCCGGCAGATGTTGCGCCGGGGGTCTGGCGTTTCGAAGAGGCGCTGCCGCCAAAACGCATGCGGGAGCGCGAGTGGTTCCTCGGGGCGAAGGGTGATCTGACGAACAGCCCGCCCGTTGCCGACCACGTGGCACAGCGCGAGTACGTACCGTTTGTGGGCTTCGCCGATCTTGGGTTCGGCGGCGGCAGGACCGGGTGGGGCGAGCAGGGCGCCAACGAAGCCTTCTCGATCATCCATACCTCCAAACCGCTGGCACAGGACACAGAGATCCTGGGGTTCCCGCGTGTCACGCTGCACGCGTCGACGACCGCCGAGGTCGTGTTCTTCGCGGTGCGCCTCTGCGACGTGGCGCCCGACGGCGCATCGACGCTGGTGTGCAAGGGCCTGCTGAATGCGACCCGGCGCAACGGCATGGACCGCGCCGAGCCGCTGACGCCGGGAGAAATCTACCGGTTGGAGATCGAACTCGACGCCACCTCGTGGATCTTTCCAAAGGGCCACGCCATCCGTGTTGCGATCTCCGGCGCCGACTTTCCTGAAGTGTGGCCGTCCCCGTATCCGGCCACGCTCCGCGTGCACTCCGGATCAACGTACCCGAGCAGCCTGATGCTCCCGGTTGTGCCGGTGACGGCGACGAAGCCGGCCCCGCCGCTGCTCCCGCCGGCGAAGCGGCGGTCACAGTTCGCCCACGCCGGCGAGAAACCGAAGACGTCGGTGACGTACGACGTCGCCGGTCGCGCGATGATCGCGCGGCGCGAACTCAAGGAGACGGTGCGGCACCCCGATGGTGTGACGGTTGTCACGAGCGAAAACCGGACGGAGATGCGCGTCTCGGCCACGAACCCCGCAGACGCCGTGGCCACCGGCTGGGATCGCAAGACACTCAGCCGGCAGGTGACCGAAGTCGAAAGCACCGCCACCGCAGAACTGAAGAGTGACGCCACCACGTTCACGCTGAACCTGCTGCTGGACGTCACGGTGAACGGCTCACCGTACTGGAGCCGCCGCTGGACCCGTACCATTCCCCGGTTGCGGCTCTGATGACGGCGCCGCCCATCAGCCTCGACGGCCGGACGCTAACGATCGAGGGCATCGTCGAAGGACGCGTGCGATCCGGGGCGCTGCTCGAAGAAGTGGAGGGGCTCGCTCAGGCTTGTGTTCGTAACCGTGGATCCAGAAGGGGGTAGACAAGATCGAGCAGGAGGTTGACGATCCCCACGATCACCGCCGCCACCAGCACGGTTCCCATCGCCAGCGGCACGTCGAACCGTAGCACCGCCTCCACCATCTGCGCCCCGATCCCCGGCCAGCCGAAGACCGCCTCGATCACCACCAGACCGCTCATGAAGTTGGCCAGGTCCAGGCCCCACATCGTGACGACGGGGATCAAGGCGTTGCGCAACGCGTGGCGCGCGATCACGAGCCCATCCGGCAGCCCTTTGCTGCGGGCTGTGCGCACATAGTCGCGTGTCATGACATCCAGCAGCGTCGAGCGGATCACCCGGGCGTACCACCCGGCGTACGCGATCCCCACCGCGAGCGCGGGCAGGAGCACATACCGGAACCCGCCGTAACCGCCGATCGGCAGCCAGCCGAGACGGGCGCCGACGGCGTAGAGCAGGAACAACCCGATCCAGAAGTGTGGGAGGCCGAGTGTGACCAGCGTCCCCACCATGGCCAGGCGGTCGAACCGGCTGCCGGGTCGCACCGCCGAGAGAATCCCCACCGGGAGGCCGATCGCCGCCTCGGCGACGACGCAGGCCACCGCGAGCTGAAATGACGGACCGAGATGCGAGGTCAACAGTTCGATCACCGGGCGCCCGAACACGTACGAGCGACCCAGGTCCCCGTGGAGCAACCGCCAGAGGTACCGGCCGTACTGCACGTAGAGCGGCTGATCGAGACCCAGGATCTTTCGGATGTTTTCGGTGACCTGTGGGCTCGCCTGCGGCCCCGCAATGGCGGCACCGGGATCCTGGGGGACCGCGAACATGAGCACAAACGTCACCGTGGCGACAAACCACAGCAGCAGGAGGATGCCGCCGATCCGGCCGGGGAGGCCGCGCGGATTCACGATGCGCCCCTTCGTCGAGCGCCGCTCGTCGGATCGAACGCGTCGCGCAGCCCATCGCCGAGCAGGTTGAACGCGACGACGGCGCACGCGATCACCGCGCCCGGAAAGAAGAAGATCCACGGCGCGCTGCGGTACGCACGTGCGCCCTCATAGATGATCGAGCCCCAGGACGCCGTCGGGGGCTGCACGCCCAATCCCAGAAAACTCAGCGATGCCTCGGCGAGGATCGTCGCCGGTACCCGCAGGGTGAAGTAGACGACGACCAGCGGAATCAGTTGGGGCAGCAGGTGCCGGATCACGATTCGCAGCGGGCCCGCGCCGATCGCGCGCGCCGCGTCGACGAACTCCCGCTGCGTCACCGAGAGGACCTCACCGTAGATCACCCGAGCCGGGTAGGCCCAGGCAAAGACCGAGAGCACGAAGACGACCACCCAGATGCCGCGCGGCAGCACGCTCACGAGCGCCAGCATCAACAACAGGCTTGGGAAGCTGAGCACCGCGTTGACGACCCACATGAGCGTCGTCCGCGCGGCCCCGCCGAAGTAGCCGGCCGACAGCCCGACGGCGAGGGCCACGGTCAGCGCGACCACGGTCGAGAGCACCCCAACCGCGAGTGAGACACGGGTCCCCCAGATCACCCGGCTGAGCAGATCGCGGCCCAACAGATCGGTGCCCAGCGGGAACTCATGCCCGGGACCCACGGGCGCGCCAATGGACGACAGGCCCTGGGGATGCTGGTAGTTCGGATTGTACGGCGAGACGGCGGGCGCCAGCAGCGCAAGGCCGATGAAGATCAGGACGCCGAGCCCGCCGGCGAGCGCATACCGATCGCGGACCAGCGTCCGCCAGGCCCGACCGCTGGCCGACAGGAATGCGCGATGCACCGGCGGCTGCAGTACGGCGGTGCTCGTCGTGGTGGCCTTCATCTGCGGGACCGTGGCCCCACCATACCGAACTCCACGTTAGCCTGTCCAGCGATTCAAAGGAGTGAGGACGATGGCCTCCACGGCTCAGCCCACGGCGGCCCGGCGGTTGCGTGAGCGCCTGCGCGACCCGAGGCTGCTGATCGCACCCGGCGTGTTTGACGGTCTCTCGGCGCGCATTGCCGCCGCGGCCGGCTTCGAGGCGCTTTATGCCAGCGGCGGCGCGATCGCCCGCAGCGCGGGCGTGCCGGATCTTGGCCTGCTCGGTTTCTCCGAAGTGCTGGCGCGGCTGCGCGAGATCGTCGATGCGACCGATCTGCCCGTCATCGCGGACGCGGACACCGGGTACGGGAACGCGTTGAACGTCCTGCGGACCGTGCGGGAGTTCGAGCGGCTCGGGGTCGCGGCGCTCCACCTCGAAGACCAGGTCAGCCCGAAGAAGTGCGGTCACTACGCGGGTAAGGACCTGATCGCCGCGGCGGAGATGGCGGGCAAATTGCGGGCCGCGCAGGACGCCCGCCGGGATCCCGATCTCGTGATCATCGCGCGCACTGATGCTCGCGCGGTGGAAGGTCTCGATGCGGCGATCCGCCGTGCCACCCTGTATGCGCAGGCGGGCGCCGATCTGATCTTCGTCGAAGCCCCCGAATCGGAAGAGGAACTCCGCACGATCGTCCGCGATGTCCACGCACCGCTGCTCGTGAACATGTTCCAAGGGGGCCGCACACCGCTCGTCGCGCCGGACGTCCTGGCCGGCATGGGCTACCGAGTCATGATCGTCCCGTCGGACCTGCAGCGGGCCGCGATCCGCGCGATGCAGGATGCGGCGGCGGCGGTCAAGGCCACGGGTACCGCGGCGGGATTGGGACCGCGTCTGGCCGGGTTCGACGAGCGCGACGCACTGGTCGACCTGGCCGGGTGGCGCCGCCGCGAGGCCAGGTACGCGGCCGATGGGGATGCTGAGTGACCCTGGCGCAGCGGTTTGCCCGCTATGCGCACGCGTTGGCGTTCGACCGCCTGCCGGACGACGTTGTGCACGAGGCAAAGCGGCGCATCATCGATGCGGCCGGCTGCGGCCTGGCGGCGCTGCGCGAAGAAGGTCCGGCGATGGCGCGGCGTGCGATGCAGCGCGTGGCACCGTTGGGTCGCGCAACCATCCTGGGCACAGGCGAACGCACCGCACCGGACCTCGCCGCGTTCGTTAACGGGTATCTGGTTCGCTACCTCGACTTCAACGACACGTACCTGTCGAAGGAAGCGCTGCATCCATCGGACAACCTGGCCGGACTGCTGGCGGTCGCTGAAGATGTCGGCGCGAGCGGCCGCGATCTCATCGCCGCGCTTGTGGCCGCCTACGAGATCACCTGTCGGCTGGCCGATGCGAGCAGCATTCGCGACCGCGGCTGGGACCACGTGACGTACGGGAGTATCGCGGTGGCTGCCGGGGCGGCAAAGCTGCTTGGCGGCTCGCCCGCGCAGATCGAGCAGGCGATCAACATCGCGGCCGCGACCGGCATCAATCTGCGACAGACGCGTGTGGGGCAGTTGTCGATGTGGAAGGGCGCCGCGTACGGCGGGGCCGGTCGCAACGCCGTCTTCGCCGCCTACCTCGCCCGCGAAGGTCTCACCGGCCCGGCGCCGGTATTCGAGGGCTCCAGGGGGTTCATCGCGCAGGTCTCGGGGTCTTTGGAGATCCCGCCGATGGCGGGGGAGATCGTGAACGCGAACAACGCGGCCAGCCTTGGCCGCTGGGAGGACGAGGGCGGGCGTCCCGGAGAGAACGGCCCGCCTGTCGCTCCGGCCCGGTACAAATTGCTGGATACCGACATCAAGTACTGGCCGGCCGAATATCACTCGCAGGCGGCCATCGCCCTGGCGCTCGACCTCCGCCGTCAGGCCCTGCCTCCCGGCACGATCGATCGCGTCATCATCCGTACCTTCAAGGTCGCCGTCGAGATCATTGGGGGCGAACCGGAAAAGTGGGCACCGACCACGCGCGAGACGGCGGATCACAGCATGCCCTACCTGGTGGCCGCGGCGCTGCTCGACGCCGAGATCACCGAGAAGCAGTTCACGCCGGAGCGTATCGCCGGCGACGATATCCGCGCGCTGATGGCGCGCACCGAGGTAGTCGAGCAGGCCGACCTCACTGCGGCGTACCCGCAAGGGATCCCCACCATCCTGGAAGTACACGAGCGCGCCGGCCGCGTCCACACCGCGCGGATGGACTTCCCGCCCGGCCACAGCCGTAATCCGCTGACGGATGCCCAGATTGGCGAGAAGTTCACGCGCCTAGCGGCGCCGGTATTGGGCGCGCAGAC
>JBGPNN010000189.1:0-6711 GCA_041487495.1 bacterium
AAACCCGTCGGGGTCTTCCGCACACACGAGTGGGCGCCGCGTGTGTTGATTTCCAACGCGATGCTGGTACCGAAGTGGGCGACATGGGAGGAGTTCTGGCGGCTCGAGGCGATGGGCCTCACGATGTACGGGCAGATGACCGCCGGTTCGTGGATCTACATCGGCACCCAGGGGATCGTCCAGGGTACCTATGAGACGTTCGCGGAGATCGCCCGGCAGCACTTTGGCGGCTCGCTACGCGGGCGGCTGGTGCTGACCGCGGGGCTCGGCGGCATGGGCGGCGCGCAACCGCTGGCGATCACGATGAACGGCGGCGTCGCCCTCATCGTCGAGGTCGATCCCGCGCGGATGCACCGCCGCCGGTCGACCGGGTGGCTGGATGTCGCGACCGATAGCCTCGACGAGGCGTTGCGCCTCGCCGGCGAGTGCACACGCACAGGCGAAGCCCGATCGATCGGCGTGCTCGGCAATGCGGCCGAGGTCTTTCCAGAACTCGTGCGCCGCGGCGTGCGTGTCGATGTCGTGACCGACCAGACGTCGGCGCACGATCCCCTGGACGGCTACATCCCGGCCGGGGTGGGGCCTGAAGAAGCGCCCGAACTTCGCCGGACGGACCGCGACGGCTACGTGGCAAAGTCGCGGGCGTCGATGGCCCAACACTGTGAAGCCATGGTCGGATTCCTGCGGCACGGGGCGGTCGTCTTCGACTACGGCAACAATCTCCGCGCCGAAGCGCAGCGTGGGGGGTTCGCGGAGGCCTTCGCCTACCCCGGATTCGTGCCCGCGTACATCCGTCCCCAGTTTGCCCAGGGCAAGGGGCCATTCCGGTGGGTCGCGCTCTCAGGCGATCCGCGGGACATCGCCAAGACCGACGCGCGGATCCTAGACCTCTTCCCTCATCACGACTCGCTGCACCGCTGGATCCGCCTGGCGCAGCAGCGCGTGCCGTTCCAGGGGCTGCCGGCGCGTATCTGCTGGCTGGGCTACGGCGAGCGCGACGTGGCGGGGTTAGCGTTCAATGAAATGGTGGCGCGAGGGGATGTTGCGGCGCCGATCGTGATCGGCCGCGATCACCTGGACGCCGGATCCGTGGCCTCGCCGTATCGAGAGACCGAGGGGATGAAGGACGGCTCGGATGCGATCGCCGACTGGCCGATCCTGAACGCCCTGTTAAACACATCGGCCGGCGCGACGTGGGTGTCAGTGCATCACGGCGGTGGGGTCGGCATCGGGTATTCGATCCACGCGGGCCAGGTCAGCGTCGCCGATGGGACGCCGCTGGCGGCGCATAAACTCGCCCGTGTGCTGCGGACCGATCCGGGCATCGGGGTCGTCCGGCATGCGGATGCGGGTTATGAACTGGCGCTGGAGACGGCGGCGGCGCACGGCCTGGCGCTACCGGGCCGGGACGCGAGCGCGGGCGGATAGACGTTACGCGCCGGGCCTATCCAGCAACTGTGAGAGCTGCAGCGGCTTCACCGGGGGGCGGAAGCTCATCGGCGCTTCAGCCTCAATGGCTCGGCCCGTGTGCACGGAGACGGCGCGAGCGATCAACGACCGGCAGTGACATCCCTGACATTCGCCCATCCCGGCGCGCGTCGCGCGTTTGACGTCGCCTGGGGTGAGCGCGCCCTCATCAATCGCTCCCTTGATCTGCTGCGCGGTCACCGCTTCGCAGCGGCACAGCACCGTCTGGGGATGCGCGAGGGCGCCACGCACGCACCGATCCTCTAGGTCCCACATCGCCGATATCCACGCGTTGAGAGCGCCTGTGTCGTGCTGGCGTGCGGCGCGCACGGCCTCGATCAGGGCCAGCCGGTCCCCGGCGGGTGCTCCCCGTGTTTTCCCCAAGTGATCGGCAGCCAGAAACCCTGCGGTCCGTCCTTCCGAGCCGGCAGTCTCGACCCCGCAGAGACCGGCCGCATCACCTGCAACGAAAACACCTTCAACGCTCGTTGCGACGCCATCCTGCGAGACCGGGACATATCCGCCTCTCTCCGTCCGGTGTCCCATCGCGCACCCGCTGAGCCAGGCCAGCGTGTTGAGAGGCGACCGGGCGTACGCGAGACACAGGTAGTCGGCGCGCACGAGGACCGGCTTCGACGATCCGGTGTGCGGGCGGAGTTCGACCTCGTCGAGGCGGTCACGGCCATGGATCTGGCTCACAAGCAGTCCGGTCGAGGCATCAGCGTAGGCGACGACGTCTTGCCCGAGTCCCTGCAGGGCGCCCGCGACCTGGGCGCCCTCCTCGCCGATCCCAGCCACGATCCATCGCAGGCGGGCCGAGGTCGCGCGCGCCAACTCCAGGCCATCGGACACGGTGACCACGGACGGATGCTCCCACCCCGGGAACGGCAGGAGCCGGTCCTGCGATCCCGTCGCGAGGATCAAGACGCGCGGCGCCAGATCGAGCGCTTCGCCGGGCGTGACCACACCCACGATCCGGTCGGGAAAAATCCCCCAGGCCAAACTGGATGTGAGCATGGTGATGCGGGCGTCGGCGGAGATCGCGCCGGGCGCGCCGGCGCCGAAAGTCTTGCGCTCCTCGACCAGCATCACTTCGACCCCGAAGCGCGCCGCCTCGGAAGCCGCAGCAAGCCCTGCGGTCCCGCCTCCTATCACCAGGCACTCGACATCCATCGGCGGCATCAGGTGACCGCCGCGGCGGGCTGGGGACGCAAGGGATCGTAGGGAGCGATAGGGATCTCGGTCCGGCCGTCGCAGATCAAGTCGGTAATGACCCGGCCGTGCAGTGGCGAGAGCGTGATGCCGCTGTGGCTGACGGCGACGTAGAAGCCCGGGACACCGGGGACCGGGCCCAGGCAGGGCAGGCCGTCGGCGGGCATCGAGCGAATCCCCGCGAACGCCCGCAGCAGCCTCGCCTCCCCGACGATCGGGACTCGCCGCACGGCGCTGCGCACGATGCTCCGGATGCCGGCTGTGGTCACACGGGAGTCGTAGCCGGCGTCCTCGCGCGTGAAGCCGAGAAAGAAGTGGCCCGTTGGATTCTGGCGAACGCCCGACATGGGCATCCGCAGCGTGCGGGGCATGGGCAGCGTGACGAGGACCTGCCCGCGAACGGGATGGACAGCGAGGTCGATCCCAACCATTTTCGCGATTGATGCGGCGTGGGGTCCGGCCGCGTTGACGACGTGGGCCGCGGCGATCCGCCCGTGGTTCGTGAGCACACCGCGGACCGCCCTGTCGGCTCGCTCGATGCCCGTCACCTCGGTGTAGGTCAGGAACTCGACGCCCAGACGTCGCGCGGCGCGGGCCAGCGCCGTGACGTATCGAATCGAATCGATGTGACCATCGTCCGGGCTGTACACCGCGCCCACAACTTCGCGCGACAGCCCTGGCTGGAGGCGATGCGTCTCCGCGGCATCGATCACGCGGCCCCCGAACAGCGGGCTGGCGCTCTGCCGCGCGACCATCGCGTGGCCCTTTGCCACATCGTCGTCGCTCATGCACAGCGTGATGCCGCCCGGCTGGTCAAAGTGGACGTCGGCGTTCAGTTCGTGGACGAGTGAGGGAAACATCTTCGCGCTGCGCAAACTCAGTTCCATGTAGTGCACGGGCTCTTTGGAGTGCACCCAGATCAGCGCGAACGTCGCCGCGCTTGTACCGGCGCCTATACCGCCGCGATCCACGACCGTGACCCGCCGACCCCGCTTCGCCAGGTGATAGGCGACAGATGTTCCGACCGCGCCGGCGCCAACTACCACCACCTCGGCCTCGCCGAGGGTCTTCATAAGACAGCCACCTGTGCCGGATCCTCCGCCTGGAGATCGATGGCCGGGAGACTGGCGACAAGTGCACGTGGATTGGGATCGAATCGGAGAGTCTTCAAGTCGCCGTACGTCCGGGCGGCCAGCCGGTCGTCCATCGGGCCGCTGACGAGCGTCATGTACTTGGCACGCTGCTCTCCCTCGGTGAGGGGTAGCGCCGGCGAGCCCCGCAGCGCGTTGACCTCCGCTGTGGCCGAGCGCCCGGCGCCGACGATGCGGACTCTCCCCCCAGAGCCCCCGCCGGGCTGCGGTTCGAGGCGAATTCTGGATGCCAGGGCACGCACGTCGGCACGATCGAGCGTGGCGCGCTCGAACCAGGCCAGTCCGGGCTCGATCCCTAGCAACGCTACGGCAACGCAGTACGGAATGCTGTACTGCGCGTCATGCATCGCCGCCGGGGTCGGGTTCGTGAACGGCGCGCCGTGGATCCACACCGGGCCGGCCACGATGACATGGTCGATGTGCGCCGGTGACATGTTGAGTTCGTGCAGGCATTGCCGCGAGGCGTCGATCACACCGTGAGCGTGCCTGCAGCATGGATATGGCTTGAGTCCGATCCGGGAAAGCAACCACGATGCGCCCAGGCCGTCGGTCAACATCTGTGGAATCCACCGATCCGTTCCAATCATCCGGGCAAAACCCTCTGAGCCTTCAAGGATATCGAGCGGGCCGAGCGCGCCCTCGCCTGCCATGAACGCCGCGGCCACGCCGGCTGCCGCGGCAATGGCGAAGTTGTTCTTCATCCAAGTAACACCACTACAACCGTAGACAGTCTTGCGCACCGAGGCCACGGGCGCCGTGGCGCAGGCGAGGGCCAGGGCGTGCGCGACCGCCTCGGGACCCAGGCCCAGCAGCCTGGCAGCCACGGCCGCCGTGGCGGGCGCCAGCCGCGATCCGATGCCCCAGATCTGTGCCCGCGCGGCCTCACTAGGTCTCGACGCTTCGAGCATCCGGGCGCTGACCTCAAAGCCCGCGGCGATCGCGGCGACCACGTCGTCGTTGGCGGCGCCCATGATCGCCCCGAGCCGCAACGCCGGTGGAATCACGATACACCCGACGTGCCCGGATCCTTCGTAGACGTCATCGAAGTCGAGCAGGTTGGCCAACCCCGCGTCAATGTGAACGCCGGCGAGTGCGTCTGCCGTCGAATAGATACGGTACGATGGGCTGCGGCCCTCAGTCGGTCCGTCCAACCGATAAAGCGCCCGCGCCGTCGCTCTACCTTCGGTAGTGCGCAGCGCGCCGAGCGTGCAGGCCAGACTGTCCCCGGCAAGCGTGCCGCAGTGCTGCCTGACGGCTTCAGGGATATCGTGGTTCCTCAGGCCGGCGATAAAGGAGGCCAGCGCCTGCAGTTCGCTCATGGGCTTCAGGACTTCGGTTTCGCTGACCAGAGCCACGCAGCCAGGACGATGTTGATGACGAGGGGCACAAGGGCGTTGCGCGCCGTGTACAGCCCCCCTGCCCAGCCCCAGATCAGGAACAGGACGCCGATGACGAGCGAGATGGCCTGCGCCGATGCTAGGCCACCGTACCGGTCAGCGTTGCTGGCGATGCTCCAGACCACTACGCCGTACCCCAGGAAGAGTCCCGACAGGACGCGCAGGATGCCAGCGTCCTTGACCTCATACCCAAATACACTCTGAGTGAGCGACGGCGACAGCGTGGAAAGTCCCAAGAGGATGAGATAAACGGCACCTACCATCAGGGGTGTTCGGACCTTCTCCATCTCTCCACCTCCTCAGATTCGTTCTCGCTTCCTTACGAGCCCGTCGGATTGAGCGTCCCCAGCTTCATCGGCGCGGACACGGCGTGTCCGGCCAGGTGGATCGCCGTGACGATCAACGGATAGAGCACGACGGCGTCGGGCGCGGTGATCCTCACGGTCATGTCGTTGACCCGCTCGACGCCGGGCATGCCCGCGGCCGCGTCGGCCATGCTGGTGTGCTTGAAGGCCAGATCGGCCCGAACGGGCTTCCCGATCTCGAAGACCTTCATCTCTTTGAGGCGACCCAGCGCCCGTTTGAGCCCGTCCTCGATCGCCTGACGGGCGCGCTGGGGATGCATGGCCTTGCTCGCGTGCCGGCCGATCGCGTCCTTCACGACGACACGCTCGGTCCAGGGCAAGATCTCCGCGACCTCACCCGCCAGTTTGTGATCACCCGACACCAGGACGACCGGCACGCCCAAGTGCCCGGCGACGGCCGCGTTGAGACCCACTTCGCCCACGGGCCGGCCGTTGAGTTTCAGCTCGTAGACCTCTCTCGCGCTGAACGTATGATCGAGCACACCGGACAGCCCGTGGCGTGTGTGGTACCCGACCAGAGCCATCGCTGCAAACGAGCGATCCAGGCCCTCGACTTGTGCCATCGGGCGGCTGTCCCCGCTGATCAGCCAGCACTCCTGCGGCAGGTCCTCGACGATGATGTTGCGGCTCCCGTTCGACCCGTGCGAGTCGGACACCCACACGTCGGTCGCGCCCGCCGCCAGGGCCCCGCGCACCGCTGCCGCGGCCTCCTGGGTCATCAGCCGCCGCCCGCGCTCGTAGTCGATACCAGGCAGGGACGCCTGCGCGCGGTCAACGATGCCGGCCACGCCCTCGATGTCGACAGAGATGTAGACCTTCATCCGTGTCCTCCCATCACCGCATCGGATCGTTCTGCGCTGTGGCGCCGAGCTTGATACACGTGCGAATGAGCGACCCGGCGGCCGCCGCGTCCGGCGCGCGCGCCCGGATCGTACAGTCGTCCACGCGCTCGACCCCCGGAACCCGGTCGGCCTCGTCCGCATGCGCGGTGCGTTTGAACTGGATTTCCACGGTCACAGGCTCGGGCACGCGGAGCGGTTTCATCGACAGCAGGTCCCGGAGGGCTTCCGCGGTCTTTTGCTCGATCAAAGCCTGCGCCCGCGCAGGATGCATCAACCG
>JBGPNN010000190.1:0-6700 GCA_041487495.1 bacterium
CCGGTGTCTCGTAGAGATAGCCTCCGGTCACGGCTGCGTTGCCGGTCCACGGCGGCTGCACCAGCTCACCCCGGTTGTGCTTCATCTGCGCCAGGCGGGGCGCCAGGCGGCCGTCGTCAATGCGCTCCTTCGCGAACCGGTAGACATTGGCAAAGCGCCGGTTGAAGCCGATCTGGTAAATGCCCTTCGCCCGGCGGGCCGCATCGCGGATCGTGCGCGCGCCGTCCAGCGACGTCGCCATGGGCTTCTCCGAGAAGACATGCACCCCGGCCTCCAGCGCGCTCACCACCGGCTGGACGTGCTGTGCGTTGGGCGTACAGATGTAGACGGCTTGCGCGCCGGCGGAGAGCAACGCGGCCAGACCGTCCATCGGCGGCGCGCCGACTTCGTCGGCCAACCGCGCCGCGGACGCCCGCATGACGTCAGCGATGCCGACGAGGTCCACCCGCCGGTCCTTTTTCAGATTGAGTGCGTGGATCCGCCCAATGAATCCCGCGCCCAGCACACCGACTCTGATGCTCACGCCATACGCCTTCTCTCGCGCCGCGCCCGCCCCCTCCTCAACCTCATCGCCTTCTCCTAGAATCAGGGGGATGCACGCTGCGGAGGGACGAGTGTGAGAGAGCTGGCGGCGCAAGCGACCGATTACTACCTGTTGGAAGACGTGTTGACCGACGATGAGCGCCTGGTGCGCGATACCGTGCGCCGCTTCGTCGACCGCGAGGTGCTGCCGCACATCGGCGGGTGGTGGCTGCGCGGCGAGTTCCCGAAGCATCTCATCCCCGCGCTGGGTGCCCTCGGGGTCCTCGGCGCCAATTTGCCCCCAGAGTACGGCGCCGCCGGCGTCAACAACATCGCCTACGGGTTGATCATGCAGGAACTGGACCGCGGTGATTCGGGGCTGCGATCGTTCGCGTCCGTGCAGGGTGCGCTGGTCATGTATCCCATCCACCAGTACGGCAGTGAGGATCAGAAACGGCGCTGGCTGCCGCGGCTGGCCAAGGGCGAAGCCGTAGGCTGCTTCGCGCTGACCGAGCCGAGCGCGGGGTCCGATCCGGGGGCCATGTCGACGCGGGCCCGGCGCCGCGGCGCCGGGTGGGAACTGTCGGGTACCAAGATGTGGATCACCAACGGCTCAATGGCCGATGTTGCGCTCGTCTGGGCCAAAGACGACGGCGATGAGATCCGCGGCTTCTTAGTCGAGCGCGGCACCCCGGGGTTCTCGGCCAACGTCCTTCACACCAAGGCGAGCATGCGCGCTTCAGATACGACAGAACTCGTGCTCGATGGGGTCAAGCTGGCCGACGACGCGCGGCTCCCCGGCGCGGACGGGTTGCGGGCGCCGCTGTCGTGCCTGACCCAGGCCCGGTACGGTATCGCGTGGGGCGCGGTCGGGGCGGCGAGTGCGTGCTTCGAGGAGGCGCTCGCCTACGCTCGAGAGCGCATCTCGTTCGGCAAGCCGATCGCGGCGCGGCAGTTGATCCAGGAGCGCCTGGTCGACATGCTCACCGAAATCACCAAGGCGCAACTCGTCGCCTACCGGCTCGGCCAGCTCAAGGATCAGGGCAAGATGAAGTACACGCACGTCTCGCTGGCCAAGCGCAACAACGTGCGCGCGGCCCTCGAGATCGCGCGCGCGGCGCGGGGCATCCTGGGCGGCGCGGGCATCACCCTCGAGCACCACGCGATACGCCACGCCGCCAACCTCGAGACGGTCGATACGTATGAGGGCACGTACGACATCCACACGCTGATTCTCGGGCGTGACCTGACTGGCTTCGATGCGTTCGCCTAGCGAGACTCGGACGCTGCCTTCCTGCTGATCTAGTCCGCCAGCAGTCGGTGGCGCCCGCTCGGCGCCCGGCTCGGCAGCGACTGTCCCGCATCGGGGATACAATCCCGCGGGCTAAAGACACCGGTGCCGGTAATCGCGTTCACCTGCATCCGGCCCGTGGCGGTGCCCAGCGTCACGAACGACGTGGTGAAGGTGACCCGCGGGCCGTCCTGGGAGACGGTCGCGAACCCGCGCAGCGCGAGCGCCGCGTCGAAGACGTTGTATGTGCCGTCGAAGTTCCGCGCGGTCAGATCGATAAACCGGTCGAGCCCCTGCCCAATCCCACACGGCGAGAGGAAATCTGTCCCGGTCGACGCGTTCAGATCGGTATTGAAACCAATGCCCCCGCTCAATTGTGAAAACGAGGGCGCGGATCCCGGCGCGGGGAGTACCGGGTCAGGCACAGTCCACAGCCGGACCTGAATGGTCGACGATCCGCGTTCGGTTCGCAACTCGACCGCGTCGAAGGTCGGCGACGGGCCGGCATCGCCGGTCGGATCGGTGGTGGTGCTGATCCCGGGAGTCGGTGGCGGCTCGCTGGTTATCGGCGACAACAACTGCCCGCAGGCCGCGGTCATCGCGGCCAGTGCAATCACCCAGACGACATTCCTGATCCCCATCGTACGCTCACCCACCTGTGTTGGATTACGGCATCACTTCACATACGCGGGGATCGGGTGGCGGGTTCCGAAAACAGAGGGACGGCGGGCAACCCGCCGTCCCTCCGGGGGCAAGCGCAGGCGGTTACTTGCCCTTCTTCTTGGCGGCCTTCTTTGCCTTTTTCGCCACTATAATCGCCTCCTTTGCTCCTGGAAGATGGACGGCCACACCGTGCCGTCGCGTTCTTGTTCGCTACTACATATAGATTCTCCTCCACGCACGGCTACAAATTCTGGGGGGTGTGGATAAGCGGCGCCTCGCCGGGGCGCTCCGCCGGGAAGGAGACCTTCGGTAGTGGCAGAAAACTCGAGACGTGCGCTTCCCGGTCCCTCCCGCTCGCCTCCTGCTGGTCATCCTTGCCATCCGGCTGGCTGCCTCCACGGTCGTCGCGCCCGCGCAGCCGGTCGTCGCCGACGTGCGTGGGCACTGGGCAGAAGCACGGATCGTCGACCTGGTCCACCGCAACATCATCGGCCTCGGTCCAAACCGGCAGTTTCGTCCACGCGACGCCGTTACGCGCGGGCAGTTCATCGCGTGGTTGCTCTCGGCGCGCGGTCTGCCGCTGATCCGCATGGATAGCGCGCCCTTCACCGACGTCCCACCATCGCACGAATTTGCGGCGCCCCTGGAGTCGGCCGTCATCTATGGGGTCGTGCCCACCGGCCGGGTTTTCCGGCCCGGCGTGCCGATCACCCGCGAGGATGCCATCGTCTTCATGGTCCGCGCGCTGGGGCACACGTTCGAATCGGCATACATGGTGAACGCCACGCTGCCGTTCAACGACGTCGACGGCCTCCCGCCGGTGGTGCGCGGGTCGATCGCCGTCGCAGCATTGAGCAACCCCCCGCTGCTGCGTGAGCCGCCGGGCGACCGTGTGCGGCCTGCCGACGCGATGACGCGGGCGGAAGCCGCGAGCCTGCTGTGGGCCTACCTGCAGGGTGTCGAGCACGGCATCACCCTGCGCTTCACGACGACGCTGGGCCCCGGGGGCACGCTGATTCTGGAAAAGCGTGGGATGCTGCGGCCGCTACCAGTGTGGCGGGTGCAGGTCGCCGCCTTTCAGGACGAAGATCGGGCCCGCCGCACGGCCGAGGGGCTGCGCAACCGCGGCCAGCCGGTCTTCGTCGAGCAGGTCGACGACCTCTATAGAGTGCGGGTCGGGAACTTCACGTCACGCAGCGAGGCGATCGCCTTTCAGCAGAATCTGGCCACCGACGGCGTGCCGTCGATCCTGATCGTCACCCTGCGCGAATACGAATCGCTCAGCGGACCATTCTGGATGGGTATGCTGCTGATCGAGCCCACCGCCGGTGTCCGGCTGCGCCCGGCGCTCGCACGTGAAGGGATGATCGGTCGAGGGCGGACGAGCGAGGCAGCGCGCCGCGCGGGCGCGACGGCGGCCATCAACGGCGGCTTCTTCTCCGGAGCAGGCGACCCGCTCGGATGCCTCGTGATCGACGGTGAGGTCATCAGCGAGCCGATCACCGGCCGCTCGTGCGCGGGGTTCACGGACGACGGCGCGCTGCTCATCGACACTGTGCGGCTCGACGCCGTCGCCGGCACCGAGGCCGGATCGCTCAGCATCGACGGTCTCAACCGCGAGCGTGGGGCGAACGAGATCGTCTTGTATCGCCAGGTGTATGGACCCGCGACGCGGACGAACGCCTTTGGTGTCGAGGTCGTCGTCGCCAACGAACTGGTGCAGCAGGTCGTCGACGGCCGCGGCAACAATGCCATCCCGCCGGGCGGCTACGTGCTCTCTGGGCATGGCCGCGGACGCGACGCGCTCCTGGCCGTGTTCAAGCCGGGCCATCATGTAACGCTGCGCGCGAGGCTGGTCGCGGAGTCCGGCGATCCACGCTGGGAGACCGTGCGGCAGGTCATCGGTGGCGGGCCGCGCCTGCTCACGGATGGGACGTACGTGGGTGGCGAAGGATTCCGCCCCGTGCTGGTCGATCGACGCCATCCGCGGACGGCCATCGGTCGCCTAGCGGACGGCCGGATTATCCTCGTGGTCGTCGGCGGCCGCCAACCCTACCACAGCCTGGGGATGACGCTGCCCGAACTGGCATTCACCCTGCGCCGCCTGGGCGTGATCGATGCGCTGAACCTCGACGGCGGCGGGTCGTCGACGCTGGTGGTGCGCGGGGTGGTGATCAATCTCCCGTCGGACGAGTTCGGCGAACGGCCGGTCAGCGACGTGCTGCTCGTGATGCCGCCGCCGTCCAGCACCCCCTGAAAGGGTCGTCGGGTATCTGCTGGCCGTCTATCGCTCGAGCGAGGAGAGGTCCTCCGCGGTATCAATGTCGACGGCGATGCCGTCAGGTAAGGGTAGTGCCACGCCTTCCTTCGGATAAGTCTCGATGACGCTGCGGGCGCCCCGATCGCCTTCCAGGGTCAGCAGATCGAGAAACAACGCGCGGTCGAAATACACCGGCGGTCCCACGCTGCCGCGATACGTCGATGCGACGATCCGCTTCTGATCGGTCAGGGCTGTCTCGATCAGACGGTCGATGACCTCGTGCGTGACAAACGGCTGGTCGGCGAGCAGAATGACCACGCCCTGTGCGTCAGGGGAGAGTTCTTCCACGCCCCGGCGGATCGATGACCCCATCCCTTCTAGGGGATCGGGGTTGATGACGATCCGGGCCGTGAGTCCGTCCAGCAGCGGCCGGTAGACATCCGCGTACGTCCCAAGGACCACGACGACGTCCCGGCACCGCGACGCCAGCGCGGTCTCCACAGCGAGGCGGATCATCGGCGTGCCGCGGACGGGTAGAGCCAGTTTGGGCCGCCCCATGCGCGTGCTGCCACCGGCGGCCAGGATCACGGCGCCGACGACTGGAGCTCCTCCGATGGTCACGCGTCCTGCGCCGGCGTATGGATGGCCCCGCCGCGGGCTCGCAGGAACCCGCCCTCGCGGCCCCGTGCCGTCGCCAGGATCTCGCCGAGCGCGGCCAGCGCGATCTCATCGGGGGTCTCGCTGCCGATGTCAAGGCCGACCGGGCCAAAGATCTGCGCGCGGCGTTCCGGCGGGATCGCCACACCTTCGGCCTCGAGTTCACGCATGATCTTATCGGTGCGGACCCGTGGCCCGAGCATCCCAAGGTAGGCGGCCGGGGTCGGGAGGAAGGCGCGAAGCAGGTCGCGGTCGTGTATGTAGTTGTGCGTCATCACCAGGACACACGTGTGGGAATCCGTTGGAACGGTCGTGCCGGCTTCCGGGAACTCGGTCCGCACGAAGCCGGCCGCGCCCGGGAAGCGCTCGTGATTGAGGAACGCCTCGCGGCGGTCGACGACCAGCACCCGCCAGCCCAATTGCGAGGCGAAGCGCACCACGGGAATTGCGTCGTGCCCGGCGCCGCAGACGACGAGCCGCATCGGCGGGTGCAGCACCTCGACGAAGATGCGCACGGCTCCCCCCGGCCCCGTCACGGTCTGCGTCGCCGAGCGGCGATCGCGGAGTGCGTCCTCGGCCAGGCGCAGGACCTCGGCATCCACGGATGCGTCGCCCAGGCTCCCCTGCCGGCGGCCGTCCGGCCAGATCAGGGCCCGGCGTCCGGCGGGGACGGCGGCGGTGCCCTCAACGACGGTCGCGATCACGACGGCCTCGTCGCTGTCGAGGGCTGCCCGCGCCGCGCGCCACAAGAGATCGCCGGCCGACGTCGGCTCGACGAACACCTCGATCACGCCGTTGCACCCCAAACCCAACCCCCAGACCGCGTCATCATCGGCGGTCAAGTCGTAGTTCATCAGCCGCGGGGTCCGCTGTTCGATGACCTCGCCCGCGAGCACTGCCACGTCGCCCTCGAGACAACCGCCGCTGATGTTCCCGGTCATCTGGTTGGACTTCGTGACCAGCAGCCGCGCGCCGGCGCGCCGGTACGTCGAGCCGCGGACGCCAATGATGGTCGCCAGGGCCACCGGCACGCCACGGGCCGTGCTCTCGTCAACCGCTTTGAGGATCTCGCTCAGTTCCTTCATGGTTTGCGGCTCAAGTACCGTTCCAGCCGGCGCAGGCTTTCGAGGTTGTGCGCCGGCGCAAACACATCCACGTAGGGCAGCGCGACCCGCATGCCCTGGCAGATCGGTTCGTACCCGGGACTCGCCAGCAGGGGGTTCAACCAGATGACCTTGGCGGCGCGCCGCCGCAGTTCGACCATCCCGGCTTCCAGCACGTCGACCTCACCGGTGTCCCAGCCGTCG
>JBGPNN010000191.1:0-6642 GCA_041487495.1 bacterium
TGACGGAAGTGCGGCTCGGTGAGGTGATCCCCTGGCCATGGGGATCGTCGCTGGTCGCCGTGTGCCGGAAGGCTGCCGCTTGAAGACCCGATTCGAGCTACTCTTGTTCTCGACCGATCCTGGGTTCATCCGCCAGGCAGTGGCGGCCGGGGTAGATGGCATCACCGTCGATTGGGAACGCACCGGCAAGCACGAACGCCAGGCGGACGTCGATACCCAGATCAACCAGGACAGCCTTGACGATCTGCACCGGGTCCGGGCTTCCACCGACGCCCGGGTCATTTGTCGAATTAACAGCTATGGCGCGACGACCGCGGCGGAGGTCGAGCAGGCGGTCGAGGCCGGAGCCAACGAGATTCTCCTGCCGATGGTCCGCTCCGCAGAGGAAGTGGAAGCCGTGCTCGCGCAGGCCGGCGGACGTTGCGGGATCGGCATCCTGGTGGAGACGGTGGCGGCGACGCGCATCTGCCGCGACCTGGCCCGCCTGCCGCTGTCGCGCGTCTACGTAGGGCTGAACGACCTGTCGATCGAGCGCCGCACGCGGAACATCTTCTCCGCCGTGGCCGACGGCACCGTGGAGCGCATCCGGGAGGTATTTCGCGCGCCGTTCGGGTTTGCGGGACTGACCCTGCCCGACGCCGGGTTCCCGATCCCGTGCCGGTTGCTCATCAGTGAGATGGCTCGGCTGGGGTGCCAGTTCAGTTTTCTGCGTCGCTCCTTTCACCGCGACATCCAGGGTCGGGATCTGAGTGTGGAGATTCCCAGATTACGTGCGGCGCTGGAGGAAACACAACGGCGGACGCCCGACCGCCTGGCGCAAGACCGCGCCGACCAGGAGGTCGCCAACCTGGCCTGGCCCGGGGAGCTGCCGCGCGTCGCGGAACCGCTTCCGCATGGACAGCGTGCGCGATAGGCGCGTCCTCGTCACGGGCGCGGCCGGTTTCATAGGCGCCAATCTGGTCAAGAGGCTGCTGCGGGAGGGCGCGCAGGTCCACGTGCTCGTTCGCCCGACCACACACCTGTGGAGAATCGAAGGCGACTTGCCCGCGTTGGTCCTTCACGTCGCGGACTTGACCGAGGGCGAGCGGCTGCGGTCGGCGGTCGAAGCCGCCAGACCAGATGTCGTCTTTCACCTCGCCGCACCCGGCGGGCACCCCACGACGCCACCGGCGCGCGTGGAGTTCCTCGCATCGGCCGTCATCGGGACGGCCAATCTGCTTGAGGCGCTGGCGCCGCTGGACTGCCAGCGGTTGGTCGTTGCCGGCAGCGCATTGGAGTACGGGCCAAAAACCGTCCCCTACACCGAGACCGATCGGCTGGAGCCGACGACGTTCCGCGGCGCGGCGAAGGCGGCCGCGAGCCTGCTGTGCCTGCAACACGCCCGCGCGGAACGCCGGCCGATCGTGGTCCTGCGGTTGTTCTCGATCTACGGCTGCTGGGAGGCGCCCTCGCGGCTGATCCCCACAATTATCCGGGCTGCCCTACGCGGCGAGGACGTTGCGCTGACCGCGCCGGGCGTCCGCCACGACTTCGTCTTTGTCGATGACGTCGTCGACGCCATGCTGCTCGCAGCCACGGGGATTGGTGCGGACGGCGAGGTCATCAACGTCGGCTCGGGACGGCAATGGAGCAACGAGGATCTGGTCGACATGGTGCAGCGCCTGACCGGCCGGACGGTGCGTGTGCGTGTTGGCGAGTACCCCGCCAAGCCCGCCGACACCGGGTACTGGGTCGCCGACATCCAGAAGGCCGCCGCGGTGTTGGGCTGGCGCCCGCGGTATGACCTCGCAAGCGGGCTGAAGAGGACCATCGAATGGTTCAGTGTGACGGCATCGCGCGGCTAGACCTCAGCGTCATCCTCCCCGTCTACCGCAATCGGGAGACGCTGCACGCCCTCTACCGGAGCCTGTGCAATGTCCTGGACGCGCAGGGTCGGCCCTACGAACTCGTCTTTGTGGACGACGCATGCCCTGACGGGTCCGGCGCCGTGCTGGAGGAATTGGCGCGAGGGGATCCGCGCCTCGTCGTCCTGACGCTGGAGCGGAACGTCGGGCAGCAGCGAGCCGTGCTGACCGGCCTCCGGCACGCGCGCGGACGCTGGGTCGTTGTGATGGACGCCGATCTGCAGGATCCGCCGGAGGCGATCCCCCTGCTGCTCGCTAGCGGCGGAGCGGGCGTAGCCGCGGTGTTCGCTGGGCGGCGGGGTCGGTACGAGTCGCGGCTGCGCCTCCTGACGTCGCGTTTGTTCAAGAGGGCGCTGCACCTGCTCTGCGGTGTGCCCGCAGACGCCGGTCTCTACGTCGCGATGAACCGCGAGATGCTCGAGCGCGTGCTGGCACTGGACAACCCGCGGCCTCACCTTGTCGCGATGATCGGGTGCAGCGGTCTGCCGGTGGCCTCCATTCCTGTCCACCGTGCCGAGCGGCCAATCGGTCGGTCGGCCTACACGTCCTGGGACCGCATGGAAGTCGCCTGGCGGGCGCTGACCTGGGTGCTGGCGTACAAACTGCGCGCACGAGGAGCGCAGATATGACCGGGCCCTCCTCGATCGATCTCGATCCCCATAACGTCCGTCAGAAAGAGTACTTTGAACTCTCGGACAAACCCAGGATGGTGCCGACGGGGTCCCCCTATCTCCGACGGCACGTGGATGAAGCGATGCGTTTCGCCGGGATCGCGCCGGGCGCCCGTGTGCTGGACGTCGGCTGCGGCATGGGGCGTTACACGCTCATCCTCGCTGAGCGTGGGGTGAGAGTTGAGGGGCTTGACATCTCGCAGGTATTGCTCGACCGGCTCCGGGGGTATGCAGGGGGACGATTCGACATCCCGCTGCACTGCGCCGACATCCGGCAACCGCCGGCGGGTCTGGAGGGCGCGTTCGATGCGGTGTTGGGCTTCTTCGTCCTTCACCACCTGGCCACGTTGGACGGCGCCCTGGTAGGTCTCGGCCCCCTGCTGAAACCGGGCGGCCGGATAGTGTTCCTCGAGCCGAATCCGTTCAATCCACTGTACTATGTTCAGATCCTCGTCACACCCGGTATGACCCGGGCCGGTGAGTATAGCCTGACGAGCATGCGTAGGGGACCCGTGTTCCGCGCGATGCGCGAGGCGGGTCTGACGCAGCCAGCGCTGGCCCGCTTTGGTTTCCTACCACCGTTTGTTGTGAACCGGCCCTGGGGGGCGCGGCTGGAACGGGTGCTGGAAGCGGTGCCGGTCTGGAAAGGTCTGCGCCCGTTCCAGCTTTTCAAGGGCATACGACCCTGAAGCCCGGCGCTCTCCTGACTGGGGTTGGGCTGTTGGCCGCAAGTGTTCTCCTCTCGGCTGCGCGCGGGTTTGCCGACGGGCTGACGGTCTACGATGAGGCGTGGTTCTTGCAGGTCGTGCACCGGGTCACGTCCGGCGAGGCGCTGTACCGCGACGTCTTCTTCGGCGTCACGCCCCTCTCGGTACAGGTCACCGCCCTGGCCGTGCGCGTCTTTGGCACAGAGATCTTGGTCATCAAGGCCGTGGTGGGGCTGTGCTTTGCGCTCAGCGTCCTGTTGGTCGCGCGCATCGACCGGCAGTTGGGCGGTCCCCGGGAGTTCCCGCTCCTTCTGATCCTGGCCCTGCTGATGTTGGGCCGGCCCGAGATGGCTCCGTACTCCGCCATGAGCACGGTCTTCCTCTTGGCGACGCTGAGCGTGACCCTGCGCTGGCATGAGGCCGTGCGCGTCGACTCACGGGACGGCCGGCGTGCCGCGACAATGGCGCTGGCCGCAGCCGGCTTCGCCGCCGGTCTCTGCTTCGCCAGTAAGCAGAACATTGGCGCCTACGCGGCGGCCGCGCTGGTCGCCTCGCTCGCAGTCGTACCGCCCGGTTGGCGCGCGCTGGGTCGGAGGTTGGTCATCGCCGGAGGGGCGTTCGCTCTGGCGCCGGCCGTCACGATGGTCCCCATCTGGCTGGACGGCGCGGCGGGCCAATTCCTCGCGTATGGGGTCCTCAACAAGATGACCTACCTCACACATGCCGCGGTCGGGTATCTCGACGGCCCCATCCTAATGGTGCGCCTGTTGCCGGGTATGTCGTTGCGGGACAGCCTCAGGGTCGCGTACGACCTGGACCGGTTCCTGATCCCACCCCTGACCGCGGCGGCCCTGCTGGCCGCCTGGCTGCGCGTCGACCACCAGCGGCGCGCCACGCTTGCGATCGTTGTCGCGTTTGTCGCCGCCGGCTTCCTCGGCGTATTCCCCAGGACCGACAACGAGCACCTGATCCACGCGATGCCGCCGCTCGTCGTCGGCCTGGCGTACGGCTTTCGCGGGGTCTGGCCGGCCGGAGGGACCTGGAAGCGTGTCGGGGCCTCAGCGCTGCTGGTGTGGTTTGGGATCGGCCTGACCCTGTCCCTGCTCACGCCCGCCGTCCGGGTCGGGGGGGGCACAATGCGAGTCTCTACACTCCAGCATTTCCGCGGGACGTTGATCCCAAGCGCCACCGAAGAAGACTACGCCGCGCACGCGCGGAGGCTGGCTGCTGTCGCGGCGGGGGACCAGCCGTTTCTCCTCATCCCAGAGGCTGGATTCTATTACCTGCTCACGGGGTTGAAAAATCCGACGCCCTACGACTACCCCTACGTGACGACCTTCGGCCCGCGCGGGCAACGCGACGTGATCGCATCGATCGCAGAGGGCCGCATCAGGACGGTCTGCTTTGCGGCCCAGGGGCCGATCATCCTTCGCCCCGCCGAACTGGCACGCTACGTTCAGGAGCAGATGACCCGCGGCGAAGACGCGGGCGCGTGCACGCTGTACCGCCGCCGCGGCTAATGCGTTAGACGCGAGGCCGGGACTGGTGGCGCTCCCAAACCGTGCGCCACTTGCGTTCAAACAACTGTTTGTTCCGCTCGAAGAGCGCGTCGTAGGCCGCATCCTCCAGGTCTTTGATCGACGAACGGCCGAAGTGGTGCACGAAGACGTCCTCGGCGCAGACCAGTCTGTATCCGAGCGCGCGCACCCGCCACGCGTAGTCGTCGTCCTCGAACATCCCGATCCCGAAGCGCTCATCCAGCAAGCCGGCCCGCTGCAGGACGTCACGCCGAAATGCCACGCAGAACATGCTGAGCATGGGGAGGGCGCGGATCTCGCCGGCATGCGCCCGGCCGTAGGCCTCGGCGAAGGCGTGCATGTCCTCCATCGAACCGTACGAGACCTCGATGCGTGACTCGTTTCCCGAGAAGTTGGTCACCGGGCCAACCATCCCGATTGAGGGGTCGCTGGACAGATGCCGCGCCAGGCCACCCAGCCAGCCACGTGTGACGACCGTATCGTTGTTGAGCAAGACGAGGATCTCGCCAGACGATGCCATCAGTCCTTGATTCGTGCCCGCCGCGAATCCTCTGTTCTCGTTGTTTAGGATGAAGCGCAGATTCGAGTGTACTGTCTGCATTTCCCGAACCATCTCCGCGGTGCCGTCCTGGGAGGCGTTGTCGACGACGATGACCTCGGCGTTGGCGTACGAGGTATAGCCCCACAGGCTCTCCAGACATAGAGCGGTGAGGTGGACCTTGTTGTGGGTGACGATGACGATGCTCGCCCTGGGCACGACACCAGCCACGGCTGTCTTTAGTGCCAGGTAGCGCGCGGCCCAGGTGTGCCGGCGGGCAAACGCCGTCCGCGCGGCCCGGCGCTCCGGACCATCCTCGCTCAGTGCGTGCTCGAGGGCCTGCAAGAAGGCGGCGGTCCCGTGTCCTTCATACGCGAGCCCGTCCACAACCAGCGGCGCCACTTCTGGGAGCGGCGTTGTGACCACAGGCTTACCGGCACTCAGGTATTCGTAGACCTTTACGGGGTCCGTGGCCTGGGTGAGCCGGTTCACCGCGAACGGCACGATACACGCGTCGAACTGATGATAGTAATCTGGCAGGCTGGCGTAAGGGAGTTCGCCGAGGAGGTACACGTTGGGGAGCCGTCGGAGGGCCCGCACGTCCCCGCCGTCTGTGCTGCCGATCAGCACGAAGGACCACCCCGGGCGCTCCTTCGCGAGTTCGGAGACCAATCGACTATCGAACCACTCCGCGATTGCCCCCGCGTACCCGATCACCGGCTTTGGCAGCGTGTCGAAGAGCGCAGGTGGTGTGCCTGCGGGCACGCTGAAGTGGTCGAAGTCCGCGGCGTTGTGAAGGAGTACGCAGCGGGATGTGTGCGGCGACCATCGCTCGTAGAGGACGCGGGCGGTGGTCAGGACAAGGTCGCTGTGGACCACAAGGTCCACCTCCGCCATCGCCATCTCCGGATGGCTGGTTGCAAAACCGGCATGATCATCCATGCAATCGTAAACGAGGGTCCACCCCAGAACCTGCTTCAGGTGGACGGCAAGCGGTCCCCAGAACGGCAGCGACACCACGCAGACGACATCGCGCAGGCCTTCGGCGTGTTGAAACTCTGACAGGACCAGTCCCAACCGCTTGATCATGCCGGCATTCAGACGGTCCAGGTGCACGTTGAGCCATTTCGGCCCGGGGAGAGGGAGATCGTACACACCCGGCCTGTGCGCCCGAAGCGTCGCGGCCTCCGCCGGCGAAAACGATGGCCGTACGTAGTAGACGCGGTGGCCGTGCGTGGCCAATTGGATGCACAGGTGCTGGGCGCGCTGGAACCGAGAGCCCCA
>JBGPNN010000192.1:0-6641 GCA_041487495.1 bacterium
AAGAACTTCAGGCCCGCCTCCGCGGCTCCCTCCACCTTCCCCTTCGTGCTTGACAGCCCAGCCGCGAACACGCCTTGAATCGCCTGATTCGATGAGCGAGGATCGCCTGCCAGGGCAACCTGGTTCTTGTAGTCCGGCTTGAGCAGATCTGGCCAGTCGCGCGGCGGGGTCTTGACAACGTCGGCATTGATCTCAAACGCCAGAACGCCATAGTAGTCGCCGTACCAATATCCCCCCGCGTCCTTCGCATCGTTCGGGATCGTGGCCCACGTGGCGACCTTGTACGGCTGGATCAGCCCGTCCTTCTTCGCCGACGGGCCAAACGACAGGCCGACGTCGATCACGTCCGGCGCCTGGGGCCCTTTGTTGCCCTTGTTGGCCTTGATGGCCTGGACTTCGTCGCCCGAGCCGGCGTCCGGATTGAGCTCATTCACCTTCAGACCGTACTTCGCCTTGAACCCGTCGATGATCCCGCCGTACCCGCACCAGTCACGCGCCAGCGCGATCACCGTGAGCTGGCCTTCCTGCTTGGCGGCGGCCACGAGCTTGTCCATACCCATCATTTGCCCGGTCGCGACCCCAGCGAGCGCCAGGACGACCAGCGTGGCGAGCGAAACCATGCGCATCCACTTGAGCTTCATGCTCCCCCTCCTCAAAAGTGCCGGATGTGCAAAGAGTACCCTATCGGCGACGGCAATTCCTTGCGGCAGATGTCCAAGGACTCCAGGGCAGTCGTCACCAACTTCTCTGCGGCATGCCCATCACGGTCGGGGAGACAATCAGGCGCATCCCATCCTGGGAAAATGCATCGTCGATTGCGATCTCCCCGCTGCCCGGTGGCATCACCAACTTCAACTACCGTGTGGATGTGGACGGCGAGGCGTTCCATCTGCGGATCTGGGCTGAACGGGCGGGCCTGCTCGGCATCGACCGCCAACGCGAGTATCACTGCGCCGTCGCCGCCAGCCGCGCCGGCGTCGCGCCCGAGGTGGTCCATTTCCTGCCGGATAAAGGCGTGACGGTGACTCGGTTCGTGGCCGGCCGCTCGCTGAAGCCGGGTGAAGCGCTGCCGCCGGAGACGCTCGGCCGCGTGATCGACGCGATCCGCCGCTGTCATGACGGTCCAGCGTTCGAGGGTACATTCTCGGCATTTGAGGCCGTGGCGCAGTACGCGGCGGCCGCCCAGCAGGCCGGCGCGCCACTGCCAGATGACATCCCGTCGATGCTTTCCCATGTAAGGGCGATCGAGACGGCGCTTGGGCGCGTCGGCACCATCGTGCGGCCCTGTCACAACGATCTCTGGGGCCCGAATATGATCGATGACGGCCATCAGGTGCGCATCGTCGACTGGGAGTATGCCGGCATGGGTGACATTTGCTTCGACCTGGCCAATCTTGCCATTCACCATACCCTATCCGAAGCCGATGACGACGCCCTCCTCCGGGCCTACTTCGGCGAGATACCAGATGCCACCCTGGCCCGGTTCAATCTGCTCAAGATCGTCGCCGAACTTCGGGAGGCGTTGTGGTACCTGGTGGCCCTCAACGTCTCCAACAATCCGTCGGACTTCGTGAATCTGGCGCAGACCCACTTTGATTGGTGCCGGCGCGCGTTGCACGATAGTCGTGTGGCGCGATGGCTCGACCAGGCCGCGCGCGCGGGGTAGGACGCGGGTAACCCTCTAACGGCGGGGTGGCCTGGACGCAGCCCGCGCGGGCACCTGGTGCTCGAGCCAGTTCCGCAGCTCGTTACAGCGCATCGATTCGTCCAGCACGTCCTCATCAATGCCCAGCGCCCACCGCAGATCCTTCCGGCTGGGATCGCGCGCGAGGGCTTCCATTTGGGCAATGGTGGACGCCGCCGCGCCACGATCGGCAAAAAACCCCTCTTGCATCAACGGCTCTTGGCGCGACGCGATCAGCCGGGCCAGATGATACAGGTCGAACTCGGGATGATACTGCGTCCCCCAAAAGACGCCGTTCGCGTGCCGGATCTCCAGCGCCTGGACCGCGGAATGGTCGTTGCCGGACAGGACCGTGGCGCCCGGGGGGAGCCGCGTTATCTCGTCAAGGTGCGACGCGAATGCATCGAACACCTCCGGCTTGCCCTGATACATCGGATGCCGCCGGCCTTCGGGCGTCAGGCATATCTTGCGGGCGATGCCGATCTCGCGCCCGCGGGCGCTGCGCCCGACCGTGCCGCCCGCCGCCATCACCGCAATCTGCGCGCCCCAGCAGCTGCCAAAGGTCGGCCGGCCGGTTTCGAAGAGGCGCCCGGCGAACTCGATCTGCCGGGTCACCCGCGGATCGTCTTCGTACGCGGTCAGGTTCGAGCCAGTCCACAGGAATCCGTCGTAGCCGTCCATCGATCGCGTGTCCGGCACCGCCACGTCGAGATCGGCCAGGTGCAGCGTCTCCAGGCGCGCCTGGGGCATCAGGGTCTTGAACACCCGCACGAACAACTCATCGGCACCGCACGCGCCGGCCCGCGTGAGAATCTCGCGGGTCGTCTCTGGGTACCCGTTGACGACGCAGAATCTCATCCGCAGAGGGTGTTCAATGGGACGTGGGGAAATCCTGTGCATGCGATTCCACATGAAGATCAATGGCGAGGACGTCGCGGCGGCGAGCGGCCAGACGTTTCGAGTCGTGAACCCCGCGACGGGCGAGGTCGTCGCCGACGCGCCCAAGGGTGGCCCGGAGGATGTCGACCGCGCGGCCCGTGCGGCCCAGGCCGCGTTCGACGACGGCCGCTGGTCGGGGATGAGCGCCACTGACCGGGGCCGGGTCCTGCTGCGGCTGGCGGCCCTCATTCGTGACCACGCGGAAGACCTTGCGACCCTGGAGACGCGCCAGAGCGGAAAGACAATCGCGGATTCGCGCGGCGAGGTCGCGGGCGCGGCCGGATGTTTCGAGTATTATGCCGGCGCCGCCAACAAAGTCTTCGGCGAGACGATCCCGGTGGCCGACGGCGGGGTCGACTTCACGCTGCGCGAGCCTATCGGAGTCGTGGGACTGATCGTCCCCTGGAACTTCCCGTTTCTCATCGCGTCCTGGAAAGTCGCCCCGGCCCTCGCCATGGGGAATTCGGTCATCCTCAAGCCCGCGTCCTATACACCGCTCACGGCGCTGCGGATGGGCTCGCTCGCGATGGAGGCCGGCGTGCCACCGGGCGTGCTCAACGTCGTCACCGGCCCGGGCGCCGTGGTCGGCGCCGCAATCGTCACGCACCCCGCCGTCGGCAAGGTCGCGCTCACCGGCGAGACCACCACCGGGATCCAGATCATGAAACTCGCGGCGGACACGATGACGCGAGTCTCGCTCGAACTGGGCGGCAAGTCACCCAACGTTATCTTCGCCGACGCGGACCTCGAACGCGCGGCGCAGGCCGCCACCACGGCCGTCTACGGCAACGCCGGTCAGGACTGCTGCGCGCGCAGCCGCGTCTTCGTCCAGCGGCCGGTCTACGATCGCGTGGCCGCGCTGTTCACTGAGGCCACCCGGCGCATCCGGGTGGGCGATCCGCTCGATCCCGCGACAGAAATGGGACCCGTCATCTCCAACGGCCAGCGCGACCACATCTTGAACTACGTCGCGATCGGACGAACCGAGGGCGCACAGGTGGCGTTCGGCGGTGCACCACCGGCCGATCCGTCCCTCGCCCGCGGCGCCTACCTGCTCCCGACGGTGCTCACGGGCGCCACCAACCAGATGCGCGTCTCTCAAGAAGAAATCTTTGGCCCGGTCGCCTGTCTGATCCCGTTCGACGACGAGGCCGACGCGATTCGGATGGCCAACGACTCCCCATACGGGCTGTCGAGCTCCGTGTGGACGCGCGATGTGGGCCGGGCACTGCGGATGGCGAAGGCGATTCGCACCGGGGTCTTGAGCATCAACACCAATCACAGCGTACACCAGGAGGCGCCGTTCGGCGGCGTCAAGATGAGCGGCTTCGGCCGGGAGTTGGGGATGAACGCGCTGGACCTCTACACGGAGGTCAAGAACGTCTTCATCGCCATGTAGCGTGCGACGCGCTTTTGGTCTTGGCGATGTCCTGATCCTGCTCACGGTGATCTTGTGGGGCGCCTCGTTCACCGTCATCAAGTCGGCCTACGATGAGTTTACGCCCCTCGCTTTTGCCGGTGTCCGGTTCGTCATCGCCTCGCTCGGGCTGCTGCTGATCCTGGTGGTCTTACGGCAGCCGCTGTCCGTCGCACGACGCGACCTGCTGCGCATTGCCGCCGTCGGCATCTTCCACGTGGGCTTCTATCAAATCTTTTTCGGCGTCGGATTGAAGTACACGACGGCGAGTAACTCGATCCTCATCATCAACACCGCGCCGGTGATCACGGCCGTGCTGGTTTGGCTGACGCGCGCCGAACCGATCACGTGGCGGCAGGGCGCGGGTATCGTGCTGGCGACCATGGGCGTGATCGTCCTGGTGGAAGCGAGCGGCAGCGTGTCCTCGGGCCATCTCAAGGGCGATCTGATTACTCTGCTCGCGACGGTGTCGTACGCCGTAACGCCGGTGATCGTGCTGCCGCTGTACAAGCAGTATAGTTCGCTGACGATCATGACGCTCGGGATGGTGTTTGGGACAGTGCTGCTCTTGCTCGTAGGGCTGCCCGAACTGGCCCGGCAGTCTTGGGATGTGTCGCCAATCGCCTGGGCGCAACTCGGATACGCGGCGCTGGGTTCGGGGACGCTAGGTTATTTGTTCTGGTACGAGGGCATCCGCCGCATCGGCCCCACGCGGGCGGCCGCCTACTTCTACCTCATTCCACCCATCGGCGTGATCATCGCGGTCAAGGTGCTGCACGAGCCCTTCGGGGCGCTCCACCTGACGGGCGCCCTGGTGACCGTTCTGGGCGTGGCTCTGGCGCGTTGGCCGGCGCAGCGGGCGATCACCTCCCCTCGCTCTCCCGGCGCAGGAACCAGGGGACAGCCGCCAGACTCACCAGGTGCTCTGATCCGTTGAAGAGGTCCTGCAGCTCCGGGACCGCAACGTGGAGGCGGTATTCCTCGACACGATCGATACCCGCGGGGATGCTGTGCACGATGTCGATCAGCGCCTCCGAGTCATAGAGGCGAACGATCGCAGGATCTGCGGCCGAGCGCATAGTGGTCGGCCACGCCTGCCGGACCGGGGTGCCCCGCTCGTAGCGCAGGCGCAGATCGACAACACCTCCGCCGTCTGGGTGTAGGACAAACCGCTCGACACAGACCGCGCGAAGCCCCGTCCCAACCTCGCTGTGCTCCCTCCAGACGCTGGCGGGCGCAGCGTTTCGAAACCGGCCGGGAATCGATGCCTGGTGAGCCGAGTAGACCCGGAGCATGAAGACGGACTGCTCTTCGCTACCCGGGTGCGCGGCCGGAGCGAGCAGCGCCACGTAGCGATTGACGGCATCCGGCGACGGTGCTCCCCCCGGTTCCTGGCGGAGGAGCACGTCGCTGAAGATCACGAGCAGGTTCGTTCCGCGATGCGCGCCGCCGGCGACTGGAGCGACCCGCCACGGTGCCGGCACGCGGCGCTGCAGGGCGATGGGGTCCACGGTGAGGCGGACCTGGATCTTGGTGTCGATCGTCGAGTTAAGAAGCGCCGTGATGAGGGACCACCGCCTCCGCCTCGATCTCCACCAGCATCTCGGGTGAGATCAGGCGGCGGACTTCTACCATGCTGGTCGCCGGTCGAATGTCACAGAAGATTTCCCCGTGCGCGCGGGCCACCTGCTCCCAATCGGCAATGTTGATCACATAGATCCGGGTCCGCACGACGTCCCGGAACGATGCGCCGGCCGCGCGCAGCGCGCGCTCGATGTTCTTGAGGGTCTGGACGGTCTGCGCGTACACATCGCCGGCGCCCACGATCGCGCCACCCTCCCCCGTCGCCGTGGTCCCCGACACGTGCACGGTCGCACCCACGCGGACCGCGCGTGAGTACCCGACGATCGGCTCCCAGGGTGTGCCACTCGAGATGTTCTGTCGGTTCATCGACTCACCCACCAGGCGGCCAGCGCCAACAGCCCGAAGGCCAGAATGATCGTCCCCGAAATTCTGTTCACCCAGCGCAGACGACCCACATCGAATCGCCGGCGCATCGTACTGACCGCGCCGCTCAACGTCAGCCACCAGAGCGCCGAGCCGAGGAAGACCCCGGCCACGAGCATCGCCGCTGACGCATAGTTCGCGGCAGGCCCCGCGAGTCCCAACCCGGCGAAGACAGCTCCAAAGGACAGGATGGTCATAGGGTTCGTCAGCGTCAAGAGGAACGTCGATACGTAGGCACCCACGAGCCCGCTCGACCGCGGCGCGATCGCGTCCGCGGCGGGTCGCGCCAGGTACGTCGAAAGGCCAAGATAACAGAGAAAGACCCCGCCGACGAGCCGCAGCCAGGGCTGCATTCCAATCAGGACGGACGATATGACGGTCAACCCGAAACCGGCGACGGTCCCGTAGAGCGCGTCGGCCGTAGCGGCGCCCAGACCGGAGATGAGCCCCACCGTGCGCCCGTCGGCCAGCGTCCGCCTGATGCACAGGACGCCAATGGGTCCGACGGGGGCGGCAATGGAGAACCCGATGACGGTCCCTCTGAGCAGGAACGCGGCGTCCATGAGCATGAGGCCTTCGTGATCCCGGAATTGG
>JBGPNN010000193.1:0-6624 GCA_041487495.1 bacterium
CGGCACATTGCAGCTCCGTCAAACGACCTCGAAAAATCCGAGACTTACGGTGTCGTTCGATCGGATCCGTGTGGTGCATCCACCGCTCTCGGAGATCTTTCAGGTACTGGTGCCGTACATCTGGGCGAAGGGAACCACCATCGATCAGGTAACGGTGGACGGGAGATGTGATCCGGTCCAGATGGCCTCGCTCCAGGGCCAATAGGACCATTGACCGATGGAGACCAACTGTGTCGAGGCGGCGGTGCCAAGTCTTGAATTCCGGCCAGACTTGGTCAGGTAGAAGTACTTCCAGAAGTGCAGGACACTCTGATCTGATGACGGCGAGCCTCTCCAACGGTACTTCATCGCCGCCGGTGAGAGGTTTCGTGCAACTGCAGGGTGTCGTCAACCTGCTTGCGTACCTCCGTAAGCGCCTAACTCTTGATTATGCTGACCAGCCTAACGCACCGGGCTCTGATAAGTTTAGCACCACAGGCAGCGGCGAACGTTTACCTGCCATTATCCCCAAAGCGTTACGGATGGGGGGCCTTGGGAGAGGTCCTATCTCCTAAACCCGTCAACGTTTCCGCTCATCAATTGGCCGACGTCCCCTCGCGCCACCTGGCGGCGGCCTTGCGCTCGGCGTCCCGCCCCGCGTAGCCGTCCGAATCCTTCCCCGCCCGCTCCAGCAGCCACGCCGCGGTCACGCGCAGCCAGTCGGCCACCGGCGTCGACGTCCATGACAGCTCCCGCTGGACCCGGCTGATGTCGGCCACCCACCGCCCGCCGAACGGCGGCCGGTACCCGGCCAGCGTCTCGTCCCGCGAGAGTTGGTCCTTGGGCACCTCCACGATGTCGGCGTGGCGATCCATCGCCATGGCCAGGAGTCGGACGTAGTCGACGAGCGTCACGATCTCCTCCATGGCCACGTTGTACGTCCGATCGGCCGCCGCGGGGCTTGCGATCGCAGCCACGTAGGCCCGGGCGAGGTCCGTGCTGAACACGTGGCGCGTCGCGGGCGTTGGCACGCTCGATGGCACCAGGATGGGGCCGCCGTCTGCGATCCGCTGCACATAGAACCATGCGCGGCCGGTCGGATCCTCGGGCCCCTGGACCACGGGCGGGCGGATGATCGTAAACGGCAGGTCCCTGCCGGCGCGCTCAAGCAGCGCCTGCTCGCAGGCGCGTTTGCCGTCGCTGTAGGATTCGCCCTCGCGGAACGCCAGATCGGCCGAATCCTCGTAAATGGGCAACAACAGCTTCGCCGGATCGAGCCGCCGGAGCGGGTAGACCGAGACGCTACTGGTCAGCACGTACCGGCCGGCCCGCCCGCTGAACGCGTCGATCGCGGCGTCTACGTCTCCACGCGTGTAGGCGATGTTGTCAATCACCACATCGAACGAGCGCCCGGTGAACGTCTGCACAAATGCGGCATGGTCGGTCCGGTCGCCTACCAGGTGCTCGACGTCTTCCAGCCACTCTGGTTTTCGCCGGCCACGACTGTAGACTGTCAGGCGGTCTCTGCGTTCCAGCAACAGACGCACGATCTCTTTTCCAAAAAACTGCGTGCCACCGATAACGAGAATCCGCATGTGCTCCCTCCGGCCTCCGTGATGGTGTGGGCATGAAACGAAACCGCGTCCCGTTGGGACGCGGCGTGTCAGTCACCTGACAGCGTTTGCGGGCAAGACCGATCCTATCCGATCCCCAACGGCTCTTCCTCGCGAACGCGGCGCCGGATGGGCGGAGCCGGCATCGCCGAGATCAGCGCGGCCGCGGCAAATGCCACCAGCCCGGCCACGGCCCACGACACCGGCAGTTCGATGACCTCCGACTCGGTTTTCACGCGCACCACCGAGCCCGGCCCCACGCGGATCACCCCTCGCGCTTCGGCCAGCGCGGTACCCAGGTCGATGATGGCACGACGTGCTCGATCGAGGTCGATCTCCATCCCGGCACCTCCCGTCCTCAATATACCACAGCACGCGGATCTTCAGTCCTGCGCATGCGGCCCACGACGCCGGGCGCGCGCAGCCGGGTCTCCCAGCAGACCTCCGCGTAGCTGTGCAGTAGCCCCTCGGCAGCCGAGGATTCACCGGGCGCCGGCGCCAGGCGGCGCACCCCCGCGGACCGGGCATCCAGCAAGAACGCGACCAGCGCCACGACACGCGGCGTGACCGCGACCGCGTGGGGGTCCCGAACCCGGCAGGTCGAGTCCACCGTCCCGCCCAGCGTCGCGCTCCACATGGCCCCGCCACGGATCCGCTGGCCGCACACCGCGCACCGCGTCGCGGTCGGCCGGTGACCCGTCAACACCAGCAGGCGGGCTGCGAACCAAAGCCCGGCAAGCTCTCCATCACCGTCGTGGAGCAGATCCAACACCTCGATCAGGAGCCCGTACACCTCCGGATGCGGATGCCGGTCGGCCAGCGCCCGATCGGCAAGTTCGAGTACCACCGCGGTCGCCCCCATCCGTGCCAGGTCATTGCGCAGTGCGGCGTTCGCGTCGAGGACGTCGACTTGCGAGATCACGTCGAGCGTGCGGCCCTCCGCCACGAGCGCGTGGAACCGTGTCGGCGGCTCGAGCCGGCCCCCGAGGCGGCTCCGTGGTCTGCGGGCGCCCCGCGCGACCACCGTCAGTTTACCCCGATCTCGCGACAGCACGGTCACGAGCCGATCGGCCTCGCCGAGGTTCCGGCGCCGCAGGACAATGCCCTCGATCTTGTAGAGTCCCATCGGCGCGCCTACAGGCTCTTCACCAGGAGGACCACGGTCAGGATGATCAGCGACGCCGTCGTGACCAGGGCGATCGCATTGGCCGCGGAGCCATTGACCTTGCGTCCCATCAGGCGCCGGTCGTTCACCAGCCTGAGCATGATGATCAGCACCGCCGGCAGCAGGATGCCGTTGAGCGCCTGCGAGGCCACCATGACCCTGACGAGCGGCAACCCCGGCCACAGGACCACCAGCGCGCTCGTCACCAGCACGGCCAAAAACAGACCGTAGAAGACGGGCGCCTGGGCCACGGTCCGATCGAGACCAGACTCCCACCCGAAGGCCTCGCAGACCGCGTAGGCCGTCGACAGCGGGATGATCGCCACCGAAAAAATCGCGGCATTCAGCAGACCCAACGCGAACAGCAGCGACGCATACATGCCGGCCAACGGCGCCAGCGCCCTGGCGGCGTCCTCGGCGCGTTGCACCTCAACGCCGTGCGGAAACAAGGTGGCCGCAGTGGCCACGATGATGGAGCCCGCCACCAGCGCCGTGATGAGCGCGCCGAGGACCACGTCGAGGCGCTCCAGGCGCAGGTCATCCGCGGTGAGCCCCTTGTCGACCACCGCGGCCTGCTGGTAGAACTGCATCCAGGGTGCGATCGTGGTCCCAATCAACGCGATGAACAACCAGATATACTCCGGATCGAACTGCCACGTCGGGACCACCGCCGACCGCAACACCGCGCCCCACTGCGGTTTCGCGAGCACGGCCGAGACGGCGTAGAGGATATAGAGCGCGGACGCGCCCAGGAAGATCCGCTCGATCAGCCGGTAGCCACCCCGGAGCACCAGGGTGGCGACGGCGACCGCCACAATCGGCACGCCGATCAGCCGCGGCAGCCGAAAGACCTCGAGGCTGCCCGCGACGCCCGCAAAGTCACCGATGGTGTTCGCCCAGTTTGCCACCAGCAGCACACCCATCATGGCCGCCGTCGTTTTGACGCCGAACTGCTCGCGGATCAGGTCGGCGAGACCCAGCCCGGTCACCGCCCCCATGCGCGCGTTCATCTCCTGGATGACGATGAGGGCAATGATGGCCAGCGGGAGCGTCCACAGCAGCGCATACCCGAAATGCGCGCCGGCAATCGAATACGTGGCAATGCCGTTCGCGTCGTTATCGACCGAGGCCGTGATGATGCCGGGCCCGGCCACGGAGAGGAAAAGCAACAGGCCCGCCCAGCGACGTCCCAGCCAGCGCACGCCCGGCTAGCCCCGAACCATCCGCCGGATCCTGTCCAGCCGCCGCGGCACCCGCCCACCCGCGCGCTCGGCCATCAGATCCATCAGGTCGTCGACCGTCACGATGCCCAGCAGCCGATGGTCCGTATCGACGACGGGGACGGCCAGGAGATCATACTTCATCAACGCGGCCGCCGCGGCTTCATCGGACTCCTCGGCACGGACGACCACGACGTCGCGCGTCATGATCTGCGTGACCGGCGTCTTGGGATCGGCGATGAGCAGCCCGCGCAGGGACAGGACTCCGACCAAGTGCCCGCCGGCGTCCATCACATAGAGGTAGTAGATCGTTCCCTCGTCTGGCGCGAGCCCGCGCAACCTGGTGATCGTCTGCTCACAGGTCGACGTGTCCGGAATGGCGATGTAACTAAGCGTCATCCGGCCACCCGCAGAGTTGGGTGGATAGGCGAGCAGACGGCTCACGTCCGCGCCGGCTTCCGGTTCCATGCGAACGATCAACTCACTGGCCGTCTCCTGGGGCAGCTCGCCCAACACGTCGGCGGCGACGTCCGCCTCCATCTCCTCGAGGATGTCAGACGCCCGGTCCGCCGGCAGTGAGCGAAGGATGTTGGTCTGAACGCCCGGCTCGGCGGCTTCCAGGACCTCGGCCGCGTCCTCATGGCTCAGCGCCGACATGACCTCGACCCGTTCCTCGCGATCCATCTCCTCCAACAACTCGGCGAGGTCGGCCGGGTGGATGGCCTTGAGCCGCTCGCGCGAGATCGACAGCTTGAGCGGGGTCACCGGACCGCCAAGGGCGGCCACATACGTCCATGGGAGCGCCTGGTCCTCGAGCGTGCGTCCGAAGCGGCGGAAGATCCACCGCACGGGCTGTTCGGCGCCCAGCCGGCGCAGCAGCCCGGTGGCGCCCACATCGACGCCGGTCAGCAGCAACTCGCCGTTGCTGGCGGACAGGAACAGATCGTTGACCTTCACGACGCGCAGGCCGTGCGTGTCGACGACCTGCTTGTCGAGCAGGGCTTCTCGCAGGGGCACCTCGTCGGGTTGCAGGGGCCGCGGCTGAAGCGCCGCGCGGTCTTTGTTGAGGGCGATGACCGGATCGAGCGAGCTAACCGTGCTCCAGGGGATGAGGGCTACGCGAGGACGATCGACGTCGAGCAGGAGGCCCACGATCCGCGGCCGTGTAGGGTGCACTTCGGCAGCCAGGTCCGCGAGACGCCCCAGCACGAAGCCGCTGGCGTCGAGCACCTGCCTGCCCAGAAGCCGGCTGAAGGGCAGCGACGTGACATGCACGAACCTGCTCCCGCAGTTTCAGACCTGCCCACGCTCACCACACCACTCTCCACCGTCGATTAACTATACTTGGGGGGCCGCGAAAGCGTCAAGAAAATCACCGCCTCGGCCCGAACGCATGGTCCAGCAGGTCCCCGAGCCTGAAGCGGCGCGACGCCCCCGAAGGTCCGGCGACGATCACGTGCTCGACACCGAACTCCCGCATCACCTGCCGGCAGGCCCCGCAGGGCATCGCCCCGTCCCCACGCGCGACGACGGCGACGGCCCACAGATGGCGGTGTCCTTCGCTCACGGCCCGCTGGATAGCCACCCGCTCGGCGCAATTCGAGAGCCCGTACGAGGCGTTCTCGACGTTGCACCCCGGGACCACAGCCCCCGACGCGGTGAGCACGGCGGCCCCGACCGGGAACCGGGAATATGGGGCGTACGCCTGCCGGCGGGCAACACGCGCGGCGCGCACCAGCGTCGCGACCTGGACAGCGGTGAGCCGGTGGGCCGGCCCGCTCACTCGACGCGGCGGGCGGGCATCTGCGCCTTTTCCTCCGGTACCTGGGGGGCCACGAGGCCGCCGGAGACCATTAGTTTGAGGGCTTCCTGCATGCTCATTCGGATGGGGACCAGCTGGTCTTCGGGCACCAGGCACAAGAAACCAGTTGTCGGGTTGGGTGTGGTCATGATGAAGACATTGATGAGTCGCCCGGTGTTCTTCTGCTGCGCTTCGCCCAGCGTCTCACCTGTTACGAAGCCGACAGTATAGAGTCCCTGCCTGGGCCACTCGACCAGCACGGCGCCCTTGAACCCGCTCCGGCTCTGCGAGAACACGGCGTCGGCCAGTTGTTTGGTGGCCGAGTAGATGATACGGGCAAGCGGGATGCGCAACATCAGGCGATCGAATGCCCCGACGGCCCGCCGGCCGATAATGTTGCTGGCCAGGGCGCCCGTCACCAGGATCAGCAGGATCCCGGCGATGAGCCCCAGGCCTGGGATCTTGGTTCCCAGCAGCACGGTGAACAATGGACCCAACAGGTTGTCCAGGAAGCGGAACAGCGCCACCAGGACGAGGGCGGTCACCGCGAGGGGCATTACGACCAGGAGGCCCGCGATCAACCAGTTGCGCAGGTGGTGACGCATCAGTCGTCGACGGCCGCTGCCGGTTCTGCCTTGGTGATCTTCACCTGGGTGATGCGGTTCCCGTCCACGCGCTCCACGGCGAGCTCCACGCCATCGAAGTTGACCCGCTCGCCCTGAGCGGGCACGTGACCGAGCAGGCTGTAGACAAAACCTCCCAGCGAGTCCACGTCACCGGCGGGGAGCGTGAGATCCAGCGCCGTGTTGACCTCCTCGAGGTTCAACCGCGCGTCGACCAGGGCCA
>JBGPNN010000194.1:0-6606 GCA_041487495.1 bacterium
CCGGACCAGGACGTCATAGCCGGTCTCTCTCAGCCCGCCCGGGTACCCCGAGTGCCGGTAGGCTTTCTTTTGCTGCAGCTTCCGCCCGGTGAGTCGGATACCGGCGGCGTTGATCACAACGACGAAGTCGCCAGTGTCCTGGTGCGGTGTGAAATGCGGCTTGAGTTTCCCGCGCAAGAGCACCGCGACGCGAGTCGCGAGCCGGCCCAGCACCTTCCCGTCGGCATCAACCAGAAGCCACTCCCGTTTGATCTGCGCGGCGGTCGGGATGAACGTTTTCATCGGGACCTCTCCTGGCGTCAAGAACGCCGGGGACCATGAGGTCACCCGGCGAACGAACCACGGCCTAGTTTAATATGGGGGCGACAAAAGTGTCAAGGTGACGCGGTACAATAGTCGTAGGCGCCAATCCGGACACGTACGTCGTCCGAATGTCTGTGTGAAGGATTGCACCCATGACTGACACACGCGAACGCGGCATGACCCTCCTCGAGGTGTTGATCGCCACCATGCTGCTGGCGGTCGTCGCGGTTGTGGTCTTTGCCTCGTTCGCCATCGGCCTGCGCGCCGCGGCCCTCGCCGCGCGGATGAACACCGCCACGGGGCTCGCCGAGGAAGCCCTGGCGATGTTGACCGCGTCGCCCTGCGGCTCATCGTTCAGCACCCAGGTGCCTGCCGACGCTGGTGGAGACCTTTCGCGGTATCAACGTGACGTCTCCGCCCGGCGGGTGGGCGACAATCTCTGGGAACTGTCGGCCACCGTCTCGTGGGCGCAAGAACGCCGGGTGCGGTCGGTCACGCTGACGACGCTGCGGCACATCTCGGCGGCGTGTGAATTCGTGGGGCGATGAGACGCGGCGGGACGCGCGGCTTCACCCTCCTCGAGATTGTCATCGCCCTGGCGCTCACAGCGCTCGTAGTAGCGATGGTCGGCTCGCTGTTCGTGGCCAGTTTGTCCACCTGGCGCCGCGGCCAGGAATTGCGGGAAGCACAGATCCAGGCCTCGACGCTGGTGGATCTGATCGCGCGAGATGTCCGAGGCGCCAGTCAGGCGCCGAGCGTCCTGGTGCATCCGTCCTTTGAGGTCGGCGTGGGAGATCCTGTCGTGGCGATCAGTACGACAACGCCCTCGGGACACGGTGCTGAATGGATTGTCTACGTGTACGTCCCCGACCGGCAGGAAGTCCTCAGGCAGGTTGTACTCGTAGGCGGTGATCCCCGAATGCAGATCCGCGACACTCGTGTGGTCGCGACCGGCGTGGCTACGATCACTGCGCGCGAAGCCGGCGGCGGGGTCACCGTCGAAGTGGAGGTTCGTCGCGGCAAGGCCACGGCCACGAACCGCACCACATCGGCGCCGCGCAACCCCTGATGGCCGCGTACCGCCCGCGTCGTGCCGCCGCCACCGAGAGCGGCGCAGCCCTGCTCATCGTGCTCCTGTTCCTGGTCGCGTTCGGTGGATCGTCGGCGATGTTCATCTGGTTCATGAACCAGCAGCAGGCCCGCGCCGGCGTCCGGCTTCGGGACGCCGCAGCCTCCTCGCTGGCAGAGGCGGGCGTGCATCGGGCGCTCGTGGTCCTCGAGTCTGTGCTCCCCGACAGCCAGAAGCCCGGTCGTACCTGGCGTCCCGCCGCGTATTCGGAGTTGCTCGCGGCCGGACCGCTGCCTGGGCGATTCACCGTGTCGATCACCGACGCCCCGGACGGTGGCGTTGTCGTGACGAGCGTGGGCGAGGCAGCGGGCGTCACGCGCCGGGTGCGGGCACGGGTGTCGCTGACCTCCCCCGCGCTGCTGACAGCCCTATACGCGACAAGCGTCATCCGGCTCGAGGACCCGCCGGCTGCGACATACGTTCTTCCCTATCTCTCCGACATGCGCGATCGGCCCTGGGTCCACGCCGCCGCCGGTCGTGAGATATGGTTCGCGACGTCTTCTGTATCGGTCAACGATCCAGAGACGCCATTCGAAGTCGCGCCCGGCCCGGTGGATCGCCCCGAAGTGCCGGGCCGGGCGCCGCGGTCGCCGCGTCCGGGACCCATCAGACTGTTGTTGGCCCGCGGGGCGGAACTCACGGTGTCCCAAGCCCACCAGCGGGTTGCAATCGATCAGTTGCGCAGCCTCGGCATTCATCTGGAAGGCGTCGTGCACCACACCGAGGCACTGCCCGAACTGCCGGACGTCGATCGCGGGTACTACCGGTCGCGGGCAGCAGGAAACACGGCGAACGCACGACTGAACGCCGCAGCGGGGAAGTACGCGGGGAACCAGGATCTCGAGCGCAAGCGTGACAGCCTGTACACGTCGACCGAGTTCGTCCAGATCCAGGAGTACCTGCGGGCCGGGCTGCATCCACCACGCATGAGCGGCGTTGTCTACGTGAACGGAGGCCTGGTCCTCTCGGAGGGCGGACGCCTGGAGATCACCGATGGGGCGCTTATCGCCGAAGGGACAGTGTACATCAAGCCCCGGGCGCAACTTGAGATCACGCACACGACGGCCACGCGCCTCCTGCCGGGGCTGATGGTGCTCGACAACGGCTCGCTGATCGTGGCTGAGGGCGCCAGGCTGCGGGTACACGGGCTGGTGCTGGCCAGCCGCGTCTTCGATGTGCTGGAAGGCGCCAGGGTGGACATCGTGGGAAGCGTCCTGGCCGGTGATCGCGGGCTGAGTTTCCGGAACACGGCCGCGAGCGTGGTGATTCGCTATGATCCCGCAGTCTTGGGTACGCCGGGGCTGGCGGCCGCGCCAGACGGTCCGGTCATCGCCTGGATCGCGTCATGGGAAGACTCCCCGTAAGCGTTGGCCCACCTGGTGCCGGCCCACGCCCCTATAGGTAAATCCGGCCTCCCTGGCCAGCTCCGGATCGACCACATTCACCCCGTCCATGACATTCGCGGTGGCCACGGCCTTCCGCAACCGGTGCAGGTCCAGGCGCCGGAACTCATCCCAGGCGGTCAGGACCAGTACGAGGTGGCTGCCCTGCGCGGCGCGGTAGGGGTCGTCGAAGAACATCACGTTCTTCAAGATGTGCCGGGCCTCGTCGGAAGCCACGGGGTCGTAGGCGCGGATCAGCGCACCCCGGCGCTGGAGCCTGTCGACGATGCGGACCGACAAGGAGTTGCGGACGTCGCTGGTTCCCGGTTTGAAGGCCAGACCCAGCACCGCGATCGTCCGAGCATACAGGTTGCCCTCCAATAGGTCCGTGACCCGGCGGATCGTTTGCCGGATCTGCTGCTCGTTCTTCTCCAAGATCGCGCGTAGAAACCCAGGCTCGTAGCCCGCCCCCTCGGCGAACCGGATCAGCGAGAGCAGGTCCTTCTCAAGACACGGCCCGCCGAACCCGATACCCGGTGAAAGGTACGCGTGGCCAATGCGCGTGTCGTAGCCCATGCCGTGGAGGACTTCCAGCGCGTCCGCCCCAGCAGCGTCGCAGATACTCGCCAGCTCGTTAGCGAACGACACCCGCATCGCCAGGAAGGCGTTCGAAGCGTACTTGATCAGGACCGCGTGCTCAAACGTCGTCTCCAGCACCGGTGACTGGAGATCTTTGAAGAGGTCGCGCACGGTGCGACGCGCCGCCGGGTCGGTTGCACCGATGATGATTCGAGTCGGGTTCAGGAAGTCCTGGATGGCGTTCCCTTCTCGCAGAAACTCAGGCTGCGCGACAAGGTCGTAGTCGCGACCCTCGAGGCGGTTGTGGGCGTCGAGTATCCGCTTCAGCGCCTCGTGCGTCCCCATCGGCACGGTGCTCTTCACCACAATGATCGTGCGCCCCCGTAGCACCCGCGCCAGTTCCTCTGAGGCCGCGATCACCTGCGAGAGATCGGTTTCACCATCGTGATGCGCTGGTGTTGCGACGGCGATAAACACCGTCTGCGCGTCGCGGACGCCATCGGCCATCGTCTCGACGAATCGCAGCCGGCCGGCGGCAACGTTTCGCGCAAGCAGATTGTCTAAGTCCGGCTCATTAAATGGCAGGCGGCCCTGTTTGACCGCCTCCAAGCGCTTTTGGTCGGCATCGTAGACGACAACATCGTGTCCCAAGTCGGCGAGGCAGGCGCTCGTCACCAGCCCGACATAGCCGAGCCCGCCGATCACGCAGATCCTCATCCACGCTCTCCAACCTGTCCGGCCACACGCCCGGAGAAGAAGGCCACGGTGCGCTCCATGCCCTCGGCGAACCGTACGACGGGAGCATAGCCGAGCGCCGCGCGGGCCTTCGCAATGTCCGCCAGAGTGTGCCGGACATCGCCGCGTCGCGGGGCCACGTGGCGCCGTTCGGCCCGCCGACCGGTGATGCGTTCCACCGCCGACACGACATCCAGAAGCGTCAGACGCTCCCCGCAGGCAATGTTGAAAACCTCCCCCTGGGCATCGGGGGTGGTGGCGGCCAGCAGGCCGGCGGACACGACGTTGTCCACGTAGGTAAAGTCACGCGACTGCAGCCCGTCACCGTGGATCTCCAACGGGTGCCCCTGCAACGTCCAAGTGATAAACCGGGGGATCACCGCGGCGTATTGCGACGCCGGGTCTTGCAGGGGGCCAAAGACGTTGAAGTACCGCAACGACACCGTCGAAAGCCCATAGGTACGGGCGAAGACCCGAGCGTAGTACTCGCCCGTCAGCTTCGACACGCCGTAGGGGGAGATCGGAGCCGGCATCTGATCTTCGCGCTTGGGCAGCGTCGGGTCGTCACCGTAAACCGAAGACGACGACGCGTAGACGAGCCGCCGGACTCCCGCTCCGGCAGCGGCGACGAGCATATTGAGGGTCCCGGTCACATTGCTCTCGTTCGCGCCGCGGGGATCGTCGACCGACCGCGGAACCGACCGCATCGCGGCCTGATGAAAAACGGTCCCCACGTCCTCGCAGGCCTGCCGGCACGCCGCGAGGTCACGGATGTCGCCATTGAAAATGTCGACGCCGCCGGCCTGTACACGCTCACCCGGCGCCGGCACCCGCAGATCCCGTTTGAGCACATACGCCAGATTCTCGATGCGCCCCGCCGAGAAGTCATCAAGCACCCGGACCCGATCGCCGCGATCCAGCAGAGCCCGCACAAAATGCGCTCCGATGAATCCGGCCCCGCCGGTGACGAGCATGTGAGACATGCCGTACCTCCCGATGCGCTCAGCCGAGCTCGATTTCGGACGAGTCGCCGAGGTTGATCCGAGCTGCTCGGCCGGTCACCGAGGCGCGCTCGCCGATGATTGAATGCTCCAGCAACACGCCGTCCAGGGTAGCCCCCGCATTCACAATGCTGTCACGCACGACGGAGTTTGTCACCTTTGCGCCGTCGGCGATCGACGTGAATGGCCCGATGACCGAGCCTTCAATTTGCGCCGAGGGATCGACGTACGATGGCGGCAGTACAACTGAACCGAGCAACCCGTCGGGCGCCGGCCGCTCCGCCGCCAGCAGCTCCCGGTTGGCCTCCAGAAGTGCCTCCGGAGTGCCGCAGTCGTACCAGCCGTTGATCTGAAACGTCTGCATCCGTTCTCCGGCTTCCACCATCATCTGCAGGCCGTCGGCCAGCCAGTACTCGCCGCGCACGAGGCGCCGGTCCGTGACCATCTGCTCCAGACACCGCCCCAGCAGCCTGGGATTGCGGATCAGGTACACGCCGACGATCGCCTGGTTGCTGACGGGCACTTCGGGCTTCTCGACCAGCCGCCGCACGTACCCGTTGGCGACTTCCACAACGCCGAACCGGCGCGGGTCCGAGACTTCATGGATGCCGATCGCCGATTCCTTGAACTCCAGGACCCTGGGCAGGTCGGCCTTGATGATCGTGTCACCCATGATGATGAGCACACCATCGCCGTCGAGGTGTTGGCGCGCCACGTAGATCGCGTGCCCGTTCCCCAAGGGTTCGATCTGCTCCGCGAAGTGGACCTTGAACCGGTACCGGCTTCGGACGAACTCCTCAATCTTCTCGCCGAGATGCCCAACAACGAGCACCACTTCGTCGATGCCGGCCGCGACCAGTTCGTCCAGAATATGCCCAAGGATCGGACGTCCCGCGACGTGCATCAGTGCCTTCGGCTGGGTGTGCGTGTGCGGGCGCAAGCGACGACCGACGCCGGCCACAGGGATGATGGCCTTCATGACGCCTCCTTGAGTCGGTGCTCTCTAGAGACCGCGGCCGGTCAGCACGAGGCCGATCGTCCTGACCAGGATCAGTGCATCCAGAAAGAGGGAACAGTGCTTGACGTAGTACAGGTCGTACTGCAGCTTGATCATAGCATCTTCGATCGACCGGCCATACCGGTAGTTGACCTGGGCCCAGCCCGTCACGCCCGGCCGCATCGCGTGTCGTGCCCGGTAGAATGGGATGGTGGCTTCCAGCTTCTTGACAAACTCTGGTCGTTCGGGTCTGGGCCCCGTCACCGACATCTCTCCCCGAACGATATTCATGGCCTGAGGCAGTTCGTCGATGTGAAGGCGACGGAGCCATCGACCGACACGCGTGACTCGTTCGTCGGCCTCCTGGGCCCACATCGGACCCGCCGCCTCGGCGTCCTCGACCATCGTGCGAAACTTGACCAGGGTGAACACGCGGCCGCCCGGTCCCACGCGCGCCTGCCGGTAGAAGATCGGACCCCG
>JBGPNN010000195.1:0-6599 GCA_041487495.1 bacterium
ACACGGGATCCGGCTCGCGCCCGGGCGGCCACGGCCGCCAGCGGTTGCCTGAAGCGGGCGCCATCGGGCGCGCTATCGACCAGATCGCAGTAGGCCACCAGCCACCTGACCACGTCACCCTGGGCCGGCCGTTCCAACGCGTCGAGCGCGAGCGCGCTGAGCGTGTGCTTGAGCCGGACATACATCGACTAGGTCGCCTTGCTCTTCTGCTCCACGAAGTTGATCCGAAGATTGGCGACCAGCGTCTCAACATCGCGGCGCTCGCCGTCTGTGAGCCGCGGCCGGAGCAGGTCGGCCAGGGCAACGGCGGCGTCGATCGCGAGTTGCGCCTCGTCGAATTTGCGCTCGATCGTCTTCGTGGCCGGATTGGGCACCAGGCCCATGGCCTGCCAGGCTTTCTCAGCCAGCAGGCTGATACACGTGGCGACCAGGGACGCCGCGTCCGGGAAGCCGACCTCTCTAGTCGGCTCCGTCGCGGTGTCGCGAACCGATGCTTCGGGGGGCGTCTCGTCTGTGGCCATCGACCTCACTCCGCGAGAGTCATTATTGCACGATCACACGGCGTTGAGCCGCAGGTCCCGGTCGGCCAGCGGGAGATCGACAGGCCGGCCTCCGTTCCGATGCGAGACGTGCATCGCCGCGGCCATCTCCTGGGCGAGCAGGCAGTCGCGCGCAGACGCAACGGGCGACCGGCCGTCGTCCAGGCAGGCCACCACCTCGTCGATACACCACCGGTTGATGTTGCGGCCGTACCCGATGCCCCCGTCCTCATCGGGCGGCGGGGTCCAATCTGCCGGCCGCAGCGCCGGCTGGTAAAAGTGGTCGGCCTGACCGGCGGGGGGCGGCACCCGCCACAGGTGCACGGCGCAGTCCGCATCGTTGCCCACGCGCGCGACGCCCTCGGCGCCGTGGAGTTCCATGTACCCGTGCGCCGCCCGCCTCCGGGCGTCCACATAGGCGCGCACGCCCGAGTGGAACTCGATGTAGCCGCTCCCCGGCGGGTCCGCGGATCCGGGATCGCCGTCCAACCTGCCAAACACCATCCTGGCCTCCCCGGCGCCGAAGAAGCGGCAGAGATCGAAGAAGTGAACGCCCGAGTGCACCAGCAAAGGCCCCGGGTAGCAGATGATCGTCCGCAGGTCGCCGATGGCCCCGGAGCGGACGCGTTCGGCGAGCGCCCGCACTCCGGTGGCGAAGCGGAACGTCAGGTTGACAATCATGGGGATGCCAGCACGTTCGCCCGCAGCGAGCATCGCGTCGGCCTCGGCGAGGGACGCCGACAAGTGCTTTTCGAGCAACAGCGCGCGCGATCCGGCCGCGATCGCGTCAAGGGTGGGGCCGGATCGATCGGCCGCTTTGGTGCACACGCTGACGATGTCGGGACGCTCGCGTTCGAGCATTTCGCGGTAATCCGCGTAGCTCGTGAGGCCCCAGCGCGCGGAAAACGCCCCGCGACGCTGGGGATCTAGATCGGCGCCGGCGACCAGGCGGATCCGCGGGTGGGCGGCAAACTGTCCGGCATGGGTGCATGGCCGGGACCGCCACGACTCATCCTGGATGTGCTGGTCCGCCCACGGGTCGTCGAGCAGGCTGCCGATGCGACCGAGCCCGATGATCGCCGCGGAGTAGATGGGACGGCTCACCCGAGTGTGCGGACGAACACACGGTTGCCGGTCTTTGCGGACTCGCGGGCCGCGCAGAGGATCCGCGTGACCTCGAGTGTCTCTTCCACCGGCACCGGGACCTCACCAGTCCGCACCATGCGCAGGAACGCGCTCGTCTCGTCCGCGAACATCGGGTTGGCCGACGTGTCCGCCACCACGGCGTGATCTTGTCCGCGCTCATTATATGTTCGGAGCTCAAAGATTCTTGCGGCATCGCGCAATACCAGAACCAACCCGGTTTTGCCGTCCGCATAGTGCACGTGGACGACGTCACGATCACCGCCTTCTGTCCGGTTTTCGACCCATTCAACGCCGGTCCCCAACACGGCGACCAGCATTTCGGTGGGGTGCACCCCATAGTAGACGAGTTCGCGATACCCGACGCTGACCGCCACGCGAATCGGCCCGAGGTCCTGGCGGCGCTCCTTCAACGCCTGGATCTCCCGATCGAAGCGCAGCGCGGAGCACGAGAACATCGGCGTTCCGGTCTCGCGGGCACAGGCGACAATGGCATTGGCGTCGGCCATGTCGTCCGCGAGCGGTTTGTTGATGAATGTCGGCAACCCGGCCCGCAGCAGCGGGATCGCCTGCGCCGCGTGTTTTCGCTGGTCCTTTTCGATGATGAGCACGGCGTCGACGCGGCCGATCATGTCTTCGGGCCGGCCCACGACCTCGGCCACCTGATGCTCGCGCGCAAAGGCGGCCGCGCGGTCCCGATCCTCGTCGCAGATGGCGGTGATCCGCGCGTACGGCTCGGCGGGGGCGCCCGGTGCGTCCGGGTCCCACAAGAGTCGGGCGTAGATCGGCGCATGAGGCGTATTGACAGACACCATACCAACGCGCAGCATCGGCTTCCCTCCGTTCAGGCTCGAACCGTGTCGAGATTCACAGGCTGCCCCGATCGCGCGGACATCTGTGCCGCCAGGAGCGCCCGCATGATCGCCTCGCTCTCCTCGAGCGGGACCGGCATTTCCCGGGTCCGGCACATCTCGATGAAGGCGGTCATCGTCCCCGCGTAGCCGAACTCCTCCCAGGGGTCGGCGTCACCGACGGCACCCCCCCGGTGATCGCGAACGTCGCCTTTGGGAATCGAGGCGCGCAGCACGGTCTGGCTACCGTACACTTCGACGCCGTAGAACTCGCCGCTGACGCCACCGACGATGTCCACGGTGCCCAGCAGCCCGTCGGCCCACTCAAGCGTCAGGACCGCGATATCTTCGGAGAGCGACCCGGTGTGGAGCCGGCGGCCGGTCCGGCACGAGACCATACGGATATGAGACCCGACCAGCGCGCTGAGCATCTCGAGCGCGTGCACCCCCATGGTGATGAGAGTCCCGCCGCCCCTCGCGGGATCGTCCTGCCAGACATTGGGTTCCTTCATATAGAGATCGATGCTGTGTCCCGAAAGCCCGTGTACGGCGACCAGCGTGCCCAGCCGTCCCTGCTCCACATGCCGCCGCAGGCTGCAGAGCGCCGGGGCGTACCGCAGCACCGACGTCGTCAGGAACGGTGTTCCCGTGCGGCGGAGTGCCGCCCCCAAACGACTCAACTGCAAGGCGTTGGCCACCATCGGCTTGCCGAGGTAGACGGGAGTGCCGCGATCGATGAACAATAGCGCGTGCTCGATCCGCTCCGGGAGCCGCCCGGTCACGATGATGCCGTCGACGCCGCCGGCCGGCACCGCCTCGGGGCCCGCAATCGGGACCGCGCCGAACTGCGCGGCGAACCCGGCCAGCCGTGTGGGATCGTCGTCCCACACGTGCGAGACGTGATGGCCCATCCGCCGGAGGATCTGTGAGTACGCGTACGGATGGCTGAAAGCCAGCCCGACGACCGCGATCTTCATTATTCCTTCTGGACGGTATTGCGCAGGATGCCCAACCCGTCGATGGTCGCTTCGACGTTTTGTCCATGCTGCAAAAATGTCCCTGTTGCGCTTCCCGTGCCCCTGGCCGTTCCCGTGGCGATGACGTCTCCGGGCTCCAGGGTCATGATCTTGGACGCAAACGCGACGATATCCGGGACCCGGAAGATCATCTTCGCGGTATTGTCCGCCTGGCGGATCTGGCCGTCGACTTTGAGGCTGAAGTTCAGGTTGTGCGCGTCCGCGATCTCGTCACGTGTGACAATGGAGGGGCCCATGGGCGCGAAACTATCGAACCACTTGCCGTGCAGCCAGTCGTAGAAGTGGTCGTCCTCGCGTGGCCGCCGCTCGAACCCCACGTTGATCCGGCGGGCCGACACGTCGTTGACGATGGTATACCCGGCGACATGGTCGTAGACGGCCGCGTCCCGTACATGCCGGCCGCGCCGGCCGATGACGATGGCGAGTTCGATCTCCCAGTCGATCCGGTCCGAGAGCGCCGGCAGCAGGATCGGGTCGCCGTCGCCGACAATGGCGGTGCTGGGTTTGATGAAAAGCCAGGGCGTCTGTTCGGTTCGCTCGAACGTCTCGGCGCCCCCTTCGATGATGTGCTCCGAGTAGTTGTTCGCGACGGCGATCAACTTCCCGGGCCGGGGCAGCGGTGGGGCCAACCTCGTTTGGCTGAGCGGGACGCCGGTGGCGCCCGACCGCTCGGCCCAGGCCAGCACCGCGCGGACCCGATCGATCCCGCGATCCTCCAGACCCAGCACATCCAGCAGCGAGTCGGGGAGTGCGCCACCGCCGGGCGCCTTTCGGCTGGTCTCGGCGAGATCGTACACCTGGTCGTTCGCGCCAACCACTCCGGCGCGCAAACTTCCCGAAGATCCCTTATACGTCACGAGTCTCACGTCATGCCTCCTTCGTAGGTGAAGAGCACGGCCATAGCCGTTTCGGGCGCCCGCTGCAGCAGCGCATAGGCCGCGGGCGCCTGGTCGATGCTGAACGTGTGCGTGATCAGGGGTTCGACGCGCACGAGCGCGTCGGCCAGGAGCCGCAGGAATTCGGCGCGATTGCGTTCCTGGGTCCAGCGCACGTACCCGGGCGGATAGTCGACGCCTTCACGCTCGTAGATGGGATCGTACCGCCCTGGGCCGTACGCGCGCGCGATCGTCAATTCGAGCTCCCTGGCAAAGAAGACGTCGCGGTCCACCTGGATCGACGGCGTCCCCACGACGACAACGCGGCCGTGGTCACGGGCCAGCTGCGCCGCGATGTTCACGACGTCGGTGCCGCCGGACGTGCAGATCAGGACACAGTCGGCACCCAATCCGCCGCTCCACTCGCGTATCTCATCGACGAGCGTCGCGCCCCGCGGGTCGGCCGTCACGTCCGCGCCCAGGCGACGAGCCAGTGCCATGCGGGCGGGCAGCAGGTCCACCCCGGCGACACGCGCCCCGGCGACCCGTGTGACCTGCGCCGCAAGTTGCCCGACCAACCCCAGGCCGATGACCACCACCCGGTCGCCCAACGAGATCCGTCCCCGCCGCAGTGCGTGGATGGCTACCGCGCCGAGCGTCGCGAAGGTTGCGGCCCGCGGGTCGACCTGCGGCGGCACCGGCGTCGCCATGAGGCGTGGCACCGCGGCGATATCCGCGTGCGGAGAATATTCGTACCCGGCGCACGCCACCAACGTGCCTGCAGGTAGCGGCGGTGCTTCGGGACCCGCGTCCACGACCCGGCCGCTCAGGCTGTAGCCAAGCGGCCGCGGGTCCCCCTGCGATGAGCCGGCGATCAGGCCGAGTTCAGTCCCCGGACTGATAAGAGAGTAAACGGCCTGTACCAGAAAGCCGTTTCGTGGTGGCGGTGGAGCGGGAACATCTTCCACCGCGACCGCGCCTGCGCGCGCCATCACCCGGCGCATCAGACGACCAACGGCGCTCCCGATCCGGCTGTAGCCTGTGCGAGCAGCCCGCGCAACGTTCGCTCCAGGGGCGGCTCGAGAGGCAGGAGGGGAGGCCGTGGAGCGCCTACCGGCCAGCCACGGATTGCCATGCCGGCTTTCAGGCACGGGACGTACCGCCCGCTCTCCTCAATAAAGGCACAGAGCGGCCTGAGCCGGGCGAACAATCGCTCGGCGGACGCGCCGCTCCCGGCCGCGTCAAAGAGCGCGACCGATTCCGCCGGGATCATGTTCGCCGCCCCAGTGACCCACCCGACGGCCCCCGCCCGGAGCCCAGGGAGGGCGATCGTGTCGGTGCCGGCGTAGACGACGATACCAGGCACGCGGCGTTGGATCTCGGCGATCCTCTCGAGCTTCCCCGAACTCTCCTTGACCGCGGCCAACGGCACGTCGGTCACGAGCTGCGCGATCATCTCGGGCGTCACATCGGTCCCGACCGCGTCAGGCGTGTTGTACAGCATCGCGGGGAGCCCGCCCGCGGCGCAGGCCTCACCGAGATATCGGCGTAGTTCCTCCATCGTGGGGCGATAGTAATAGGGCGGTGTAAGCAGGACGCCGGCGGCGCCGGCGCGTGCGGCATAGCGGCAGAGCACGGCGGTGTCGCGGGTCGATGGTGCGGATGCCCCGAGCATGACGGGCACGCGGCCCCCGACGTCGCTGAGGGTCAAATCGAGCAGCGCCTGCCGCTCCACGACGGTCAGGGCGTGGCCTTCGCCCGACGACCCCGCAACAATCAGGCCGTGGATCCCACTGGCCAGGAGCGTCTCGAGGTGACGACGCAGCAGACCCGCGTCGATCCCGTCGCCGTCAAAGGGCGTCACGACCGCGCAAATCACCCCAGGAACCATCTACTTCCCCCCTCTAGCCTTTGAGGCCGCCGGCGACCAGACCGGTGACGATGTACTGCTGCAGCGCCATGTAAAGGATCATGGTCGGAACAAAGGCGTACGTGGCGCCGGCCATCAGGATCGCCAACTCCGGGCCGATGAGGACCCCGCCCTGGGGTCGGAGCGCGGCCAGGCCGACTTGCAGTGTCCGCATAGTATCGCTGTGCGTGACGATCAGGGGGTAGAGGAAATCGTTCCATTGGAAGATGAAGGCAAAGACCCCG
>JBGPNN010000196.1:0-6584 GCA_041487495.1 bacterium
ATCCCCAACATGTCCTTCTCCATCGCCAGCAGTTCGGACTTCGAGAACTCTTCCGCCGCTCTCACGCTGGCCGCCGATGCCACCCGCGTCTCCCCGGCGTCAAAGAGACCGGTCTGCGCACCCGCCCGCTCGCGGGCGGCCCGCTGCCCCCCAGAGATGGCCGCGTCCACTTCCTGCAGCAGCGCGGCCCGGGGCTGGCCCAGCGAGTCGAGGGCACCGGCCTTGATCAGACTCTCGAGCACGCGTTTGTTGACGACCCGCGTGTCGACGCGGGAGGTCAGGTCGGTCAGTGAGGTGACCAGACCGGTGTCCCGCCTGGACCGCAAGATCTCCTCGACGGCTCCACCGCCGACGTTCTTGACAGCCGCCATGCCAAACCGGATCGTGTTACCCACCACGGTGAACGTATCCACAGAATCGTTGATGTCCGGCGGGAGCACACGGAGACCCATCCGCTGGCACTCGGCCACGGCACCCGCCACTTTCGCCATCCAGTCCTGACCCTGCGCCTCGGTGGTCAGCACCGCGGCCATGTACTCCGCCGGGAAGTTGGCCTTCAGGTACGCGGTCTGGTACGCAATGAGTCCGTAGCACGCAGCGTGCGCCCGGTTGAACCCGTAGCGCGCAAACGGTTCGAACTGCTCCCAGATCTGCTCAGCCGTGCGCTTGGGGACGCTGCTCTTTCGGCAGCCGGCCAGGAACTTCTCGCGGTGAGCGGCCAGCTTGTCGGCGATCTTCTTGCCCACCGCGTAGCGCAAGGTGTCGGCCTCGGCCAACGTGTATCCGGCGACGGCTTGGGCGACCGCCATGACGTCTTCCTGGTAGACCATGACCCCGTACGTCTCGCGCAGCACCGGTTCCAACAGCGCATGAAGGTACGTGATCGGTTCCTGCCCATGCTTGCGTCTGATATACGATGGGATGTTGGCCATCGGCCCGGGGCGGAACAGCGCCACCATGGCCATGATGTCCTCGATGCGCGACGGACGCAGCTCCTTGAGATAGCGCGTCATCCCCGCGCCCTCGACCTGAAAGATCCCCACCGTGTCGCCGCGCGACAAGAGGTCAAACGCGCCCTGATCGTTCAGCGGGATCGACTTCAGGTCGATCCGGACGCCGCGGACACTCTCGATCATCTTCAAGGCACGGTCAAGGATCGTCAGATACGACAGTCCGAGGAAATCCATCTTCAGCAGGCCGATCTTCTCGACCGAGTCCATGTCGTACTGCGTCATCACCAGGTCGCCCTTGGTGGCGCGCTGGAGCGGCACATGCCCGATCAGCGGATCGCGTGAGATGATCACACCGGCCGCGTGGGTGCTGGCGTGGCGGGCGACGCCCTCGAGTTTCTGCCCAAGGTCCAGCAGCCGCCGCACGGTTGGCTGCTCGTCGGCGGAGCGCCGCAACTCGGGATCGGCGCGCAGAGCCTCTTCAAGCGAGGCGTTGAACGGGATGAGCTTAGCGACGCGATCGACGTCGCCGTAGGGCAGCCCCATCACCCGGCCCACGTCGCGGACCGCCTGCCGCGCGCCCATCGTTCCAAACGTGATGATCTGCGCCACACGGTCCGCGCCATACTTGTCGATGACGTAGCGAATGACCTCGTCGCGCCGGCTGTCCATGAAATCGACGTCGATATCTGGCATCGTGTACCGCTCGAGATTGAGAAACCGCTCGAACGGAAGCCGGTACTGCAGCGGGTCGACGTCGGTGACCCCCAGGCTGTAGAGCACGAGGCTGCCGGCGGCCGAACCCCGCACCGTCGTCAGAATCTCGCGGTTGCGCGCAAAGCGCACAAAGTCCATGACGATCAGGAAGTACGCCGCGTAGCCCATCTGCCCGATCACGCGCAATTCCTCATCGAGGCGGGCGCGCTGCTCGGATGACGGTTGCCCATACAGACGCGCGAGACCCTCTTCACACAAACGCCGCAGGTAGGTATCGGGCGTCTCTCCCTCGGGGACAGGGAAGTGCGGCAGTTTCAGTTTCGCGAGTTCGAGGTCCAAGTTGACGCGGCCCGCAATCTCGAGCGGCGCGCGCAGCGCCTCGGGCACCTCCGCGAACCGAGCGGCCATCTCCTCCGGGCTCTTCAAGTAGAACTCCGGCGTATCGCCCATCCGTGGCTTGTCGGTCGACGCGAGCGCCACGTTCATCTGGATGCACATGAGGGCATCCTGCGCTTCGGCCTCATCGCGGTGGACATAGTGCACGTCGTTTGTCGCGATCAGCGGTAGGCGGAGATCGCGGGCCAGCGTACGCATGCCGCGAATGTTCCGCTGTTGGTCGGGCAGGCCGTGATCCTGGATTTCAAGGAAGTACTGCCCCGCCCCGAAGATGTCGCGATAGGCGCCGGCGATCTGGATCGCACCCGCGGCGTCGTCGCGGAGAATCGCACGGGTCACCTCACCCTGCAGGCAGCCCGACAGCGCGATCAGACCGCGGCTGTGCGCCGCCAACAGGTCACGATCCACGCGCGGCTTGTAGTAGAAACCGTCGAGGTGCGCGATGGTCGTCAGGTGGATCAGGTTGCGATAGCCGTCCAGGTCGGTCGCGAGCAGGACCAAATGGTACGCGTTCGAGTCCAGCTTGGGATCGCGGTCGGTATGCTTGCGGGGCGCGACATACGCCTCGACGCCAAGGATCGGCGTCAGGCCGTGCTGCCTCGCCTGCAGGTAGAACTCGATGGCGCCGTACATGGTGCCGTGATCCGTGAGCGCGATCGCCGGCATGCCCATCTGTACCGCAGCCTGCATGAGCGGCTCGATCCGGCTGGCGCCGTCGAGCAGCGAATATTCTGAGTGCAGGTGGCAGTGGACAAAGGAATCTGGCATCGGCTCACTGGCATTGTAGCATAGCCGAATTTCTCCAGGAGAGCGTCGCCGTTACGTGCCCGTGCGGCGGAACGTGACGACACAGTACACGTGGCTGGTCTGTGGCAGCAGGTCGATCGGCTGCACGGCTGCCGGCCGATATCCGGCCTCGACCCACCGCTTCAGGTCGCGCGCGCAAACCGCCAAGGAGCGGGCGAGGTAGACGACACGGGGAACGTGCGCGCCCGCCACGGCAGCGATCGTTTCGGGCGGGAGGCCCTGCCCTTCCGCCGCGACCACCACCACGGACGGCCGCCGTCCCCGGGCCAGGTACCGGCCGAGCACACCGAGCGGGTCGCGAGCATAAAAGACGGCGTTGGTGGCACCGTTCGCCGCCGCGGCCTCACGCGCGTCGGCGATTCCCCGACGGGTCGGCGTGATCCCGACGGCGACACCAGCCGCCTGTGCCATCGCCAACACGAACAGCGGATGCGTGGCCGTGAGGTCGAAGACGATGTCGTCGGACCGCACGTCCGCGGCGCGGCGGACGGCATCGAGCAGCGCCGCAGCGGCCACCGGGTTCGGCGGGAGTTCGGTGTCGGGACGGACCCGGACGCGAAAGCCGGCGATGTCGTCGTCAATGTACTCGCGCCCCCACAGGAGGCGCAGCCGGGGGCCGACCAGCTCCAACGTCGGCTGAGGTTGCACGGTGTGCAGGATGCCGACCAGTCCCGGTACCCGGTCGATGATCGCATGAACGACATCACTGGGCGCCGGGAGGACCGACGCGGTGGACAGCGTGAGCAGCGCTTCGCCGGTGGCAAACGAGGCGACGCCAACGATCCCGCGCAGCATCCCGCGGCCCGTGTCGCGGTCGTAGACGGACAACCGGAGCGAGCGGGCCACGTGCCGCGCCGCGCGCAGCATCGCCTCGTTCGCGGGATGCTGCACGGGACACTCAGCGATGTCGAGCACGCGTGGCTCCCCCGACACGTGGTAACCGACGATGGCCACGCCGTCGCGTTCACCGAACACGGCCCGTATCATGTTGCGATACTGCCAGGCCTGCGTCCCGACCGTGGCCAGGACCAGGTCACGCCGCAGCCCGGCGTGTTCCTTGAGGTAGTCTTTGACCAGGCGGGTCTTCAATCCGCGCTGCGCCTCAGGAACCAGGTGTTGCCACTGGCACCCGCCGCACCGGCCGAAGTGCTGGCATCGGGCCCGGACCACGGTGGGCACTTTCCGGATCAGCGCCACGAGGCGGCCTTCTGCGCGGCGGCCACCCTTCGTCACCTCAACGACTGCCTCTTCACCGGGGACGCCGAACGGCACACCGAGGTGCACGGCACCCAACCGCACCACCGCGGTTCCGTCGGGGTCGACGCCGGAAAACCGAACGGTCAGGCGCTCGCCGACGTGCACGCTACCAGGGCCCCCTCGCCGGGAGTGACGCGTTGGTGGTTCGGCCTTCGGGATCAGGACCTGCGTACGCGGGGATTTGGACGGCACGCGGCGCATCACGCCCCGAGCCGCTGCCGCAGCAAGCGATTGACCGCTTCTGGATTCGCCCGCCCGCCGGTCGCCCGCATGATCCGGCCCATCAGGAAGCCGATCGCCTGTTGCTTGCCGGCCCTGACATCGGCTGCCGGGCCAGGGTGATCGGCGATGGCCTCATCCACGATGCGCCCCAAGGCGTCCTCGTCTGTGATCTGCGTGAGGCCCCGTGCGTCGATGATCGCCGCGGGTTCGCGATCTTTCGCAATCATCTCCACCAGGACATCCTTGGCGATCCGCCCGCTGATGATTCCGTTGTCGATCAGTCTCAGGAGTGCCGCCAACCGTTCGGGCGACAGCGTGATCTGCTCGAGGTCCTTGCCGGTCTCGTTCAGGTAGGCGGCAACATCGCCGGTCAGCCAGTTCGCCACGGTCTTGGGCTGCGGGAACAGGGCGACGGCGCGCTCGAAGAACGCTGCAACATTCGACGTGGCGGTAAGCGCATCCGCGTCGTACGAGGAGAGACTGTACCCGGCCATAAGCCGATTGCGCCGGTCCGCGGGCAGTTCGGGGAGCTCGGCGCGCACTTTCGCAAGCCACACGTCGTCGACAATCAGAGGCACCAGATCGGGTTCGGGGAAGTAGCGGTAGTCCTGGGCCTCTTCTTTCGAGCGCGAGCCAAACGTCACGTCGCGCCGCTCATCCCAGTGCCGGGTCTCTTGTAACACCGCCTCGCCCCGCGTCAGCACGGCGCGCTGCCGCTCGACCTCGAACGCCAGGGCCCGCTCCACGGATCGGATCGAATTCATGTTCTTGACCTCAGTACGGGTCCCCCACGGCCCACCCGGCACCTGCAGCGACACATTGGCGTCGCAGCGTAGCGTGCCCTCTTCCATCCGGCCGGTGCTGACTTCGGTGAACTGGAGCAGTCGTCGCGTCGCCGTCAGGAATTCTCTCGCCTCGAGGGGTGACCGCAGGTCGGGTTGTGTCACGATTTCCATCAGAGGCACGCCCGACCGGTTGTAGTCGACCAGGCTGTCCCCGGCGGCCTCGGCCGCATGCACCAGGCGGCCGGTATCCTCTTCGAGGTGCACGCGGCGGATGCGGATGCGCCGGATCTCGCCTTCAACGGCGATATCGAGATGGCCGTCCGTGGCGAGCGGCGCGTGATCGGCATACTGGTACTGTGAGATCTGATAGTTCTTCGGGATGTCGGGGTAAAAATAGTTCTTCCTATGGAACTGGCTGCGCGGCTGGACGGCGCAGCCCAGGGCCAACGCGGTGCGGAGGCCGAGTTCCACCGCGCGCCCGTTGAGGACGGGCAGCGACCCGGGCAGTCCAAGGCACACCGGGCAGATCCGGGTGTTCGGCGGCGTGCCGAAACTGACCGCACACCCGCAGAACATCTTCGAGGCGGTCAGGAGCTGGACGTGGATCTCCAGCCCGACGACCGTCTCGTACGCGACGACCGCTTCCTTCGCCATCGACTCAGTCCGATCAGGCGGCGGCCACCGGCGGCCGGACCCGATGCCATTCCGTTGCCTGCTCGTAGGCGTGCGCCGCGCGCAGCAGCGTCGACTCGTCGAAAGGCCGACCCACCAGTTGCATGCCGATCGGCAGGCCGTGCGAAAACCCGCACGGGATTGACACACCGGGCAGCCCCGCCAGGTTGACCGGGATCGTGAACACGTCCGAGAGGTACATCTGGAGCGGATCCTCAGCCTTCTCGCCAATGGCAAACGGGAGTGTGGGCGCCACCGGCATCACCATGACGTCGACCTTCTCGAAAGCCCGCTCGAAGTCCCGCGCGACCAGCGTCCGCACGCGCTGCGCCTTCAGGTAGTAGGCCTCGTAGTAGCCGGCCGACAGCGCATACGTACCCAGCATGATGCGCCGTTTCACTTCGGCGCCGAAGCCACGCCGCCGTGTTTCCGCATACATCTCGTTGAGGTCGTCGGACGGCACCCGCAACCCGTACTGAACTCCGTCGTACCTCGCCAGGTTCGACGAGGCCTCTGCCGGCGCGATCAGGTAGTAGGCTGGCAGCGCCGCTTCAATCGTTGGAAGGTTGACGCGCTCGACGGGCAGTCCCTGCGCGGCAAAGACATCGAGCGCATGCCGTAGCCCCTCGGCGACCACGGGCTCCACGCCCGGGCCGAAGGCCTCATCGGGCACGCCCAACCGGATACCCCTGGCGCCCTCACCGAGCGCGGCGACATAGTCCGGCACAGGGACGTTCGCGGAGGTCGAGTCGCGCGGGTCCTCCCCGGCAATGGCGCG
>JBGPNN010000197.1:0-6510 GCA_041487495.1 bacterium
GAGGACCGGCGCGGGATGGCGACCTGTGTGGCCGCGCTGGGGTGCACGGCCGCAGGGCTGGGCGCCTTCGACCGCGCGGCGCGTCTGCTCGGCGCGGCAGAGGCGATGCGTGAGCGCACGGGTGGCAGCGTCCCGGCGCTGATCCGCAAGGAACACGAGCAACGAGTGGTCGAGACGCGGCAGGCTCTGGGAGAGGAACTGTTCAGCGCGGCGTGGGCCGCGGGCAAGACTCTGCCAATGGAGCAGGTGATCGAGTTCGCGCTGGCTGGCGTTCCCGAAGGCGTTACGTGAGCTCTCGACGCAGTCGCTCGGCGATGATCTGGGCTTCGCCTTCCTTTAGATTGTGAACGTACATCAAGATCTGTCCGTCTTCCAGGCGCACCCTGATGCTCGGGTCGCCGTCACGGAGGGCCTGTTGGACCGCGGCGGCGGTCTTGCCCACCTTCGCTTCATCAAAAGGAACGCGGATCTGCAGCCAGGCGCCTTTGCGAGGCCACAGCCGCTCAGTCTTCACATGCGGCAGACCGGTGAGGCCCTGCGCAATCGTCGCGACCCGCTGCTCCTGAACCGCGAAGCGCGCCCCGTGATCCGCAGCCAGCCACTCCTGTAGCGCCACCACCGTTGCGATGATCTCCTGCCGGTCCACCTTGTACCCGCGGCCCAGGCTGCGGTTGTCGTAGGTCTCATAAGAAATGAAGTTGTGCGCGACCACGGCCTCCATCAGGGATTTCCGGCCGCAGATGATACCGGTGGAGTTGGCCGATCCCAGATACTTCGCCCCGAAGCAGACCAGGTCGGCGCCACTCTTGCCCGCCACCCACGTCATGCGGTCGAGCGGGTACACGTCGGCGGCGGCATCGACCAACACGGCCACGCTCTTCTTTGCGGCGATCCGGACCACGTCGGTGAGCGCCAGCACGCCGTCGGTGCCCTCGGAGCGAGCCGCGTAGAGGATACCGGCCGTGCGCGGCCCAATCGCCGCTTCCATCTGCGCGGCGGTGGTCTCGCGGTCCCCACCGACCTCGATCAGTTTTCCACCGGGGACCGTGGGCGCCCGATCGTAGTGGTAGCGGGTCGGCTTCTGGATCAGAAACTCATTCTTTAGACCGGTGGTATCGGGCAGCCTGGCGATGCGATCGGCGTCTTTCCCCGCCATGATCGCCGCCGTGCCCAGCACCATCGCCGAAAAACACCCGGAGGTCACCAAGGCCGCCTCCGCGCCAAGCATGACGGCGATGGCCCGACCGGACTTGTCCAGCAGCTCTTCCATATCGACGAAGACCTCGTTCGCTTCTTCCATCGCCGCCAGGACCTTTGGGCCGATCGTCGAGCCTCCGAGCAGCGTCACGCTGCCCATCGCGTTGATGACACGCCTGACGCCAAGCGACTCGTAGACGCCCTTGGTGCTGGTGGTACGCATCGAGGACCTCCGTAAGAGGGGATGGTCACACTTCCGCGACGGCGGGGATGATTTCCTTCCCAAACGTCACGAGCGGCGCAATCTCGCTGACATTAGGCATGCTGAAGATGGCGTGTTGGATGCCCACGCGGGCCAGGGTACGGCACATGCCGATGACATCGGACGGCGACATCCCGCCTGGGGCGAGGGTGACCCTCCCAAGCGAGGTACGTTCGATGGCCTCGTAGGGCCGTCCGACGGCCTCGCAGTGACGTTTCAATACGTCGAGTTTCTTCGCGATCACATCCGGGCCGCTCTGCGCGAACAGGTTGCAGGCATCACCGTATTTCGCGACCAGCCGCAGCGTCTTCTTCTCGCCCCCGCCGCCGATCAAGATGGGTGGGTGCGGGCGGCTGAGCGGCCGCGGATTGCTGATGGGCTCGGCCAGGCTGTAGTGCTTGCCCTTGAACGGTGTGACGTTATCCGACCACATCTGCTTCGCGATCCGGAGGGTTTCCTCGAGGCGCTGAAACCGCTCCTTGAGGGGCGGAAACGGGAGCCCCAGCCCGACGGCTTCCTGCTCGTTCCAGGCTGCGCCGATCCCGAGATACGCCCGGCCTCCGGAGAGGACGTCGAGCGTCGTCACACTCTTGATGAGCATCCCGGGATGGCGGTAGACGACCGCGGTCACCATCGTCCCCAGACGGGCGCGCTTCGTGGCGCCGGCCATGAAGCCGAGCGCATTGTAGGCTTCCAGCATCGGATCGTTGGGCGGGCCGATGAATCGGATCTGGAAGAGATGATCCATCACCCAGATGCTGGCGAACCCGGCGTCATCAGCGGCGCCCGCGATTTCCGCGAGTTTCGCCCCGGCGTTGCCCGGCCAGCCTGGCCACAGAAAGTTCGGAATCTGCAAACCGATTTTCATTACGCCCCCCGTCTACAAGGCAATGGCATACCCGTCACGCCGGGGATCCGCGCCACCCTGCAGCGCACCCGACTCCGGATCCCGCGTGATACCCTGGCCGCCGCCGACAACCCACGACCAGTCGTCGATCGCATTGACCTGATGGCCGCGGCGGGCCAGGTCTGCGCGGACATCTTCGGGCACCCGGCTCTCCGCATCGACCAGGCGATCCCGGTAGACGCGGACGCGCGGCGCCTCGATGGCCTCTTGGATATTCAAACCGAACTCGAGCACGTTCAACACCATCTGCGGGGTCGTCTGCAGAATCCCGTACGATCCCGGCGTGCCGATCGACATGAAGAACCGGCCGTCGCGGAAAATCTGCATGGGGGCCATGTTCGTCCCCACTTTGCGGCCCGGACGCACCCGATTTGGGCTGGCCGCGTCGAGATCCTGCCACTGGAGCAGATTGTTCAGCACGACGCCCGTGCCCGGCACGGCGAAACCGGACCCAAACGGCGCGCCCAGCGTCTGCGTCACCGTGACGACGGTGCCCTCGCCATCCGCGCAGGCGAAGTGTGTTGTGTGCTCTCTCGCAAATTCGACGGGGTGGCCCGCTTCGATCTGACCCGGCAGCCGCTGCGGATCGTATCGCTCGCCTTCGCTCACACCGGCCTTTTTCGGATCGATCCGCGTGCGCTGCGTGCGCGCGTAGGCCTTGGAGATCAGCCCCCCGACCGGAACCTCGGGGGTGTACGCGTACGCCAGGCGATCGGCCGTCGCGAGTTTCACCGCTTCGATGAAATGGTGGAGATACTCGACGGAGTTGTGTCCCCAGCCGGACAGATCGAGATCCTCGAGGATGTTCATCGTCTGCAGAGATTGAAACGCGCTGAACGGCGGCGGGACGGTGACAATCTCCGCCGCTTTGTACGGCGCGGTCAGGGGCGAGAGCCACTCCGGCGTGAACGCGGCGAGGTCGTCTTCGGAGAGCCATCCCCCGACCGCCTGCGCGGCCCGGCAAATTGCCCGGCCGACCGGGCCGCGATAGAAGGCGTCGGCGCCGCCTTCGGCCACTTGCCGAAACGTTGCGGCGAGATCCTTCTGGACGAGCACCTGACCCGGCCGCCCCTTACCACCCAGATAGATGTGCTGCGCCTCGACCGATCGCGCAAGCGTGCCCGCGGCCTTCTCGAAGAACTCGCAGTTCTTCCACGTCAACGGGAAGCCGCCTTCGGCCAGTCGGATGGCGGGCGCAAAGACGGTCTGCCGCGGCATGCCGCCGAAGCGCTCGTGGGCGGCAAGCCAGCCGCCGAGATTGCCCGGCGTCAGACACGACCGCGGACCGCCTTTCAGGTCGTCCTCGGTCGCGTGGTCCGGATCGGCCGCCTGGGGCACGCGACCGACGAAGTTGAGCACGTGGCGCTCCCCGCGCTTCGCCGACGAGACGATCATGATGCCGACGCCGCCGATCCCCGACATGTACGGCTCGACGACGTTGAGCGCGCTGGCCACGGCGACGGCCGCGTCGGCGGCGTTCCCGCCCTCAAGCAAGATCTGCGCCCCGGCGAGCGAGGCCAGCGGGTGGGCGGACGTGACAACTCCCCGTCGTCCCATGACGACGGGGCGATAGGCATATCGATGGGGCTGCATCGTGTCCTCCCTGGTGCAGGGTTCATGCGTACGGTTATCGTTTCTCTCAGTATCTCCTCCCGTCCGCACCGCCGGCTGAGCCGTAGCAGGAGAAGCTGCTCCCTCCTCGCATTATGAGCGTGAGCCTCCCATGGGCCGTCGACCGGCATTCGCACTGATCCTGGCAGCCGTCCTGGTCATAGGCCTGGTCGCCTCGCCGGCGGCCGTCGCGCCTGCGCGGGCCGCCGAAGCCAGCGTCGTCTTGGCCGCGGTTCAGGTCCTGACCGACCGGCACATCAGCATCCCCGATCCCGTGAAATTGCTCGCCGCGGCCGTCGGCGGTCTGCGGCAGGCACTCACCCAGACCGGCGTGACCGAGCGGCTGCCCGATCTCGACGCCGCGGACGCCCCCTCAGCCCGGACACAGTTTCAGGCGCGGTTCGATCAGGCCGCGGCGCTGGCCGGGGGCCGATTGACTGAGACCGATCTGCAGTACGCTGCGGCCCGCGCAATGGCCGCCAGCCTCGGCGACTCCCACACCAGTTTCCTCACCCCTGCCGAGTGGGCCGAACGGCAGCGCTCGTTGCAGAACGAAGCGTCGTTCACGGGCATCGGCGTCCGCACGGTCGTGCGCAGCGGCCGGTTCTACGTCGTGGAAGTGTTCCCTGACACACCGGCGGCCGCGGCAGGTCTGCGCGCCCTTGATCGCCTGGTCGCGATCGACGGCCAGAGCGTCGAAGGGCTCACGTCATCGGACATCGCCAGCCGCATCCGCGGGCCGCAGGGCACGCCGGTCTCGGTGACCGTCCAGCGCCAGGGTCAGAGCAGCCCGCTGGTCATCGCGATCATCCGGGCGCCCATCTCGCCGCCCGCGGTGAGCTTCAGGTTGCTGGACGAATCGATCGGGTACCTGCGCTTCCTGACGTTCAGCCTTGGGTCGGCGGCGCAGTTCCAGCGCGCGGTGCAGACGCTGCAGGCTCAGGGGATGCGGGGGCTGGTTCTTGACATGCGAGGCAACAGCGGCGGGTTCGTCGTCGAACTGGTCCGCATCGCCAGCGTCCTGCTGTCGCCGGGGCTGCGCATCGCGGTTCGCGAAGATCGCCAGCAGGTCGCGCAGGTCGATATCACGGCGGGCGGCCCCACACTGAACCCCACAACGGTGCTCACAGTCCTCATCGACGTGGGCACGGCGTCATCGGGGGAGATTCTGGCCGCCGCCGTCCAGGAGCATGGGCGGGGGAGCGTGGTCGGAGTCCGCAGCGCGGGCGCGGTGCTGAACAGCCTGGATTTCGCGCTGCCGGGCGGTGCCGCGCTGGTGGTGGCGGTTCGGCGCTTCACGACCGGGAGAGGCGTCGTGCTGGAAGGGGTCGGTGTCGCACCGGATGTCGAAGTCGACTTGACCGCGGAGGACCTCGACCGCGGTATCGATGCCCAGTTGCAGCGGGCGGTGCAGTTGACGATTCAGCGGCGGACGTCGCTCCGCGGGGTGTATCGACATTCTCCGGAGCATCGTCGAGCGGAATCCAAGAGGCCCCGGACGCGGTTCTTGACGCCTGCCGCCGTTTATTGCACACTACACTTAATCGCATAGGCACGCTGGGGGAGCCCGAACGGCTGGGCTGAGAGTGCGACGTCCTGCCCCGCAGGATGACCGCAGACCCCTACAACCCGATCCAGATCATGCTGGCGTGGGGAAGCGTTCGACGAGGTCACCCGCCCAGTTGGTGACCTCTTAACTTTGTCAGGAGGGAACGAACATGGCGACACAGACATCGCGGCCACGCACATGGGATACCAGGTTCATCGCCGAAGCGGGAGTGAGCATTGCATTGGCCGGCGCGCTGCACTTGATCAAGCTCTGGCAGATGCCGCAGGGCGGCTCGATCACGCTCGGGACCATGGTGCCGCTCTTCATCCTGGCGCTGCGGCGCGGACCGGTAGCGGGCGCCATTGCCGGCGCGCTCTACGGTGTGTTCGAAGGCTGGATCCTCGGCGGCGGGAAGAACTTCTACTATCCGGCTCAGGTGATCTTGGACTATCCCATCGCCTTTGGGCTGCTGGGTCTCGCGGGGTTCTTCCGTCGCGCCCCGGCGTTTGGCGTGCTGGTCGCATCGCTGGCGCGGTACGGCGCCCATGTCCTCTCGGGCATCCTCTTCTTCGGCCAGTATGCGAAGGGCCAGCCGGTCGTGCTCTACTCGCTGGCCTACAACGCGCTGTACCTGCTGCCCGATTTCGTCATCGCGATCGTGCTGACGCTTCTGGTGTGGGAGCGTCTCGAACGTCTTCAGACTTAGGGCTCTTAATGGAACATTCACGCTTTCTTTACGCCCGGTTAAGCGCGGTGTAATACCTGCCCCCCAATCTGGGAGTCAAGGTATCGTACCCGGGAGGTGGCAGTAATGAGCATGCGAAGACGGCTGTTCGCGGTGGCGGGACTCATCGCCACAGTGGCGCTAATGTCCGCGGTTGTGTTGGCGGCCGACATGGGGATGATGGCCGCAGCGCAGATGAAAAACGCCATTGCGCAGGCGAAGGCCGCGCAGAAGGCGGAAAGCCTGTCAGTGGTCAAGGA
>JBGPNN010000198.1:0-6501 GCA_041487495.1 bacterium
CAGCGCGGCAAGACCCTGGGGCTGGTCGGCGAGTCGGGATGCGGGAAGAGCACGCTGGGGCGGTGCATCCTGCGGCTCTATGACGCCGATGCCGGCGAGGTCCGATACAGCGGCGTCGATCTCATGCGGCTCAACGACGCCGCGCTGGCCCCGTATCGCAAACGCATGCAGGTGGTGTTCCAGGACCCGTATTCGTCGCTCAACCCGCGTCAGAGCGTGGGCAAGATGCTCCTCGAAGTACTCGATGTGCACGAGATCGGTACCGCCGGCGAGCGCCGCAAACGCGTGATCCACCTGCTCACCCAGGTGGGTCTGCGGCCGGCCGATGCGCACAAGTATCCCGGCGAGTTCTCCGGAGGCCAGCGACAACGCATCGGCATCGCGCGGGCCCTGGCCGTCGAGCCCGAGTTGCTGATCGCCGATGAGCCGCTCTCCGCGCTCGATGTCTCGATCCAGGCTCAGATCCTGCAACTACTGCTCGATCTGCGCGCGTCGCTAGGGCTGACGATGATCTTCATCTCGCACGATCTGCGCGTCGTGCGCTATCTCAGCGACGACGTCGCCGTCATGTATTTGGGGAAGATCGTCGAGCGGGCCCCGACGGCCGACCTCTTCGCGCGCCCGCAGCACCCCTACACCCTGGCGTTGCTGTCGGCCATGCCCGAAGTGGGCGGCGCGCCGCGCGAGACCATTGCGGTCGAGGGAGAGCCTCCCAGCGCCGTGCGCCTGCCCCTGGGCTGCCGTTTTCACCCTCGATGCCCCTGGAAAGTGAACCGCTGCGTCCTGGAAGAACCCGAACTGAAGGAGTTGTTACCCGACCACACGGTCGCATGTCACGTCGCTGAGGAGCGCCTGTCGTGAAGAAGACACTGCTGATTGAAGAGATGACGTGGCCCGAAGTCCGGGATGCGATCAAGGGCGGCAAGCGGCGCGTCATCGTCATGCTCGGCGCCATGGAACAGCACGGCCCACACATGCCGATTGGCACCGACACCTACCTGGGGTATGCGACGGGTGTGCGCCTAGCGGGCCGTTTGGGCGACGCCCTGGTGGCGCCGGTGGTCAGCCTGGGGTATTCGGTCGGGCACCTGCCCATGGCCGGGACCGTCAGTATCGAAGAATCGACGTTGGAAGCCGTCATCGTCGATGTCTGCCGGTCGTTGGCCCACCACGGCTTCCGGGAGATCATCCTCCTATGCAGCCACGGTGGCAACTACCATGCGTTGGCGAACGTTCTGCCGAAACTGCGGAGTGAACACGCCTCGATCCGCATCTCCGCGATCACAGACTTCGACGAGTGGCTGGAGGCCGCGAAGGAGTTTGCCCGACGCGAAGGACTCGACATGACGCGCGTGGGCGTCCATGCCGGTCAGGGTGAGACGTCGCTCATGCTGGTCTGGCGCCCCGATCTGGTGCAGATGGACAAGGCCGTGGAGGGGTTCACCGGCGACGCATCGATCCGCTGGAAGTCCAAAGTCCCGCCGCCGATGGACACCATGAGCCCCACGGGCATCCTGGGCGACGCGCGCGGATCCACAGCGGCGATCGGCGAGAAGATGCTCACCGAGCGGATCGAACGGATCGCGAAGATGATCGAGGCCGGCGCGCTGGCTACGTAGCGCCGATGCCGACCAGCGGGTCCGTAGGATTGATGGCCAGCGAGGTGACGATGAATATCACCACGCCGCTCGCCGGTGCCTTGTGCTCCGCCAGCACATCGCCCCAGTAGTCTTTGATCACGCCGATCGGCTGGCCCTCGGTCACGCGATCGCCGGCCCGCACCGACGGGTACCAGCACCCTGTGTGCTCGGACCGCAGCCAGACGAACTTCGATAGACGGGTCGGCGGCGGCACCGGCTCGGGCGCGCCCGGGACCACGCCCAGCAGGCGGAGCACGTTGCGCACGCCGCGCAGGAGGGTGGCGACGTCCTTCTCCTCGAGTTGCCCGACCCCACCGGCCTCCGAGAGGATCGCCGGGATGCCGCGGCTGGCCGCCGCGCCGTAGGTCCCACCGGCGATCGACTGCGACACGATGATGTTCGAGATACCGAAGGCCTCGGCCATCGCGCGCGACTTGGCTACGATCTCAGGCGCGGCACCGTCCGAGTAGACCGTGAACGGCACGAGCGCCTCGTGGAGGTCGCCGCCGTGCAGATCCACCCAGGCGCTCGTCCCCACCACAAGCGCTTCGAACAACGTGTGCGCCATCCGCTCGGACACCGTACCTGTGGCCTTGCCGGGGAACACGCGGTTCGGGTTCTTGCCGTCTTCGGGGACCAAGTACTGCAGCCGCGCGTGAAAGGCCGAGATCCCATACGGATGCACCACGGCCACCCGGCCGCTCACCTGCCCGGGATCGAGCTCGCGTGCGATCCGGATCGCCGTCTCGATGGCCGGATACTCGCCGCCGTGGACACCGCCGCTGACGAGGATCTGAGGACCCGGCCGCGCGCCGTGGATCAACGTGATCGGCATCTGCACGGTCGTGCCCGGCACCGGGAGCACCCCCCGGGCCTTCTGACCCGAACCCGCGTTCGCCGTACCCACCGACCATGTCGCACCGTTCGTCATGTTTTTAACCTCGGATCTAAGGCATCGCGTAGCCCATCGCCCAGCATATTGATCGCCAGCACCGTCACCATAATAGCCATGCCTGGGAACGTGGTGATCCACCACGATTTGCGCAGATAGTTCCGCCCGTCGCTCAGCATCACGCCCCACTCGGCCGTGGGCGGCTGCACGCCCAACCCGAGAAACGAGAGCGCCGCGCCCGTGAGAATCGCGCCCGCCATGCCCAGCGTGGACAACACGATCACCGGCGCCAGCACGTTCGGCAGGATGTGCCGCCAGATGATCAGCCCATCAGGCACGCCGACCGCCGTCGCCGCCTCGACATAGGTGTTGGCCTTCGCCGAGAGGACGGAGCCCCGTACCAGACGCGCGTAGCCCGGCGTGGCCGAGATCCCCACGGCGATCATGAGATTGAAGATGCTCGGGCCCAGGATGGCAATGATCGCCAGCGCCAGCAGCACGTTCGGAAACGCCAGGAGCAGATCGATAAACCGCATGATGATCAGGTCAAGGGCGCGGCCATAGTAGCCGGCGAGCAGGCCCAGCGTCGTGCCCAGCAACGCCGCGATGCTGACCGACACCAGCCCGACCCGCAGCGAGAGGCGCGAGCCGTGGATGAGACGCGACAGGACATCGCGGCCAAGCAGATCGGTACCGAGCAGATGCGCCCGACCAGGTGCCTGCAGCCCGGAGTCCGGCGCCATCTTGATCGGATCGTACGGCGCGAGGCGATCGGCGAGAATCGCCACGGCCACCAGGAGGATCACCACGTACAGCCCGACCATCGCACCCCGGTTGCGGCGCAGCCGGCGCATCGCCGATTGCCAGGGGCTCTCTCCACGGTCAGTCATAGCGGATACGCGGATCGAGCAGCGCGTACGAAAAGTCCACGACGATGTTCACCAGCGTATAGAACACCGCCGACATCAGGACCGTGCCTTGCGTGACCAGGAAGTCCTTGTTGAGGATCGACGTCACTGCCAGCCGGCCGACGCCGGGCCGCGAGAAGATCGTCTCGATAACGACGGTGCCGCCGAGCAGCGCCCCGAATTGCAGCCCGAGCACCGTCACCACGGGGATCAAGGCATTCTTCAGTGCGTGCCGGTAGACGACCAGACGATCGGCCAGACCCTTCGCGCGCGCCGTCCGCACGTAGTCCTGGCGCAGCACCTCCAGCATGCTCGACCGCACCAGCCGCGCGATGACCGCGGCGGCCACGTAGCCCAGAGTGAACGCGGGCATGAGGAGTCGCTCGATTCCTCCCTGTCCCGTCGCGGGCAGCCAGCCGAGTTTGAGCGAGAAGAGAAAGATCAGCAACAGGCCCATCCAGAAGGTGGGCATCGACACGCCCCAGAGGGCCACGACCATGCTCGCGTTGTCGACCCAGGTGTGATGCCGCGCCGCCGCGGTGATGCCAAGCACGACACCGAGGAACACTGCGATGCCCAGACCCGCCAGCGTCAACTCGATGGTCGACGGGAGGACCTGCCAGATCATGCGCGCGACCGGCTGGTTCTCGAGTACCGACCGGCCCAGGTCGCCGTGCATCGCCCGTGTGAGAAACCGCCAGTACTGGACGGGCACCGGATCGTCCAGCCCAAGTTGGTGGCGCAGGTTCTCGACGGCCTCTTTCTGCACGGCCAGCTCGCCGAGCATCATCTTCGCGGGGTCTCCCGGCACCATGTGCATCATCAGGAAGACCGCCACCGAGATGCCCAGCAAGACCGGCACGGCAGCTAGTGACCGTTTTAGCAGGAACCGGTACAGGTAAACCCTCCCGGGATCTGCCCTTCACAAAGGCGGCCGTAGGGTCTCCCCTACGGCCGCGTGTTCACGGAACCCGACGCGTCGCGTCGTTATCGCTTGACGTACATGTCGTAGTACACCGGGTAGGCGTTCACGTTAAAGCCCAGCCCCTTGTACTGGGCCTTGATCGCAACGATGTTCACCTGCTCGTGAATCGGGAGCGCGACCGCGTCGCGCATCAGGATCTCCTGCGCTTTCACGTAGTACTGCTGCCGGAGCTTGGGATTCGTGCTCTGGATGCCGTCCTCCACCAGTTTGTCCAACTCGGGGTTCTTGTAGAACGACCAGGAGAACGCGCTGCCGTTGGAATGATACAGCCCGCGCATCATGTCTGGATCGGAGGCCCACAGACCCATGGGAGCCAGGTTATGCTCGCCGCTGCCAAGCGCTGCAAACCAGGGGCTGCGCGACTGGGCCCAGATGAAGTCGTCGAAGCCGACCTCGTTCAGGTTCGCCTGGATGAACTCGGCCATCGGCCGGAACTGCGGGATGTCGGTCAGGATGTAGATCCCGACCCGCAGCTTCTGGCCGCCCTTCTCACGCACACCGCCCGCGCCGACCCGCCACCCGGCCTCTTCGAGCAGCGCCCTCGCGCGGGCCTGGTCGTACGGATAGGCCTGCCGGAACTGCCCCTTGATGGCCATCGGCGTCGCCGCGCTCATGATGCCGTTGCCGATCGGATACACGTTGAAGTACAGCGTCCGGTTCAACGCCTCGACGTTGGTCGCGTGGAGGATCGCGCGGCGCACGTTCAACTCGTTCGTCGGCGCCTTCTGAGTGTTGAGCATGGCCTGGCGCGGTGAGCCGGGGAAGTTGACCTGATAGACAGTGAGGCGACTGGGGTTCTTCTTGAAGTCGGCGACGTTCTGTGCCGGGACGTCCTCGATGGCATCGACTTCACCGGTCTCGAGCACCGCTGCCCGCACGGCGTCTTCTGGGATGAATTTGATCGTGATTTCTTCGAGATAGGCCGCGCCGCGATTCGTCATCGGGGCCAGCTTCCAGTCGGGGTTGCGAACGAGCGTGATGTGGTCCTTGGCCTTCCATTCCTTCACGCTGAATGCCCCGGTGCCGACCGGCGCCCGGCCGAAGTCCTTCCCAAGCTTCTGCACGGCCGTTGGGGAAACCGGCGACAAGGTGCCGGGGCCGAGGTTGGCGAGGAAGGGCGCAAAAGCTTCTTTCAGCGTGATGCGCACAGTGTAGTCGTCGAGCACTTCGGATTTCTCGTACGGGCCGATCGAGATGCGGCCCCCCTGCGACGCGGTCGCCGGGTCCATCACGCGGTCGAGCGTGAACTTCACCGCCTGCGCGTTGAACGGCGTGCCGTCGTGGAACTTGACGCCCTTGCGCAGGAAGAACGTGTAGATCTTGCCGTTGGGGCTGATGCGCCACCGCTCGGCCAGCATCGGCTTGATATTGCCTTCCTGGTCGACGTAGACCAGGCCGTCGACGATGTTCACCAAGACGCGGATCGCGTTAGCCTGCCCTGTGACCTGCGGGTCCAGCGTCACCGGCTCGTACTGGAAGCCCAGCACCAGCTTGCCACCCGGTTTCGCATCGGGCGGTGGAGCCTGGGCGGCGCTTTGTCCGGAAGCGTCGAGCCCGGCCAGGAGGACGACCATGATCAACGTCAGCCAGACGATCATACGCCTGTGCATGTTCATCCCTCTCCTCTACTCGGATCTGCAAGTAGCTCGTAACTAGTATCGGTTTCTGCGGGTTCGAGTATTCTCCTGCATTCCGAATCGGCGCAGGTCGAGACAGCGACGCGCCTCCAGCAGGAACGCCTGTGCCTGCTGGAGCGTGTTCCGGACATCGGCGACCTGCAGGCGCGTCTCAATGCCATAGTCGCCGGCGATCCGCATATCGTGAGCGTCCAGCAGCCTCCTGTAGAATGTCGGGTCGACAGCCCCCGTCTTGATGAACTCTTCGCCAAAGGCCCGGTGGACGGCCCCGCGCCCGCCGAAGCGTCGGCCTCGCTCGATCAGCAGGGCGCTCGCCGCACAGAACATCGCATAGTAGGCTCGGCCGGCGGCAAAGTCAGCATCTCTCCTCGCGAGGAGCATCTTCCCTCCGCGAATGGCTCGCGAGGCCTTTTCGAGCAGCGCCCCCGTCTCTCGTTTC
>JBGPNN010000199.1:0-6485 GCA_041487495.1 bacterium
AGCCGAGGTCGGCCGCGGCCAGCGCATCGGCTTCCAGCCCGGAGAGGTCACCCAGGCGGAAGTACGGTGTATCGATGGCCTCGACCCCCGCCGCGGCGGCTGCGGTGGCGACGGCCGATCGAGGATACAGCAGCGTCATCTGCGTACGCTGACCGCCCGTCTCCACCAGATAGTCGCCTGCTCCAAAGAACAAGCCGCTGACCTTCGGGTGACAGGATGCAATAGCGGCCGCCGCCAGCACGCTCCTCGCGGTCTCGATGTGCGGCAGCAACGATATGGACGTACCCTCCAGCGCCCGGGCGACATCCAGCACCTGCTCCGGTGCGTCGATCTTGGGGATGATCACGGCATCGGGCAGCGCCCGGGCAACCCTCAGGGCCGCCAGATCGTCGCGCCCCCACGGAGAGGACAGCGCGTTGATCCTGAGCAGGCGCTCCCTCGCGCCGAAGGCGAGCGCTTCGAACGCGCGCAGGGCGCCGGTCCTGCCGTCCGTCTTGCGGCCGGCGGGGACGCCGTCCTCTAGATCGAGGATCACGCCGTCGCAGGCAAGGCCGAGCGCTTTGTGGATCTTGGCCTCTTGATCCGACGGGACGAACAGCAGGCTGCGCCGTGGATGCAGGTCAGATCACTCCTTCACGGGCGAGGTGCCGCAACGTCAACTACCCACGGGTAATGGTCGCTGCGCGTCTGCCGACCTGGCCGAACCCAAACAGCGCCACGCGCACGGCAGATGGCGTCATGACGGGTGACGTCTGGCTTCTCGACGCCTTGTCGAGCCGCGCGCCATAACGTCAGTGTCGCGCCGGCGGGAGGCTGGGCCGCAACACAGGCAACTTCCCCGGGCGTTGGGTTACCGCCATGAACTGTAGCAGTTCATCATCGGGCCCGCGGAAATAAACCCCACGACCACCCTTGTAGGCGCCATAGGGAAAGTCCACGGGCGTCAAGACCGTGGCTCCGATCTTTTTGAGGCGCTCCATGGCCTGATCGAGATCTTCGACGAAGAAAGCCAGGTGGAGCCCGCCGATTCCGTACGTCGGATAGGCCACCTTTGGCTGGTCCGGGAGGTTGTAGTACTTGAGCAACTCAATGATGGTGTTGGTATGCGGAATTTGGAAGAAGACGGCGTCAAGCTCCAACCCCTTGGGCCCAACCATCGACGCGACGTACTCGGCGTCCGTGCCTCGCCACTGCACCTTCTGGATCGGTTCCGCGTTGAACAAGCCGCTATAGAAGCGCGTCGAGCGCTCAAGATCAGACACGACGATGCCTATGTGTTCCGCCCAGTACATTGACTACACCTCCGATTACCGCTCGTATGGGGCGTACACCTGCGCAAACATGTCTTCCTCACTGGGCTCCGGGGCCGCGAGAACGGATTCCACGATCTTTGCCATGGCCGTCTCCCAGCGGTTTCTCAGCATCACGATCACCTCATCGGGCGCCTCGGGCCGCACGCGCGCGGCCATCAACCGGACGGGATCCCGCTGTAGCCAGGCATCCAGTTCCCCCGTCGGACGGTACTTGGCCGGATCGGCCCTCGAGTGCCCGACAAAACGATACGTTTTGGCTTCGACCAGAGTGGGACCGTGGCCGGCGCGGGCCCGATCGATTGCAGCTTTCATGGCCCGACTAACGTCGTCGAGCACCTGACCGTCGACAATAACTCCCGGCATGTTGTAGGCGGCTGCTCGTGAGGCGATGTCGGGAACCGCAGTGGTGTGGTTCACACGAGAATATTCGCCATAGAGGTTGTTCTCGCATAGGAAGACGACCGGCAGCGACCAGAGTGCCGCGAGGTTCAGGGCTTCGTGGAAGGCGCCGATGTTCGCTGCGCCGTCCCCGAACACTGCGATCGCGACGGCACCGTCGCCTCGGATCTGACTCGCCATCGCGGCCCCGACGGCGATCGGGAGTTGGGCGCCGACAATCGCGACGGTCGGCCACAGGCCAACTGACTTGTCCGACAGATGCATCGAACCGCCCAGTCCCCTCGTGCACCCCACGCGCCGGCCCATGATTTCCCCGAGCACGGCGACCGGCGACGCGCCGAGGGCCAGGGCCCACCCGTGGCCGCGGTAGGTGCACAGGACGCGATCGGCGGTTCGCGCGATACTCGCTACGCCCACGCAGACCGCCTCCTGCCCCTGGCAGGTGTGGGTCGTCCCTGGGATGAGTCCCTTCAGGAAGAGTTTCTGCACCTCTTCTTCGAGGACGCGGATCTCGATCATACGATCCAGCGCCTGGAGCGGATCCCCGCTCTGGAGGAGCGTCCGTCGCTGGACGGGATCCAGGTCGGCGGCCAGCCGGTGGTCTTCCCGCGTTTCCATTGTCAGTGTCCCTCCCACCAGGGCGCGAGCGCACGTCCTTCTGCACAGAGCGCCTCGATCTGCTGCGCCACCCATTCCGTCGACGGCAGGTAGCGCCGTTCAAGCTTGGCGGAGAAAGGCACCGGGGTGTCCGGACATGTCACGCGAACCGGAGGAGCCGCCAGCGACGACCAAGCCTTCTCCACCACATGCGCTACCACGCCTGCGCCCCAGCCGCCGGTGTAGGGGTTCTCCTCGACCACGATCAATCTGCCAGTCCGCTTCACAGACTCCAGGACGGTTCGGCGGTCCCATGGGAGGATCGTCTCGATGTCCAGCAGATCGACCGGCCACTTGCTAGCGACGAGATCGGCGGCACCGGCGGCGACTCGTACCATCTGTCCCAGAGCCACCACGGTGACAGCGTCGCCTTCCCTCATCCTCCGCGCGACGCCAAGCGGCTCCACAGCGACCGTGGCGGGGTCGAACTCTTCCCGGACCCCGTAGAGCGCCCGCGGTTCGAGGACAACTACCGGATTGGGGTCGCGGACGGCCGCCCGCACCAGGCGGTAGGCGGACAATGGGCCTGACGGACTCACCACTTTGAGGCCGGGCGTGCTCAATAGCCAGGTCTCGAGTGTTTGCGAATGTTGAGCCCCAAAACCCAGGCCGGCGCCGGCGGATGCCCGCACGACGAGCGGAACTGGGAACTGACCCGCGGACAGATAGCACATCTTTGCCGCCTGTGTGACGATCTGGTCCAAGGCCACGCCCAAGAACTCCACGAACATGATCTCGGCTACCGGTCGCATCCCCGCCATGGCCGCTCCGACGGCCGCGCCAAGGATCGCTGTCTCGGAAATCGGCGTGTCGCGGACGCGCAACGGGCCAAACTCCTCGAGGAGTCCCTCGGTGGCTTTAAAGACTCCCCCGGCTGCGGCCACGTCTTCGCCGAGGACCATTACCGATGGATCCGATCGCATCTCGTGCGCCAGGGCTTCGCGAATCGCCTGGTTCATCCTCAACTCCGCCATGACTCCGTCTCGCCTCCGGGTTCGAAGTGGCTCCCAACTAATGCAGTTCAGGCATGGCAAATGCGCGCCGTGGGTTGTCTATGACCGGCTGTTTCGATTCGGGCTCGGTGAAGCCGCGTTCGCGCATCCAGGGCAAGATGTCCCGAAGGATATGATCGTAGCCCATACCCCCATATTGACGCGTCCGATGCTTCGTGCACACGTCGTGCGAGAATAGCAACTGTGAGCCGTAGCCCGCGTCCATCAACGCGCGGATCTGATCGAGGCGCTGCGCGTCGCTGGGGATGGTAATGCCGAGTTCCCGATACGGGTAACGCGCCGTGACTTCCATGCCGAAGAGATCGTACTCTAGATAACACCCGATCGCCGCAAGCGCCTTCAGGCGATCGAGGCTCGGAACGGTTCGTTCGATGTGCCCGATGATGACCCGCGTCAGATCTGCTCCGGTCGCCCGCAGGATCTCGAGGATCTGAAACGGCGAGTCGGAATGCCTCCCGGGGTGCACCGTGAGACCACATCGCAACTCGGTCTGGGCTGCTCCCGCCGCCCGAAAGACTCTGGCCTCCTCGGCGGCCATAGGCCACGAGCTGCCGATTTCGCCAATAACACCCGCCCTGATTCCGGTCTCCCCGACGCCATGGGTGAACTCGCGGATGATTTCCGCGGTGATCTCGTCCTCGCTCATAGACACCACACGCGGCGGGTGGGTCGGCGCCACGTAGTATCCCGACCCCATGACGATGTGCAGGTCCGTGGCCTTGGCAATGCGCACGAGCGCAAGCGGATCTCTACCGAGACCATCGAGCGTCACATCCACCATCGTTTCGCCGCCCGCGCGGCGATAACCGCGTGCTTCATCGATCGCCAGTTGCTCGCTGTCCAGGATCAGGTTGTCGAGGTGGCTTCCCCAGTTGAGCTGGAGCCAGTGGAGGATCTCCAACGAGATTGGGCGATACGCGAGCGCCCGATCGGCTGGATCCGCCGGTTCCTTGAATGTCACGCTGCGCTGGTCGCAGAGCAGGTGTTCGTGGCTCATCGTCACGCCAACGCGGTCGGCGGGGATCGGGCCAAGTACCGTTTGGACGATCTGAGCCATGCTAGCGGACCTCCCGTGCGTTACACTCCGGTTCGCATTGCGCCCGTCTGTCGGCGGGGGTCGAGGACGTCGCGAAGCGCGTCGCCAAGCGTATTGAAGCCGATAATCAACAGCACCAGCGCCGCAGCCGGAAAGATCACAAGCCAGGGAGCAACGGTCATCAGGCCACGTGCCTTGGCTAACATGTTGCCCCAGTCAGCGGTTGGCGGTTGCACGCCTAAACCCAGGAAACTCAGCGAGGCGTGGGCGAGTTCGGCGGTCGAGAGACTCAGAGCCGTCTGCACGATGATCGCTGGCATGATGCTCGGGAGGACGTGCTCCAAGAGTATCTCACGAGGGGTACGGCCGGCGAGCCTGGCCGCTTCGATATAGAGCCGGTGTCGCACCGATAGCGTAGAGGCCCGGGCGATTCGCGCAAACCTGGGAATGTACACGATGGCGACAGCGATGAGGGCATTATTCAGACCCGGCCCGAAGGCCCCGACGATGACAAGGGCCAGCAGGAGGGCCGGCATCGAGAACAGGATACTGATGAACCAACTCAGCGCGGTGTCGACGAAACCACCCGTATAGCCCGCGATGAGCCCTATCGCCGTCCCGATGACGAGCGCGATAGCGACAGATCCTCCTGATACATAGAAGGCGATAGGCGCCCCCCCGATCACGCGGCTGAACTGGTCGCGGCCTAGTTCGTCGGTACCAAACCAGTGGCGGGCGCTCGGCGCCTGAAGCGCGTCCTGTGCGTTGATCTGGTTTGGTCGATGCGGGAGCATCAGCGGGCCCAAAAGCCCGGCGATCGCCAGGAGCGCGAGGAGCGCCAGGCCGATCCGTCCCTCAGGATGTCCGGCTATCCGGTGCGCCAGTGTCCACGATCTGCCGGACGTGGGGGTCGCTGTCGGGGAGGCCGCGTTGATCATTCAGGGTCTTTGCGAAGGGTCCAGGATTGGGTAGAGGAGGTCCACGATCAAATTGGCCACGATGTAGGCGGCGGCGATCACAAGCGTGCCGGCGACGACAAACGGATAGTCACGCCGCCCGAGCGCGACCAGAATCCCCCGTCCGAGTCCTTCGAGATTGAAGATCTGCTCGGTGACGATAAGGCCTCCGATCAGGCTCCCGAAAACGTAGCCCTGGAGCGTGACCACGGGGACAAGCGCATTCTTCAACGCGTGGATGTAGAGGACGTTTCGCTCTGGGGCGCCCTTTGCCCGGGCCGTGACGATATAAGGCTCCGCCAGCGACTCGAGGAGCGCGGAGCGAGACATCTGCGCCGTCAGGGCGGCCAGAGGGATAGCAATCGAAAACGTCGGCAGGATCATGGTCCGAAGGTTGCCGAGCAGACTCTCACGGATCGGGATAAACGTGGTCTGATAAAGTGGCCGGAGGTAGAGGGCGCCTGCCAGGACCAGCAGCACCCCCGCCACGAATGGCGGGATCGAGAAGGCCACAAGGAACCCAGATCGAAGCGCGAGGTCGGCGGGTTGACCGGCGCGGACCGCGGCGAGAACCCCAACCGGTACCCCAAGAATGATCGATCCGGCGAGTCCCAACAGGCTCAGTTCCAGCGTGATGGGGAGTTGCCTGCGGATGTCATCGGTCACGTAGCGGCCCGTGATCGGCGATTTTCCAAAATCGCCACGGATTGCGCCCCGCAGCCAACGCACATACTGAGTCAGCAGCGGGTCGTCTAGCCCCAGCTTCTTTCGAAGTTCGCGATACTGTTCGCGCGTCGCGCCCTCTGATCCGACGAGCACCGTCACCAGGTCGCCGGGGATCAACGATCCCAACCAGAAGGTCAGGAAGGAGACGACGAGGAGCACAGCGGCCCCGGCCACGATCCGCTGCGACGCGTAGCCAATCATGAGACCTTCGGATTGCGCGGCCGGAGCGTCTCGTCGAACGTGCCCGTAAAGTGGCACGCGACCCATCGGCCGGGTGCGTACTCGGCGAGTGGCGGCTCCACTCGGGCGCAGATGTCTTGGGCGAGCGGGCAGCGGGTGCGGAACAGGCACGCGCTTGGAAGATTACGTGGGCTCGGAACATCAC
>JBGPNN010000200.1:0-6416 GCA_041487495.1 bacterium
GACGTACCGCACCGGTGCCAGGTCGTCCGGCATCTCGAGAAGATCGAGGTTCTGACCGTTGTTGAACAACCACTCCGAATGCCCAAGGGTCTGGATCAAGGGCACCGGTTCCATCAGGTGCTCGCGCGCCGCGGCAATCACCGCCGCGACCTGCGGTTTGGTCGCCCCGCCGGGATGCCGGATGTTCCGCGCGCTGTCCCACTGGACGTACTCGGACTCGGCGATCAGCGTGTTGAACTTGTACCGGCTGAAGATCCGGTCGATAAGCGCGGCGTGAAAGACGTCGGAGTAGTTGTCGAGCACGACGTGCACGGCGCGGATGGCATGATCGGGCCAGTCGCGGATCTCGGCGCCCCGGATGATGAGGCGGTCGCGATCCAGGTCGACTAGCTGCCGCAGCGTCTGAATCGCGTAAAAGGTGCCGCGGCGGTCCGACCCACTCGCGACGACCATCCCCGGGAGCACCTTCACAACATATCCCTCGGGTCCGGGTGTTTGCGCGTCGACACGCAGGCCTTCGCGGGCGAGCGCGGCTCCCGCGAGAGCATTCAGCGTTGGCTCACCGATGACGATGACGTTCCCGCCGGTCCCTCCGGCCGCAGCGGCCGTGGCGCGGACCACGTCCAAGGGCTGCCGGCCCCAGGAGCCGATTTCTTCGTTCAATTCCCGGGCGGCGTAGAGGTCCTCGGGCTGCGCGGCATCGCCGACGACGATCCGCGTCGAAGGCGTGATCTCGAACGTGGCGTCAAGCCGGCGGAGATGTTTCGGTTGCGGAATGATCCGGAGATCGCGGGGCGGCGTGACGTACGCGTCAGGCCAGGCGGTCGATGCGGCGACCCCCGCCGTTATCATCAGCAGGGCGAGGATCACCTTCACAGCCGGGCATTCCACTGCCCCACTGCCCAGTCGAGGGCGTCCTTCGGCGTGCGCTTCCCGTAGAAGGCGCTCTCGACGGCCTCGCGGAACACGCGGAACAGGTCCCCGGAATGCGGCGCCACGACGCTCAGGTCGCGGGCGTGAGCCAGATCGGCTGCCGCCACCTTGCGCGCCACGTCCTCCGGACCGGCGCCGCCGCGGCGGAAGAATGGATCGGCGGCCGCCTGTCTGGTGGAAGGAAACACGACGACCTGTTTGCTGAAATCCAGTTGGTTCGCGTCGTTCGTCACAAACAGGGCAAAGTCCACCGCGGCCGCTACGTTGCGGCTGGCCTTGGGGACCGTCACGGCCATGATCGCCAGGTGCTGGGTGTTGCCCTTCCCTTTCGGATACGGCGCGACGAACGTCTGCGCATAGACTTCGGGGTTGTCGGTCTTGACCCGCAGCAGGAACTGCGGGCCGGTGATCAGCATCCCCAGTTGCCCGGCGCTGTAGCGCTCGGTGGCGCCCAGGTACCCCCTGCGGAGCGCGTCTTCGGGAAAGTAGTCTTCCTTCAGGAGGTCGGCATACCGGGCCAGATAGCGCACGTGCTCGGGCGAATTGAACACGGCCCGCCGGCCATCCGGACTCAGGATCGACAGACCGTTTTCCTGAAACCGGTGCAGCATCCGGACGCCGTCGATGTTGGGCATGAAGCCGTAGACCTTGGTGCGATCTTTGATGGTCCTGGCCTGCTGGATCATGTCCTCTTCGGTCGACGGCGGATCGTTCGGGCTCAGCCCGGCGCGCCGGAAGATCCCCGCGTTGTATGCAATCACGTTGGGGGCGACGTACCAGGGGATCCCGAAGGTGCGGCCGCGAAACTGCGTGGACTTCCATATGCCCTCGAAGTACCGGCCACGCGCATCGGGCGGCACCGCCGCGTCCATATCCACAAGAGCGTCACGCTCGGCGAGCCGGATCGTCATCTCGGTGTTGAGATTGACGACGTCGGGGGCTACGCCGCCGGCAAGGGCCGCGAGCAGCTTCTGCTCGACGGCGCCGAACTGGACGTCCACCCAGCGCACTTTCACGCCGGGATGCGCGCGCTCGTAGGCGGCGGTGACGCCGTTCACGTAGTCGGTAAAGAACGGTTGCAGTGAGATCGTCCAGAACTCCAGCGTGGTCGCAGGCGCCGCGTGACCGGCCGTCAGAGGAAGAGCCAGGGCAGCACCGACGAGGAAGACAACAAGGAGGGCGAAGGCGCGGCCCGATCGAGTCATTGGCTCACAGGCTGGGGTATGGCATCGACCACATGAAACGTGTGGAGGCGGCCGTCGCGGCCTGCGATCCATTCCACGTCGATTGGGTGCGCGAAGTCCGGCGCCAGCCGGCCATGGTGAACCCAGAAGCGCGCCTTCTCGTCGCCCGCGAGCGCGGGCCCAGCCTTGATCACCAACCGGACCGGTCCCTCGATGAAGCGCACTTCATCAATGACCGTCACGGCGGCCAGGGCGCCTCGGATCTGCGCCTTTACATGATCGGGCGGATCGGGCCGCACGTTCACCAGCGCGATGTTGCATCGCAGCGGGCCGGCGATCTTCACGTTCGCCAGCGTGGCCGCAAAGCCCGCGTCGGCCAGTACACGCAGCAGCGCTTCGTTCGATTCGGCCACCGCGCGACCGTGATAGTCGGAATTGAGCAACGGCTTGAGCAGGTGCTTGAGCTTGCAACCCTCCCGCCCCGAGTGCTCTCCGATCCGCGGGACCACCAGGCCCAGATCATCGGCCAGTGCACGAATCTGCGGCTTGTCCAGGTCGAGCAGCGGCGCGTAGTAGCCGTTGTTGACCTTCACGCCCAGCTGGCCCCACGTGTCACTGCGATTCGATCCGGTCAGCACCAGCCGGCCGCGTGCCGCGGCCTTCACCAGACCGAGTTTGATCTCGCGAGTGCACCGGTTGCACGCGGGGCCCCCGCGCTGAACCTCGTGCTGCATCTTCTGACCGAGCAGGCAGCGCTGCTGCAGGCCCAGCTGATCGGCCATCTCCAGGACAATCTGGTTGCCGCGCCGGTAAGCATACTGGCCCATGTTGACCGTGACCAGCAGTACGTTAGGCGCGCCCAGCGCGTCCCGCGCCAGCGCCGCCACGGTTGAGGAATCGAGCCCGCCGCTGAAGGCAATCACCACAGGAGCCCCGCCGGTCACCTCGCGGATCTCGGCAAGCAGCACTCCTGCCACGAGCGCGCTCATAACGGTTTGATTATAACGGCGCGAGGCACGGCGTGCGCACCACCGGCCGGAAGGAACCTGTCCGACGTGTCCGAAGCCGTCCTACGAAACGCATGTCCATTCTGAGATGGGAGGACGGGATGAGTATCCAACCGGCGCAAGCGGATCAGTCCAACAAACTCCTCGCGGCGCTCGCATATCCGATCTGGTTCATCGCTCTCATCATTGTCTTGACCGACATGAAGAAAGACCCGTTCATGCGGCATCATGGATGGACCGCATTGTTTTGGGGGATCGGGTGGGTCGTCGTTTATGTGGCGCTCAGCGTTCTTCTCGCAATCCCGTTCCTCGGGTGGTTGTTCTTTATCGTGTCCGGCAGGCTGCTTCACCTCGCCTGGTTGATCTTGTCGATTTACTATGCGATCCAGGCTTATAACGGGAAGGAAGTCTCGATTCCAGTCGTGAGTGACTGGGCGAAGAAGTACATGGCCACCGCGTAGGCTTTTCGCCCTGCTGAGCCAGGAAGCCAGCCGCTCGGTGATGGGGTTACCGGCGGCGGCGAGGCCGGAGGCGCCGCTGGAGGTCCTACTTGCGGCGCCCCGGGCAGTGGCTGGATCGCGGCCGGCCGAGTGTCGACGTAGGGATCTGCCCACACGACTGTGAGGTCCCTCGTGTGGAGCGCGTCCCTCCCGCGGACGATCATCTCGAGCTGCAGCACGCCTGTCACGTCAAGCTCGATCGCATCGGGGATGTCGCCGGCGCGCTTCGGTCTGCTTTCGAACAGCGTGTTGCCGTCGGCTCGAACCGAGAATATGGCCATGAATTCTGGTGGCGAGCCATCTTCGACCCCGGCGCTGACCCGGAATCGGGCGAACCGGCGCTGGAGATTGTAGACGACTCTCCACTCGCGCTCGAGCGGACGCCGCCCCTGCCACCAGTTGCGCCGTTCCACCAGCGCTTTGCGGTACGTTTCGCCGAAGAGTTGCACCTGCCGCACGCGGTTGTCTTCGGTCACTCCTGCGGCCGGTGGCATCGTTACGAGGTAGGCCGGACCGGGTTGTTGCGGCTGGACGACCGGCGTGGCGCGCGGCGAAGGGGTAGCGGCCACCTTCGGGGCTGATACCGACAGCTTCGCGATCCACTGCCTGGCGACTTTAGCGTCGTCGCTTGTGGGAGCCAGGGCGACCACGAGGTCAAACGCGGCGACGGCGTCCTGGGGCTTGCCGAGTTTCGCGTAACAGAATCCAAGCCAGGAATACGCCCGGACGTACCGCGCGTCCGCCGCGACGGCCTTTTTCAGGAGATCAATCGCCTTGACGCACTCACCCTTGTTGTAGAGGGCGATGGCTTGTTCGACGTAGACCTGGGGGGATGGCCCCGCCTGCACTTGTCCCGCTGGAGCGGCGGTGTACGTCAGGGTGGCTCCGAGGATGATCAGCGCCCAATAGACATAGGCCCGCCGCGCGGCATGCAGCATTTACGGAGGGGGCGGCGGTGGTGGCGGCGGCGCGGCGGGCTGCCTGCGGCGCGGAGCCGCCTGTAGTGGTGTTGAGGTCAGTGTGAGATCCAGGAGGACCGTCTCGCCAGCCGTGACCTGGAGGTCACGGCTCATCGGCTGGAAGCCGGTCTTGCTTATCTTGACCACGTGCGTCCCGGGCTTCACATCGGCGAGCGTCAACACGGTCACGCCCATCGCGGTGCCATCGAGTTCGACCTGCGCTCCCGCTGGCGATGTGGTGACTTTCACGGTGCCGGTGGCGGGCGCAGTCTGCGTTGGCGCCCCGGTGGGCGAGCCTTGAGGTGAAGATGGGGCGGCGGCCTGAGAAGCCGGACCCGGACTCGTCGCTACTTTCTTCCGCAATGGCACGGCTGCCGGATTCCGTACTTCTGCGCCCTGCTGGCGTAGGGCCAACATGCCGCCAATCGCCACCACGACGGCCACCACGACCACGCCCGTCATGACGGGTGACCCCGAACGCCGGGGCCGTTGCTCTCTCGGCGCGCTCGGGAGAGCCTCCGGAGAGCGCTTCTCGGGCGCGGGCGGCCCTGCCGGTGCCGGTCGATCCTCAAGAACAGGCGCTTGACGGGGCGGCACGACGACGGGCGGTGCCGCAGACACGGGCGGCACGTGCCGCGGTTCCGCTTCCGCCATCACGGCCTGAGGCTTCGGCACCGGCTTTGGCGGCGGGCCTGGAGGTACGTGAACCGGCCACACCGCAGACTCAGCCGGCAAAGGAGTTTCTTCCTCCGATGTCAGTGAGCGGGGTTCGACTCGAGGCACCACCGCCGGCGCCGGCGGTTCAACCATGTGCGCGAAATGTTCGATGGCGGGCGTTATCTCCGGCGAGATTGGGGCCGCGGTGGCCGGTGCGCCGTTGAGATCTGTGCCGCAGTATTCGCAGTATCTGGCGCCCGCCCGGGTAGCCTGCTTACGACATTGAGGACACGTGCGCCCCCGGAGAAACCCCCAGCAACGTTGACAGAACTTTGCGCTGGTCGGGTTCTCCAGACCACATCGCGTACAAAGGATGCTGGGTCCGGCTTCCACGGGTGTCGACATACCTATCTAATGCGTGCCCTACGAGGGGTTGGTCGAGACCCCCCTCATGACTTCCTCGGTAAGTTTCCGTATAGAAACAATCTGGTTTTCTACTGACAACTCACTTGAAAAACCGTACAATGACCGACAACGAGCCGATGCACCGGATGGAGGAGGCGTCCGAGTGCACCTGGTTGTTACGGCTCATGCGCGAGTTCGAATGCGCCAACGCCGAATAACGCATCGAATGGTCAGGTTGACATTGACCGAGCCAGACGGCCCCTATCGCCTGGGGAAGGTCGGTGATGAGGAAGTGGCAGAACGTCGATTCGGAAGAAGAGTCGTTCAGGTTGTATTTGAAGAACGGAAGACAGGTGAGATTGTTGTCATTACAGTCAAGGTCCCTGCCGGGAGAAGCGAGGGCTGAGCTCAGTGAAAATCGAGTATGACCCAGCCGCTGACGCACTGTACGTGACGCTGAAGGCGAGGGCGAAGATTGCGGAAACTCTGGAGCCTGCGCCCGGCTTCAACGTCGATGTCGATGCGAAGGGCAATCCCGTCGGCGTGGAAGTCCTTTACGCGGTCCGACGGCTCGGGCGCGATGCTCTCATGACAATCGGAGTCGATCTTTCGGGCCTTGAATGGTCCCCCATTCAAAACAAGTTGCTTTCCACCGGTGAGGTGGCAAAGAAACTCGGCGTCACCCGACAATATGTGGGACGTCTGGCTAGAACAGGCAGGCTCGCCGCTACGCGCGCGGGACGTGCCTGGTTGATTCCCGAGAGCGGGCTC
>JBGPNN010000201.1:0-6407 GCA_041487495.1 bacterium
AGCAAACGGCCGACTTCATCAAGAATAGGGTCGCCAGGCTATGGAGGTCATCTTGGGAAGTAGCGACGCCCGCATCTAGGAAGGTAGTGAGGTTGGACATCTAGGGAAGTAAGGATACTGCCCAATCCGAAAGCGCTCACCAACATGCGCCTGCTTGAAGGGATTGTGCCGCCTATGACGAAACACAGCGGCGCCCTAATGTAGTCAGATATTTCATGACACGGCAACAGGAAGGCACGCGATGAGCCCGCGAGCCAAACGGTTGCGTCGTGCCTTAGAGCTCGATCTTCCGCGAGGTGGGATTCCGGCCAACGGACCTCCGGGCCGGCCATCTCCAAGATCTTCCAGTGCCGGAAAAACGCCCCTCGGGAAGGACGCGCAACCCTTACTGCTTACCCAACAGCAAGAGGTCACCAAGGCGATCTTTCAGCTTATGCACGGCCTCGCGCAGGTGTTGGCGTCGATCATCCAGTCTGGGTTTGTTGGACGCGTTCCTCCTGAAACTGGAGGAGGGCAGGAAGAGAACCTGTCAACCCACCGCCGGCTGGTCCCGCTCACCCATCGCGAGGAGGAAGTCGCGAGGTTGATCACCCGGGGGTTCCCAAACCGCAAGATCGGGGCTGAACTCACAATCTCCGAGGGCACGGCGGAAAGTCACGTCCAGCACATTCTCAACAAGCTCGGGTTCCATTCGCGGGCGCAGATTGCGGCGTGGGTCGTCGAACACAAGAACGCCGATCCCCCTTAGCGCGACCGCCGAGACGCTGCGCCCGGCGCTAGAGTCAGAACCGCGGCAGCGCCGGTGGCCGGCCGATCGGCCGGTCGATCAGCACGCCCTCACCGCCCAGGCCCTGACGCTCCTGGCCGTCAATCAACAGCCGCACCTGCGGCGCGGCCGGGAACTGCGTGCCCGTGTAGACGATCTGCCACAGACGCGCCTGCATGCTCGTCGAGCCGCCGCCGCTCGCGATCGCTCCGGTCAGGTCGATGACCGCGATCCCGTCACGCACCGACAGGCTGCGCAGGCGTGTGCCTTGGGGAATTTCGGTCGAGAGGCCGCGGCCGCGCTCTTCACTGCCGGGCCCCGACAGCAGCGCCTCCACGGCGCCGCGGAGTAAGGCTTCGGTGCCCCGGCCCAGGACGGTGCGCCGCACCTCGACGAGTGTCGCGGTGCCGTCGACGGTGCCCACGAAGTGGACGGTGACCCGGGTCTCGACCGGACGGATCTGCGTGGCCCAAATGACCACGGCCGCCACGGCCAGGACGAAGATCCATGCGAGGACGCGCCGCACGTTACCCCCCGACAAGTTTCGCGAATTCGTTTTCGGTGAGGACCTTCACGCCGAGTTTCTGTGCCTTCTCCAGCTTCGAGCCGGCCGCCTCCCCGGCAACCAGATACATGGTCTTCTTCGTCACACTGTCACTGGGCACGCCGCCTGCCTCGCGGACCAGCCCCTCGGCCTGGCCGCGCGTCCACCGCTTCAGGGTACCGGTGAAGACGACCTGCGCTCCGGCCAGCGGGCCGTCGGTGGACCGGCTGGCACGCCTCGGCGCCGCGGGCTTGACGCCAGCGGCGAGCAAACGCTTGACCAGGCGCCGATTGGGCGCCTGCTTGAAAAAGGTGACGATGCTCTCGGCGATCGTCGGGCCGATCCCCGGCACGTCGCGGACCTGTTCGAACGATGCGTCCTTCAGCGCGTCGATCGTGGGGAAGTGCTCGGCGACAACGTCGGCGACGTGCGCGCCGACATGGCGGATCCCGAGCGCATAGAGGAACCGGGCAACGGTAGTTTCCCTGCTCCGCGCAATAGCGTCCAACACGTTTTGCGCCAGTTTGTCGCCCATGCGCTCGAGCCCCAACAGTCCCTTTTTCGTGAGGCGATAGAGGCCGGCGGGGTCGCGGATCAGTCCCTTCTCCAGCAGCTGACCGATCAGCTTCACGCCGAGTCCGTCGATGTTCATCGCATCGCGCGACGCGAAGTGGATCAGGCGCTCGTGCACCTGCGCCGGGCACGAGAGGTTCGGGCACCGCGCCACGGCTTCGCCTTCGGGCTTCTCGACCGGCGTGCCGCACACCGGGCAGCGGGTAGGCATCACGAAGAGACGCTCTTCCCCGGTCCTGCGCTCGGGCAGCGGCGCGACGACTTCCGGAATCACCTCGCCCGCGCGCTGCACGATGACCCAATCGCCGATACGGACGTCCTTCCGCCTGATCTCGTCTTCGTTATGCAGGGTCGCGCTGGACACCGTCACGCCCGATACGCGCACCGGCTCCAACACCGCAGCCGGCGTCAGCGCCCCGGTGCGGCCGACGTTGATGGTAATGTCCACCAGTCGCGTGATCGCCTGTTCGGCGGGGAACTTGTAGGCGATGGCCCAGCGCGGGGCCTGCGTCGTCGCGCCGAGTTCCGTCTGCTGGGTATAGACGTCGACTTTGATGACGACGCCGTCGGTATCATAGTCGAGCGCTTCTCGGCGCCCTGTCCAGGTTTTGATGTAGACCTTGACCTGATCCAGCGAATCGTATTGGGCGGCGTGCGGGTTCGTCCGAAAACCCGCGTCGCGCAGCCATTTGAGGGTATCGAAGTGTGAGCGCAGTCCCAGGCCCTCCGCATCGCCCACGCCGTAGACGAACACGTCGAGCGGCCGGCGCGCGGTGGCCTGCGGGTCAAGCTGGCGCAGCGAGCCGGCCGCGGCGTTGCGGGGGTTCGCAAAGCGCGGCTCGCCGCGGGTCTCACGCTCGGCGTTGACACTTTCGAAGGCTTTTCGCGGCAGGTACACCTCGCCGCGGACTTCCAGCAGCGCCGCAGACTTCTTGACGCGCAGACGCAGCGGGATGCTGTTGATGGTGCGAAGATTCGGGGTGACGTCCTCACCCTCGGTGCCGTCGCCCCGCGTGGCGCCGGTGACGAACACGCCGTCCTGGTAGGTGAGCGACACGGCCGCCCCATCGATCTTCAGCTCGCAGACGTACCGGACCTCCACAGTGCCCAACACGGACCGCACCCGTTTCTCCCACGCATCCAGTTCTTCGTCGCTGAAGGCGTTGGTCAGGCTGAGCATCGGGGTGCGGTGACGCACGGCGGCGAAGGCGCCCGACGGTGGCGCGCCCACGCGTTGGGTCGGGGAATCCGGCGTGACCAGGTCGGGGTAGCGCGTCTCCAGGTCGCGGAGGTCGCGCATCAACTGATCGTACACCGCATCGGACACAGTGGGCGCATCCAGCGCGTGATACCGATACGCGTGCTCGTTGATCTCCTCGCGCAGCCGCGCGGCGCGCCGGCGGACGTCAGCGGCGATACTCATGTCAGTCGGGGGAACCGGCACCTTTCCACGATATCATGAGGTGCCCGTTCAGACGCGTGCGCGTGCCTTCGACGACCACTTCACCCAGATGGGGTTCACCCTCCGGCCATCGCGGGGATAATCGCGACCTCCGCGCGATCGTCAAGCGGCGTGGAGAGCCCCTGCAGCAGGCGCACGTCCTCGTCATTCACAAAGACATTGACGAAGTGATGTAGCTGACCGCTGCCGTCCACCAGACGCTCCCCCAGCCCCGGATAGCGGCTGTTCAACTCGTCGATAGCCGCCGCCAGGGTACCGGCGTCGACGCTGACGAGCCGCTCGCCGTTCGTGTACCGCCGCATGGGTGACGGGATGCGCACCGTGGCCATGACGATCCTCCTACGACGCGTGGGCCAGGACGGCATCCTCAAAGGCCCGCAGCGTCGGCTTGATCCGCACGGTGGCCGGTAGCCTGTCGGCGACCGCCTCGTGCGTTTTCAGTCCCATACCGGTGATGTAGGCGACCGTGATGTGGCTCGGATCGATCGCGCCCGAACGGGCGAGCTTGCGCAGCACGCCCACCGTGACCCCCCCCGCCGTCTCGGTGAAGATCCCCTCGGTCTGCGCGAGCAGCTCAATCCCCTCGACGATCTCTTCGTCGGTGACGGCCTCGATGCGTCCCCCGGTGGATCGGACCGAGGCGATGGCATAGCGGCCGTCGGCCGGCGTCCCGATGGCCAGCGAGTGCGCGATGGTGTTCGGGCGCACGGGGCGCACGCGGTCGGTGCCGTCCTTGAACGCCGCCGCCACCGGGTTGCAACCCTCCGCCTGGGCGCCGTGGACGCGCGTCCTGGGCTCGGGGATCAATCCCAGCTCCGCCAGCTCACCGAAGCCGGTGTGGATCTTGACCAGCAGGTTGCCGGACGCGATCGGCACCACGACGGCATCGGGCGCCCGCCATCCCAGTTGCTCCGCCACTTCATACGCCAGGGTCTTGCCCCCCTCGCTGTAGTACGGACGCATGTTCACGTTCAGGAAGGCCCAGCGATGTTCTTCGCCGATCTGGGCGCACAGGCGGTTCACCTCGTCATACCCGCCCTCGACCTCGACAACGGTCGCGCCGTAGACGGCCGACGCCAGGATCTTGTTCCGCTCGACACCCTGTGGGAGGAAAACGTAGGCGCGCATCCCGGCACGGGCCGCGTGCGCGGCCACGGAATGAGCCAGGTTGCCGGTCGACGCGCAGGCCAGCGTGTCATAGCCGAAGCGGCGCGCGGCCGCGGTGCCGATCGAGACCGAACGATCCTTGAACGACCAGGTGGGATTCACGGAGTCATTCTTCACAAAGAGGTTGGGCAGACCAAGCGCCTCGCCCAGCCGCCGCGCGGGAACCAGCGGCGTGAATCCGGGCGAGAGATCCACGACCGGATCGTACGGGACGGGGAGGAGGTCGGCGTACCGCCAGATCGAATGCGGCCCCGCCTCGATCCGCTCGCGCAGCGGTAGGCGTCGTAGCGACCCGATGTCGTAGACTGTTTCCAGCGGCCCCAGGCACGATTCACATACGTACACCGGGCCCACCGCGACCTCGGTCCCGCACTCCCGACACCGCAAGCGGTCAACGGCCATCGTCTCGCCCCCCCTTTGTGATTCCGAACGATTCACTATCGAGCGCGCCGTGGGCCTCGATGCCTGTCACAACCGCGCGGCTACCGACCCCCGCCCGCTGGAAGGCTTTGATCATCGCATCCGCCACGGCCCGCGCAAACTCAGGCGGCGTCAACGCCGCAACCGTCGGCCCCGAGCCGCTGAGCACCGCGCCGTACGCACCGGCGGCGATCGCGCCGGCGACGACGCGGTCGAACCCCGGGACCAGGTGCCGGCGGTGCGGCTGGTGTAGCCGGTCGGACAATGCATGCCGCAGCAGGTCCGGCTGGCCCTGGGCCAGCCCAACGAGCAGGAGCCCCGCGTGACCGAGGTTGTAGACCGCGTCCTCGAGTTTGACCTGCGCGGGCAGCACCGCGCGCGCCGCCGCCGTGTCGACCTGCAGGGCCGGCGTCACCAACACCACTCCCAGGGGAAACCCGGGCAGGATCCGCGCCCACCGCAGGACGCCGCCGTCAAGCGTCACGACGACGATCCCGCCGAGCAACGCCGCCGCGACGTTATCCGGATGCCCTTCGAGTTCGGCGGCGATGCGCAGGAGATCGTCCGGCTTCAATAGATCGCCGAGCAGCCGGCTGGCCGCGACGACGCCGCCCACGATGGCCGCGGCGCTGCTTCCGAGCCCGCCGCGCAGGGGAATGGGCGAATGCGCCTGGAGCGCGAACGCGCCCGTGTAACCCACGTGGCCGGCGACCGTGACCGCGCTACGGTAAATCAGGTTCGACGCATCCTGGGGGACGTCCACGCCCGTGACCGCCACCTGAGGGGACGGCGCCGGCGCAAGCGTGATCTCCGCGTGCACGCCGACGGCCGCCGCAAGCACGTCGAAACCCGCGCCAAGATTGGCAACGGTCGCCGGCACACGGACGGTCACTCGCTCAAGCGCAACGGCCACGCAGGTCCTCCGCCAGCATACAAAAATCCCCTCCACTTCCTGCATTGGAGGGGAATCGATCCTCTCATCCGCCGGAACTGGATCCGCGGGGGTTGGCACCTTGCCGATTTCGGCAGGTTGCCGGGGGTCATCGGGCCCGTCCCTCACCCACTCTTGATGAGTTGCTATTCAGTTGAAAGTCAGACTAGCATAGGCACTCTATTGCGTCAAGCGGCCGTGTCGTGAACCCGCGCGGTTCTCAGCGAATCTCAAATGTGTCGTTCTTGTAGTTCGACTGGATGAGCCACTTGTTGGGATCGACCTCGATCTGGCGCACGGCGGCCGGTGTGGTCACGGTGACGGTCGCCTCTCCCCGGCTGGGGACATTGACGCGTTGGATAACGCGCGCCTGACCGGTGCCGAAAGCCACCTCCACGGGCATCGCGCCGGTCCCGGCATTGCGGACGGTGGCCGTCGTGCGATACTGCCCGTCGTCGGTGAGGCTGGTCGTGGCGGAGGCGATCACGAAGTCGGGCACGACCACCTGGGAGATCCACTGGTCGAAGTACCACTCGAGCTTCTG
>JBGPNN010000202.1:0-6404 GCA_041487495.1 bacterium
AGCGAGCGCTGCGCGTTCCACCGCCACCGGTTCGTAAACATCGGCGAGGCCAGCAGCGCCTGCAGCAGGTCGTCCTGCATCGTCGCCGTCCGTACGAAGGCAAACACGCTCTCGAGCGGAAAACTGTGCTGCTCGCCGAGCGAGAGCACGATCCCGTCGTCTGTCGCCGCGGCCTGGAGTTCGAAATCAAACGTCAGGCAGAACCGCTTGCGCAGCGCCAGACCCCACGCCCGGTTGATCCGGCTGCCGAACGGCGCGTGCACGACGAGCTGCATCCCGCCGGCTTCGTCGAAGAAGCGCTCTGCGATGATCCTCCGTTGGGTCGGCACGCCGCCCAGCACGGCCGCCGTCTCAACCATATAGGCGACGAGCTGCTCGGCGCCCGCGCGGTCGACACCGGTCTCGACGATCAGCCACGCGACGGCGGCCTCGCGATCGCTGAGGCGCTCCGCAATCGCTTCCCGCAGGTCTGACACCGCCGCCGATAGCTCGCGCGTCCGCCCCGGCGCCTCTCCCAGCCAGAACGGGATGGTGGGCAGCGCGCCGTGCGCGTTCGCCACTCGCACCTTTCCGGATTCCACGCGCCGGATCTGCCACGAGGAGTTGCCCAGCTGGAAAATGTCGCCGGCCATGCTCTCGATGGCGAAGTCCTCGTTCACCTTGCCGATGAACGTGCCGGCGGGCTCTTCGATGACGTCGTAGTCTGCGACATCGGGGATGGCGCCGCCCGAGGTGATCGCCGCCAGCCGCGCGCCCCGGCGCCCGCGCAGCATCCCGTGCACGCGGTCGCGGTGGATATAGGCGCTCTGCCGGCCGCGGCGCGTGGCGACGCCTTCCGAGAGCATCTCCAACACCTGCTCGAACTCACTGCGGTCCAGCGCCCGATACGGAGACGCGCGCCGCACCATCGCCCACAACTCGTCCTCGGCGATCTCCTCGCTAGCCGCGGTCGCGACCATCTGCTGGGCCATGACGTCCAGCGGTCGCTCGGGGATCGTGAGGCGATCGAGCTCGCCCGCGCGCGCCGCGCGAACCGCTGCGGCGGACTGCACCAGTTCATCGCGCGTAATCGGAAAGATGATGCCTTTGGGCGTGCTGCCCAGCCAGTGGCCAGACCGGCCGACGCGCTGCAGCATCGTCGCCAGCGAGCGCGGCGTCCCAACGTGGCAGACCAGGTCGATATCGCCGATGTCGATCCCGAGTTCGAGCGAAGCCGTCGCCACGACGACCGGCACCTGACCCGATTTCAGCCGCTGCTCGGCGTCCAGCCGAATCCGGCGCGAGAGGCTGCCGTGGTGGGTGGCCACAAGGCCTTCGCCCATCCGCTCCGAGAGGTGATGCGCGACGCGCTCGGCCAGCCGGCGCGTGTTCACGAACACCAGGGTGGTGCGGTGTTCCCGGATCAGCGCCACCAGCCGGTCATAGATCTCCGCCCACTGTTCGTGCGTGGCGATCGCGCCCAGCGGCTGCCCCGGGACATAAATGGAAAGGTCCCACGGCCGCCGGTGGCCGACGTCGACGATGGCACATGAGCGGCCGGATCCCACCAGCAACTCCGCGACGTTTCCGATGGGCTTCTGCGTAGCAGAGAGGCCGATGCGCTGGCCGCGCGTCCCCGTCAGCAGGTCGAAGCGCTCAAGCGAGAGGGCCAGGTGCGCGCCACGTTTGTCGCCGGCGATCGCGTGGATCTCATCGACGATGATGGTTCGCGCCGTCTTCAGGAACTCGCGGCTACGCTCGGCCGTGAGCAGGATGTACAGTGACTCCGGCGTGGTAATCAGGATGTGCGGCGGGCGGCGAATCATCAAGTTGCGCTCGCGCGCCGGCGTATCGCCGGACCGCACGGCGACCCTGATTTCCGGGAGAGCGATGCCTTCGGCCGCAGCCAGGCTGCGGATGCCGGCGAGCGGCTCCTGTAGGTTTTTGTGGATGTCGTTGCCGAGCGCCTTCAGCGGCGAGACATACACAACGGACGTGGCGTCGGCAAGCGGGCCGCGGGACCCGGTCTCGATCAGGCTGTTGATCGACCACAGGAACGCCGCCAGGGTCTTGCCGGAGCCGGTCGGAGCGGCAATCAGTGTATCGTGGCCTTCGGCGATGCGGGACCAGCCGGCCGCTTGTGGCGCGGTTGGCCCGGCAAACTGCTGGCTGAACCAGCGCCAGACCAGGGGATGAAACCGGGGATGATCCATAGCCCTATCCTAGCGGCTGCCCAGCTCCCGGGCCCGGTCGGTCGCCTTCAGGACGGCGTCGATTAACGCGGCCCGAAACCCGCGCTCTTCCAGCACGGCCAATGCGGCGGCGGTCGTGCCGCCCGGAGACGTGACGCGGCGCCGCAGGTCGGCGGGATTCGCGCCGGTTTCCTTCACGAGCTTGGCGGTCCCGAACACTGTCTGCACAGCCAGGTCGCCGGCCGCCTCGGGCGGGATGCCGGCCTGGATGGCGGCCTCGATCAGCGCCTCCATCAAATAGTAGATGTACGCCGGCCCGCTGCCCGAGACGGCGGTGACGGCGTTCATCGTGTCCTCATGCAATTCGACGACGTGCCCCACCAGCGCGAACAGCGCCCGCGCCGCGGCTTTGTCCCGCGGGGTGACGTGGCGGCCGTATGCGATGACGGTGGCGGCCGCGCCAACGGCCATGGGTAAGTTGGGCATCGCGCGCACCACCGGGGTGGTGTTGAGATAACCTTCCACCGCCGCGCAGGGCACCCCCGCGAGCAGCGTGATAACCAGGTGCCGGACGGTGATCAAAGGGCCGAGTTCGGCCATCGCTTCTTTGAGGTCCTGTGGCTTCATCGCCAGGATCAGGATCGAGGCGACGGTGCAGAGTTCGGCCTTGCCGCGGGCGGGCACGACGCCCAATTGCTCGCGGAGATACTCGAGACGGTCGAGGCGGCTGCGCGTGGTCACGAGGATGCGTGCACCGTCGACGCCGGCGGCGCGCAGGCCCCGGATCAACGCCTCCGTCGTGTTGCCCGCGCCGACGAAGCCGATCGTGGCATCCATGACCGGCGATAGTACCATGGGGGCCCAGGCGGGTCAAGCGCGCGGCACGACGAACTACATAGCATCCGATCTGTCGCCGAGGAGGAAAGATGGAGAGGCTGATTTTGCGCGGCGCGAGCGTCTTTGAGGGCTCAGGCCGGCCGTCCCAGCGTGGTCTTGCGGTCGTCGTCGAGTCCGGCCGGATCGCCGACATCGTGCCTGACGGACAGGTGGGCGGGGAAGCCTCCGCGCGCGTTGTCGATCTGTCGGGCTGCACGCTACTGCCGGGCCTGATCGATTGCCACGTGCACCTGGGGTTTGGGGGGCGCACCTTTACCGATTCGGCCGCGGCGACCGCCATTCGCGCGGCCCGCAATGCCCGCGTGGCCCTGGCGGCGGGCATCACGACCCTGCGCGACGTCGGCACCGGGCACGGTGCGGCGATGGCTTTGCGCGATGCGGTGAGGGCCGGCGATGTGCCTGGCTCCCACATCGTGCCCTGCGGGCAGATCATCTGCATGACCGGTGGGCACGGATCCGAGCCGCCATCGCCGCCAGGATTCGCTCGCGAAGCGGACGGGCCCGACGATTGTCGCCGCGCCGTGCGCGAGCAGGTCAAGGCCGGCGCGGACTGCATCAAGGTGACGACGAACGGCCCGCTCAACGTCGTCGAGTTCACCCAGGACGAGTTGAACGCCATCGTGGACGAAGCGCATCGATGCGAGCGGCGTGTGGCCTGCCACGCGTCGATCCTCGAATCATCCCGCATGGCCGTCCGGGCCCGCGTCGACACGATGGAGCACGGCTGCGACCTCGATGAAGATCTGGTGCGCCGGATGGCCGACATGGGCATGATTCTGGTCCCCACGCTGTTGATCATGAAGCTCATCATGGATCGCTGGGACGACTTCAAGGCGATCCCGATGATGCGGTCCATTCCCACGCGCGCGAAACGGAACGTGGAGAGTTTCAAGATGGCGCTGGCCGCGGGAGTTCCCATGGCCGCGGGGACCGATATCTTCTTCGGGCTGGGCAGGTTCGAATCGCTCCCAGAAGAACTGGAGTACATGACGGCGTGCGGCATGAGACCGTCCGATGCACTCGTGGCGGCAACGCACAATGGCGCCAGGGCTCTGGGGATGGAGGACCGGGTGGGCACCATCGAGCGAGGCAAAGTGGCCGACCTGCTCGCGGTCGAGGGGAATCCCCTCGAGGACATCAAAGTGCTGCGGAAGGTCGCGCTGGTCGTGCAGAATGGTAATCGAGTTGGAGGAGGCCGCCTCACGTGAAAAGGATCATCATGTGTGTCGCGCTCGTCATCATGCTCGCTCTGGCCGGCGCGCCGGCTCAGGCTCAGCGCCGGAACCAGGTCGTGCTGGCCATCTGGGGCCTGCCAACGCGCCTCGTGGGCTCATCCGAGGCGGTGGCCGGGTACGTGCTCCTTCAGGTACACGATGTGCTGGCCGAGACCGACAACGCCGGCCGGCCGGTCGCGCGTCTGGCGGAGACATGGGAACGATCCGCCGACGGGCGCACCTACACCATCCGGCTTCGCCAGGCGAAGTTCCACGACGGCACGCCGATCACGGCGGATGACGTCAAGTTCAGCTTTGAGTTCTACCTACACCCGCGATATCCGATCGCCAGCCCGGCGATGTTCGAAATCGAGGGCGGGCAGGAGTATCGGCAGGGCCGGGCGCGGGATGTGACGGGAATTACGGTCGTCGACCCGCGGACGGTGCGCTTTACGCTGAAAGGGCGCTACGCATTCTTCTTCGACCAGATCCTCGGGCGTCCGAACTACATCATGCCCAGGCATGCCTGGGAGGGTGTGGATATGGCGCGCATGCTTGAGCATCCGTATAACCGCAAACCCGTCGGGGCCGGGCCGTTCCGGCTCACCGACTGGCGCGAGCGCGAGAGCATGACGTTTCAAGCCTTCCCCGAGTACTGGGGCGGCCGGCCGGCCGTCGAGCGCGTCGTGTACCGCCTGATCACCGAACCCGCGACCGTCATGGCCGAACTTCGGGCCGGGAATGTCGATGCCGGGCAGGTCCTACCGGATGAGTACGAATCGTTCCAGCGCAACCAGCAGGTCAAGGCGCTTCGCATGCCGGGGGACGTCAGTTTTTGGTTCTCGTTCAATCATCAACACCCGTTCTTCTCGGATGTTCGCGTCCGGCGTGCCTTTTATTACGCTCTGGATCGCGAGTTGATGGTCCGCACCCTGCAAAAGGGATTTGGGCAGGTGGTCAACAGCCCGACCCATCCGGCCCTGTGGCAGTACAATTCCTCGGGGAAAGGTTACGCGTATGACCCGGCGCGCGCCAGGCAGCTGCTGAGTGAGGCGGGGTTCACGCCCGGTCCCGGCGGCATCGTGCAGCGAGACGGCCGCCCGTTCCGTGCGCGGTATACCTTTCTCTCTGAGAAGCGCTATCTCGACCAGGGACTGATGATCCAGCAGTTCATGCGGCAGGTGGGCGTGGAACTCACCCTGGAGCCGCTGGAGCGAGGCGATTTCTTCGGCCGGTTCTTTACACCTGCCAACTCCGCGAATATGGAGGTGGTCGGCATCGCCTGGTTCAACCTGCTGCTCCCGGTGCAGTTTGAGTTCGATTCGAACTTCAAGAGCACCGGAGGTTTCGCGACTATCTTTCAGTACAACAATCCTGAGATCGACGGTCTGCTGAACCAGACGAGCACCGCCGTCGACCGCGGCACGCTGCGGACACTGTACTTTCGAGTGCAGGAAGTTATCCTTCAGGATGTCCCCCGGGTGATGACGTTCCGGCCGGACGAGCTCTGGGCCGTGCAGAAGCGCGTCACCACACCCGACGTCAAGTCGCTGGCCGAGTTCTTCCGCTCGATCCCTCGTTGGGAGGTGCGGTAGCGTCAGGCGCGATGGGGCGGTATCTCGCCCGTCGATTGCTCCAGGCGGTCCCCGTCCTGCTAGGCGTCACGATTATCACCTTCGGGATGATGATCCTGGCACCGGGTGATCCCATTCGGTTGCTGGTATCTCCCGAACAGCTCGGATATGCTGACATGAAGGTCTTGCGGGCCGAGCTCGGTCTCGACCGGCCACTGCCCCTGCAGTACGTCTCGATCATGGTCGACCTCGCGTCGGGCAAGCTGCGCTCATTCCGCGAGCGCCGCCCAGTCACCGAGATGGTCGCCGAGGCGCTGACCCCGACCATCATCCTGGCGTCCTTGGCGCTCGCCCTCGCGATCGGTCTGTCGCTCCCGATCGCCATGGCGTCGGCCCTCCGTCCCTACACCGCGCTGGATCACGGGGTCACCGTCTTCTCCCTGCTTGGCATCTCGCTGCCCGGTTTTTGGTTTGCGCTGGTGCTGATTTTCGCCCTCACGGACCGACTGGGCTGGCTGCCTGCCAGCGGCATTCGCCCGGTAGACACG
>JBGPNN010000203.1:0-6404 GCA_041487495.1 bacterium
CCAAGCGACGATACGCCATGGCGCACCTGGATCACCTACGGCGCCTGCTGATCTTCGAGCCACGGGGGCACGCCGATATGTACGCGTGTATCGTGACCGACCCGGTGACGCCTGACGGCGATCTCGGTGTGCTGTTCCTGCACAACGAGGGGTTCAGCACGATGTGTGGGCACGGGATTATCGGCCTGGTAACGGTGCTGGTCGAGACCGGGGCGGTCGCGCCGGTTGCGCCCGAGACGATCGTGAAACTGGACACACCCGCCGGACGCGTGACTGCCCGGGCGCGGGTGCGGGGTGGGCGCGTGGCCAGCGTCGCCTTCGAGAACGTGCCCTCGTTCGTGTTGGCCCTGGATCAACACGTCGACGTCCCCGGGATCGGTGCGGTGCGCTGCGATGTGGGCTTTGGCGGCGCCTTCTATGCGTACATCCACGCCGCGAACGTGGGCGTGCGTCTGGTACCCGAGGAGTTTCGCCGGTTGATCGACATTGGGGTCGCGGTGAAGCACGCGGTCGCCGCCGCGTTCCCGATCACGCATCCCACAGAGCCCGATCTGGGATTCCTGTATGGCACGATCATCACCGGGCCGCCCCACGGTCCGGGTTCGCAGAGCCGCAACGTGTGCATCTTTGCAGACGGGGAAGTGGACCGGTCCCCAACCGGCACCGGCGTGAGTGGGCGCCTGGCCATCGAGCACGCGCGCGGCCGCCTGGCGGTCGGCCAGCCGTTCGACGTAGAGAGCCTGCTCGGGACGACGTACACCGGGCGGGTCCTCCGAACGGGCATCGTGGGAGCGCTCGCGGCGGTGGTGCCGGAAGTCGAAGGCACGGCGTTCATGACGGGCCGCAGCGAGTTCGTCGTGGCCCCAGATGATCCGTTGAAAGCAGGCTTCATCCTACGGTAGCGGGCATGCGAGACGCGCTGATGTCCCAGGTGGCTGTCCTGCTCGCGGCGACTGCTCTGATGTTCCTCCCCGCGCAAAGTCGGGCACAAACCGTCACCGTCGACGTGCACGCGCACCGGGGCGGCGCGGGTCTTGCCCCCGAGAACACGCTGGCGGCCTTTCGCAACGCCCTGGCCCTCGGCGTCGACGTCCTCGAGATGGATCTGCACGTCACGGCCGATGGCGACGTTGTCGTCATCCACGATCCGACGCTCGATCGCACGACGACCGGCCACGGGTATGTCCGGACCACGGCGCTCGCCGACCTGCAGCGTCTCGACGCCGGATCGTGGTTCAACGCGCAGTTTGCGGGTGAGCGCGTTCCAACCCTGCGCGCCGTGTTCGACCTGGTGCGCGCTTCCGGGAACAACCGGGTCCGCTTCAATATCGAGACCAAGTACGAACCCTCTGTGCCGGCACCGCCGCAGGATTTCGAGGAACGCGCGCTCCGCGTGATCCGCGAGGCGGGGGTGGCCGACCGCGCGATCATCCAATCCTTCTACTATCCGTCGCTGGCGCGTATGAAGACGCTGGACCGCTCGATTCTCACGGCTGCGCTGCGCGCGGCGACCGACCCGACACCAGATCCCGTGGCGGTCGTCCGTGCCGCGCCCGCGGATATCTACTCGCCGAACGTACGACTCGTCAATCGCGGAGTCGTCGATGCCCTTCACCGTGCCGGCATCGCGGTCGTGCCGTGGACGGTAGACGATCCGGCACAAATGGAACGGTTGATCGATATCGGGATCGGCACGCTACGCGGTGACGGGATCATCACGAACTATCCGGACCGTTTGATCCAGGTGCTGCGGGCGAAGGGAGTGCGTCGTTGAGGACACCTGGAGATTGGCGCAAGGAGATCCGGACCGGACGATGGCGGCGCCTCACCGCCGGGCTGGCCCCCGGCTACGTGCAGGCAAATCTGGTGGTCGTGCCCGAGGCCCATGCGGGTGACTTCCGGCTCTTTTGCGAACGCAACCCCGGGCCGTGTCCGCTGCTCGACGTGACGGCGCCGGGCGACCCGGTGCCCCGGGCGGCCGCGCCGGACGCCGATTTGCGCACCGACCTGCCAAAGTACCGTGTGTTCCGCGATGGCGGGTTCGCCGAGGAACGAACCGACCTCTTGGGGATCTGGCGCGAGGACCTGGTGGCCTTCCTGTTGGGCTGCTCGTTTACGTTTGAAGAGGCGCTACAGCGGGCGGGGCTTCCGATGCGGCACATTGAGCGGGGCTCCAACGTTTCAATGTACGTCACGAGCCGAATGTGCGCGCCGGCGGGTCCGTTCATCGGACCGATGGTCGTGAGCATGCGGCCGTTCGCCGCGGCGGACGTTCCGCGGGTCGTGGACATCACTGCCCACTATCCCTTCGCCCACGGCGCGCCGGTGCATGCCGGGGATCCGGAGGCGCTCGGCATCCACGACCTGACCCGCCCTGACTATGGCGACGCGCTCCCGGTCGAACCCGGAGAGGTCCCGGTGTTCTGGGCCTGCGGCGTCACGCCGCAAGCCGTAGCCGCGCGCGCGCGACTGCCGCTCATGATCACGCACGCACCGGGCCATATGTTTCTCACGGATTTGCGAGTCGACGACTTGACGGCACCGGTGTCCCGTCGTCGCTAGTGACGCCCCGTCATCTCCTTCAGCACATCCTCCGTGACCTGGAGTGAATCATCGATGTGGGCCTCGGTGTGCGCGTAGGAGATGTGCGCCCGCTTGAGGTTCATGGGAATCTTGAAGACCCCGCGCTCCATCAGCCGGCGCCTGTAGTCGACAAAGAACGCCGTATCGTTGCGCATCAGGTCACTGTAGTTCTCGGTCGGGCCGTCCATAAAGTACGTGAGAAAGATCGACCCGAACCCCACCACCGTCGCTTTGATCCCGAGTCGCTGGTGGATCTCGCGCAGCCCGCGCCGCATGCGGTCGCCGAGCTTAAAGATATGCTCGTGCACCGGCTCGCGCTCCATGATCTCGATGGTGGCCAGCGCGGCCGCGGTCCCCACGGCATGCCCGTTGTAGGTCCCGGCGAAGAAAACCGTCCCGCCCGGCCGGGTGTTGAAGAAGTCCATCAAGTCTTTCCGCCCCGCCAGCACGGCCATCGGATAGCCGTTGGCGATCGCTTTGCCCATCGCCGTCAGATCGGGCGTGATGCCACACACCTTCTGGTAGCCGCCGATGCTGTGCCGGAAGCCCGTCACGACCTCGTCGAAGACCAGGATGGTCCCGTGGTCTCTCGTGAGTTTTCGCAACCCCTCGAGGAAGCCGGGCTTGGGCATCACGCAGCCGATGTTGTGGGGGATAGGCTCGAGGATGACCGCTGCGATCTGTCCCTTGTGCGCGTTGAAGGTCCGCTCGACGTCATCGAGATCATTGAAGGTACACACGAGCGTGGCGTCGATCACTTCGTCGAGAATGCCGGCGGAGCCCGGGTCTCGCGTACCAATCTTCTCGGGTGCGCTCAACATGTTGCGGCACGTATAGTCATGCCACCCGTGATAGCAGCCCTGGAACTTGAGGATGTAGCGTCGCCCGGTCACCGCCCGCGCCAGGCGCAGCGCGTGGAACGTCGCTTCGGAACCGGCGTTGCAGAAGAGGACCATCTCCGCCGCGGGGACATGCTCCCGGATCTTGGCCCCGAGTTCCACCTCGAGGTCGGTCGTCCCGACTCCAAAGAGATCGGTCTGCTGGATCGCGTCGATGACCCTGCGATTAACCTCCGGGTGCGAGTGGCCGAGCACGAACGGCCCGAACGCGGCGTGATAGTCGAGGTAGCGTTTGCCATCGGCGTCCCACATGAACGGGCCCTGGGCCCTGGTGAACACCATGCGCTCGGAGGTGTAACGGTTGGCGGTGTGCACGCCGCCGGGCGTGAGTTGCTCGCCGCGCGAGTAGATCTGCCCCTGCCTGGTATCAACCTTCATTGGCTTTGCTCCTCCCATAAACGCTCCTTCCTGAGTCATTCGATGCCGACGGCACTGGTTCCCGCGTAGCTATCTTGCGTCGGTCATGGCTCCTGCAGAGCCTTCGGATTCGCCACGAACGGGGACGGCTGCTCCAGCCACGGTCGCAGGAACTCTTCGAGCCACTGGCGGCTCATCTGTTGAACCTCGGGCAGGGTCTGCAGTTTGGACCACAGCGGGCGCTGCCGCGCCTGCGTCGTCAACTGGACCGCGGAGACGAAGAACCTCAGCGCGTCGGAGATCGTCGGCGCCGTAAACCCAACCGCGCGATCCCCCTGGCGGCGCGCCATCGGGAGGATCATCGAGGCGTCGGCGAACTCGCTGGCGCGGAACTGCACCTCAATCTTCGGCTTCGCATCGCGCATGTGCTGCGCGTCACCAGTCGGCCACCGAGCCGTCGTCGTGCCAGTAGCGCAGGATCGCTTCCTGTTCGAATGGGTGCCGCGCCGCTTCGGCCTCGTTCACCTCAATCCCCCACCCCGGTCCGTCGTAGGGGAGAGCGTAGCCAAGTTCGATCCGGGGCGGCGTGACCACCACGTCACGCCACGGGACGTCGGCCCTGATCGCCTCCTGAATCAAGAAGTTGGGCGTGGCCAGCGCAAAGTGAACGCAGGCCGCAGTGGCGATCGGCCCGAGCGGGTTGTGCGGCGCGACGGTGACATAGTAGGCCTCCGCCATCGCGGCGATCTTACGCGCTTCCCACAGCCCGCCGCAGTGACAGAGATCGGGCTGGATCACGGCGCAGGCGCCCTTTTCCAGCAACTCCCGAAATTGGAAGCGCGTGACCAGCCGCTCGCCGCTGGCAACCGGGATCTTCACGGCCCGCGCGACCTGTGCCAGACCATCCGGGTTCTCGGGCAGCGCCGGCTCTTCGATGAAGAGCGGCCGGTACGGCACCAGCGCCTCGGCAATGGTGATGCCCATCGCCGGCGAGGTGCGGCCGTGGAAATCCACCATAACGTCGATCCCGTCACCCACGGCCTCGCGGATCGCGGCCATCGTGCGCCGCGCCCGTTCGATGACAAGGGGCCCGTCCACCGGCCGCGTTCTGGGCACTGCCAGCACCTTCACCGCCGTGTAGCCCGCCGCGACCGACTCGCGCGCCCGGCGCGCCATGACTTCAGGGGTGTCGTCGATGTAGAGCGCCTGCATGTCTCCGCCACCAAGATGATCGTACATCCGCACGCGCTCGCGCACGGCGCCCCCGATGAGTTGGTAGATCGGTACGCTCAGGCTCTTGCCCAAAATGTCCCAGCACGCCTGCTCGATCCCGCTGAGGGCGCTCATCGTGACGATGCCGCCCCGAAAAAATGGCTGGCGATACATGATCTGCACCAGATGCTCGATCCGGCGCGGGTCCTGGCCCAGGACGAACGGCTCGAGGTCGCCGATGGCCCCGGCCACGGCCCTGGTCTTCCATTCGAGGGATGCTTCCCCCCAGCCGATCAGACCTTCGTCGGTCTCGACCTTTACGAAGATCCAGTTACGCATCTGCGCGTTGACGATCAGCGGGCGGATGCCGGTGATCTTCACAGTGGAACCTCGTGGATCTGGCTCGTCAATCGATCGCCGGTGACCGTCACGACGCGATAGTGCGGCGGCAGCATACAGTAAAGTGGGGCCTCGACCGGCGCGAACTGAAAGTTGGTCGACCGCAGACCCATTACAGGAATCCCTCTGACCTGAGTGTCTACCGTCGCGTGCGCATGGCCGAAGAAGACGCCGAGCACCCGGCCGGCGGCGGTGACGTCCCAAAACCCGTCGATGCCGTCGGGCAGCGCGATATCCAGCCACGGGATGCCGACGGGGATGGGATGGTAGTGCATGAACAGCACGGTCGGCTGGCCGCCGGCAAGCCGCTCGCGCAGGAACGAGAGCGTCTCGGGCAGCACCTCGCCGGCGCGGCGACCGGTGCCGAAGTCGAGGCACAGAAATTGCACGCTCTTGTGCTCGAACGCCATATTCGCGCCGGTCGATGGCGCCCCGGAGAAAAAGCCGTTGAAGAACACCGGACGGACATCATGATTGCCTGGGATGAAATACGCGGGCAGGTTCCGCAGCCGGCCCCTGGACAACTCGAGCGGTCCCGGCGCCGAGACCGTCCCCTGCAGCCCAAGAAAGCGCCGGAAGAACGCGTACTCATCAAGTGTTCCCATGTTGACAAGGTCACCGGTACAAATGAGGAACTCGGCTCCCCAACCATCGGCGTCTGCGATGTGGTCGAGCAGCCGGCCCAACGCGTACGCCGTCGCATATCCATGATTGTACGTCTGCTCGGTGGGACCCAGGTGGTGATCGGTGATCTGAACGAACGAGAACGCCACGGCCGGCCTCAGACCTTCACGGCGTACCGCTCAACCACCGACTCATCGACCTCGACACCCAGACCCGGCCCCTCGGGCACCGCCGCGTAGCCGTCGACCACTTTGATGGGGTTCCGCGCGAGTTGCTGCCGCAGCGGTGAGTCTTCGACACAAAACTCCAGCAGCGGCGCCTCCGGGATCG
>JBGPNN010000204.1:0-6389 GCA_041487495.1 bacterium
AAGCCGCACGGTGCAGCGTTGGCCTGACGGATCTTCTGCGCCGCGGCGCGTGTTTCGGCCCACGTCTTCGGCGGACTGTCCGGGTTCAGACCGGCCCGCCGAAACGCGTCCTTGTTCCAGAACATCACCGTTGTGCTGCTGTTGAACGGCATCGAGATCATCTTGCCGTCGGCCGAGCTGTAGTACCCGCGGACTGCCGGCAAGTAGATGCTCGGGTCGAACGGGGTATTGGTCTCTTTCATCAATTCGTACACTGGTTTAATGGCGCCCTTGGCCGCCATCATCGTGGCCGTTCCGACCTCGAACATCTGGACGATGTGCGGCGCGTTGCCTGCCCGGAAGGCCGCGATCGCAGCCACCATCGTTTCGGGATAGGAGCCTTTGTACGTGGCGTTCACGCGGTACTGGGTCTGCGAGTTGTTGAACTCCGTCGCAAACCCCTCGAGGATGCCACCGCCAGGCTGGCCGAGTCCGTGCCAAAACTCGATCGTGACGCGCTGCCCCTGGCCGGTCGCGGGTTGCGAAACCACCGCGGCGCCGGCGACGGTCAATATGACGGCGACCAAACCGGCGAGCCATCGACCCTTCATATGGGCTGCACCTCCTAAGTTGAGCCCTGCCTCATTCTACGCCCGGGCAGACCTCACCCCCCAGCCTACGGCGTCTGGAAGAGGTTTCCTATCGGGTAGCGACCCGATGGTTGTCACGCGTATCGTTGTACGAAGAGGTCCGCGTAGAAGACGCGCCAGTCCGGGCTCGGCGACTGACGAGAGTGTTCCTTGTCCGCCAAGACAAAGAAGTAGATGAGCTCACTCCGGGTGAATGATCGGCCGACAAGGGTAGCGATCAGGTCATGCAGGGACTCCGCGTACCACAACGGCCATTCCGGATCCTCACCGTCGGTCCGAATGAAGGCCTGGTGGTGGGCCTCACCGGTCTCGCGGAAGAGGGCGGCGAGGCGGCCGGTCAGACCGGGGTCGGGGGTCACGTCGACCGACAAAACTCGGTGAGCGCCGCCGCGACCGCGCGAACGATCGCCTGCAGAAAGACCTGACCCCATTCGGCGGTCGCCCGGTCTGGACTGTCGGTAAATCCGTTCATGCTCTGCCACGAGCCGTGGTGCTCACCACGGTACGGGCGGGCGCTATCGCGCGCGTCGGACCCGGTCGCCCCTTCGCGGTGTGGCAGGGGCTGCCGCACGAGGTCGGGTTTTAACGTCAGCGAGAGCGACGTCTCGAAGAAACCCGCATGCCCCGCCAGACGCCCGTGTGTGTGTACGTCCGCGGCGATCAGCGCGTCCCAGGCGATGCGCCAGTACGACCCCGCCGCAACGTGCGCTGGATGTTTCAAGGCCACGTCCCGCGCTACCAGCTCGGCCAGTTCGTGATTGCCGCCGTGGCCGTTAAGGATGAAGATGCGACGGAACCCACCGGTGATCAGCGACTCGACGAGATCCGAAACGACGCGGTAGTAGGTTTCGGTCGCGATCGACATCGTGCCGCCAAACGGCAGGTGATGGGCGGACGATCCAAACGGGAGGGTGGGGGCCACGACGACCGGGATTTGCCCCGCTGCCTCGGCTGCGGCGGCCCGCGCGATATGGTCGACGGCGAAGAAGTCGGTGCCCACGGGGAGATGGGGCCCGTGCTGCTCGGTCGCCCCGGTAGGAAAGACGACCAGCGTCTCCGGCGCCACGGCGCGCGCCTCTTCCCTGGTCAATTCATTCAACATGAGCCGTGAGGCCATTGGGTCGCTCACCTCTACCTTCCTAAGACGTAAAATACACCTGGGCGGGTGCCGGATGGGCCTGCCAGGAGAACAGTCAATGATCCCGCAGATCTCTGGGATTCACCACGTGACCGCCATCGCCGGTGATCCACAGCAGAACGTGGATTTCTATGCCGGTGTCCTGGGGCTGCGATTAGTCAAGCTCACCGTCAACTTCGACGATCCTGGCACCTACCACCTGTACTACGGAGACGGCCTGGGCAGCCCCGGCACGATCATGACCTTCTTTCCGTGGCCGGGTGCGCCCAGGGGCATCGTCGGGCTGGGCCAGGTCGGCGTAACGGCATTTTCGATTCCCACCGGCGCTCTCGACTTCTGGCGCCAGCGGCTTGAATCGCACGGGATCACGGTCCAGGGAACAGACGTGCGCTTCGACGAGCAGGTGCTCGTCTTCGATGATCCGGATGGCCTGCCTCTGGAACTGGTCGGCGGCGGCGAGGACGTGCGGCCGGGATGGGAAAGAGGCCCGGTGCCGGCGGAGCACGCGATCAGGGGATTCCACAGTGTGGCCCTCGCCGAACGGGGTCCGCGAGAAGCCAGCGAGCGCACGACCAGCCTGTTGACGCAGTCGATGAATGTTCGTCTGGTCGCCGAGCAGGCCGATCGGCTGCGGTACGCGATGGGCGACGGTCGCCCCGGTGCGATCGTGGATGTCCTTCTGACTGCGGCCCCGCGGGGCCAGAACGCGGCGGGCACCGTCCACCACGTTGCCTGGCGCACCCCAGACGACACGCACCAGACCGCCTGGCGCGAGCGGATCGCCGAGGCGGGTGTTGACGTCACACCCGTGCGCGACCGCCAGTACTTTCGCTCGATCTATTTCCGGGAGCCGGGCGGAGTGCTCTTCGAGATTGCGACCGATCCACCAGGGTTCGCCACCGACGAATCACCCGAGTACCTCGGGGAGCGCCTGATGCTGCCGCCGTGGCTTGAGTCCAAGCGTGGCGTGATCGAACGGTCGCTGCCACCGCTGCGATTGCCGCAGGTGACACGGCGGGACTAGGAGCAGGGATTCCGTCGCAAACGAAGATACTATCAAGCGACATGGCGAATGGCAACCAACGCCTCTGGATCATCTTGATTGTTGCCGGTTGTCTGGTCGTCTTGTCTGCCGCGCCGACCCCCCTGATCGACAACGACGGACCGCTGTACGGCAAGATCGCCAAGAACATCCTGGCCACCGGCGATTGGTTGACGCTGCACCATCGGGACGGCCAGGTCTTCGACAAGCCGCCGTTGACGATGTGGCTTATCGCGCTCTCGTTCCGCGTGGGCGGCATCTCGTATCCAACGATCCGGCTGTGGCAACTGTTGATGCACGTGCTGCTGGTGTACGTGACGTACCTGATCGCTCGGCTGTCAGCGGGGCGCGAGCAGGCGCTGCTGGCCGCGCTGATTATGGTCACCGGGTTTCAGGTGTTTTTCCACGCGCTGACACCTCAGCAGGATATTCCCCTGACGCTGTTCCTGGCGCTGGCGTTCTATGCCTATCTGCGCTACCGGACGACGGGAGCGGCGGCGCATGCGGTCCTCGCCGGGCTCTGGGTAGCGCTGGCTGTGCTGACGAAGGGCGTCGTCGGACTGGGGATCTTTGGTGTCATCGTCGGCCCGGACGTCCTGATGAGCCGGCGGCGATCCGGCGAACACTGGCATTGGGGGCATGTCGCGGCAGGCGCGACGATCTTCATGGCCGTTGCTGCGCCGTGGTTCGTGGTGGGCGCGATTCGGCAGGGCACACCGTTTGTCGACACGTTTTTCCTGAAGGGCAACTCCGGTGTCGGCCGGCTCTTCAGCCCGAGGATCTCCGCGCTGCCGCCGCTATGGGTGATCCCGATCTCATACGTGCCCTCGTTGATCGTCGGCATGCTGCCTTGGACCGGGCTCCTGCCCGGCGCGATCCGCGAAGGGTGGCGGAACATTCGAACAGGGCCGGCGCCGCTGCGACTGTGCGGGTTGTGGGCCGGTCTGTACTTCCTCTTCGTGACATTCGCGGCCACGGATAAGCTGTACCGGTATCTGTTGCCGGTCTACCCGCCGTTGGCGGTCCTGGCCGCGCCGGTGCTCCTGCGGGCGCTCGATGAACCGCGCCGTCTCCGTGTCGCGGCGATGACGGCCTTTCTGATTGGGGTGCCACTGATGATTGCCGGCGCCTGGTGGATCGCCGTGCAGTTTCCCGAGGACGTGCGCTTGCTCGTGCCCGTCGGCCTGCCGGTGATCACGGTGTGCGGTCTCGCGGTGGCGGCGTTTGCGGCCGCCGCGATCGGCGGCCGGGCGCGGATGGCGGTCGCCCTGGTTTCGGTGGGGGTCTTGACGGCCTACGCCGTGTGCGAGTGGACGCTGGCGAGGTACTGGGACGGCATCTGGCCATGGCCCCGCGTAGGCGCGACAATCGACCGCCTCTACCGGCCGGGAGATCGCGTGGTCATCTATAAGTATCCCGATGCGTTTCTTGCGTACTTCGCGGAGGCGCGCGTGGAAGAGGTCAACGAACCCATTGTCCTGGCTCGGCTGTGGCGCCAAGGCAGGGTCTTCGTGGTTCTCGGTCCGGGAACCCAAACCGACGTTCCCGACACGCCGCGTGCCATCGTTCTCGAGTCCGTGCCCAGAGGGCTCATCCTGATCACAAACCTCGCCGCCCCGTAGAGGGATCAATTCCCGACAAGTATAATCAATACAAAGCAAGCCTAGTGGTGGCCGGGGGGGCAAACAACCATGAGCGTGGACTTCAAGCGGGGCCTGGAAGACGTCATCGCCGCCACGTCGGCGATCTGCACGGTCGATGGCGTAGCCGGTGAACTGCGCTACCGCGGGTATGACGTCGGCGACCTGGTGCAGCGCGCGTCCTTCGAAGAAGTCAGTTACCTTCTCTGGTTCGGCGATCTGCCGCGCAGGAGTGACCTTGAGCGATTCACCCGCGACCTGGCCGGCAACCGCGCGCTGCCGGCGCCGGTTCTGGACGCGATGCGCAGCTATCCCAAGACCGTGCACCCGCTAGAGGCGATCCGTACAGCGGTCTCGCTGCACGCGATGTACGATCCCGACGCTCACGACAACTCGGCTGAGGCCAACCTCCGGAAGAGCGTGCGCCTGACCGCGCAGATGGCGACCTTTGTCGCCGCCTGGCTGAGAATCCGCGAGGACCGTCCGGCCGTCGCGCCGGATCCGGTGAAGACGCACGCCGGCAACTTCCTCTACATGTTGTCCGGGCAGTCACCCGACGCGCTGAGCGAAGAAGCGATGAACGCCGTGCTCGTGCTGCACGCGGAGCACGAACTGAACGCGTCGACGTTTGTCGCGCGCGTGGCCGTGGCCACGGTGTCGGACATGCATTCGGCACTCGTCGCGGCGCTTGGGACGCTCAAGGGCCCGCGGCACGGCGGCGCCAACGAAGACGTGCTGGCGATGCTCGAGGAGATCGGCGCGCCGTCCAAGGCAGAGGCCTACGTGAAAGCGAAACTGGCATCGTTCGAGCGCATGTCGAAGACCGAGCGCGCCGATCCGAGGAACCGCATCCCGGGGTTCGGGCACCGCGTCTACAAGGTGGACGATCCGCGCGCGGCACGGCTGCGGGCGATCGGGCGCAGGCTGGCCGAGCGCGCGGGTGTGTTGGATCTGGCCGAAACCGCCGAGGCGGTCTATCGGGTGATGCGCGCCGAGACGAAACTGCACGTGAACGTGGATTTCTTTTCGGCGGTGATCTACTACTCGCTCGGCATTCCCATCGACCTGTGCACGTCGATCTTCGCCGTCAGCCGTATCCCTGGATGGTGCGCGCACATCATGGAGCAGTACGCTGACAACAGATTGATCAGGCCGCGCGCCGACTACGTGGGGGTGGGCCCAAGAGCGTTCGTGCCGCTGGACGCGCGCGGGTAGACACCCATGGTCATCTGGATTGAAGAAAATGAATATTTGACGTCGCTGGAGGCCTGTGACATCCTCGGGGTGAAGCCGCAGACACTCTACGCGTACGTCAGCCGTAGACTCCTGCACAGTTACCGGCAGGGGATCCGCCGGCAGCGGCTGTATCTGCGCCGCGAAGTCGAAGCGCTCGTCAGGCTGGCTCCCAGCGGTGCGCCGAAGCCCCGGCGCGTCGGGTTGCCTCCAGCCGAAGACTGGGTGGGAGAGAACTGATGCCCGATACGATGATCGCCATGGCGCCTCGCATGCTGGCCGCGACGACGGGGCGGCTCCGCGAGGCCACGGCGCTGCTCGAACACCTCGTCAACGTCGATACCGGCACGCACTCGCTGCCGGGGCTGGGCGAGGCCAGCCGCTGGTTGGAGGGCCATCTCGGCGAACTGGGGCTGAGCGTCGAACGGCATGAATCCGCCGGCGCCGGCCCCACGCTTGTCGGGCGCATGAGCGGCCGCGGCCAGGCGCGGCTGCTCTTCCTGGCGCACTACGACACGGTCTTTGAGCCCGGCGAGCCCCAGCGGCGGCCCTTTCGCTCAGATGGAGGCCGCGCGTTCGGGCCGGGCGTCGCGGACATGAAGGGCGGGGTGATCACGCTGTGGGAAGCGTTGCGCGCACTGAGGTCGATAGGATGGGACGACTTCAAGACCCTTACGATCGTGCACAATGCCGACGAGGAAGTGGGG
>JBGPNN010000205.1:0-6363 GCA_041487495.1 bacterium
AAAAGCCAGACTGGCAGGCCCGAGGAGTTTCAACGGTGATTTCTGCAACCGTTGGCCGTGTAGAATCATCGGTCAACACAAAAGCGAATGAGATGCCTAGGTGACGGTATTGGGCAGTGAGACGAAGCCTATTGGGTCCTCGCAATTGCTCAACGATGAACCCGAGGCAATTTCGGACCTGACCGCCCGGCGAACTCTGTAGGTTGGCGCCATACGAGTCGCCGAAGACATCGACTACCTGACTCAGAGTTGAACCCACACGGATGCCACCGCGGGTCGTTGCAGTCCTGTCCCAGATGATTATGTGAACTAGGTCGCCGGTTCGAATCCGGTCGTCTCCACCACCTCCCCGGCAGTCAGCGACGCTTCTCAGCGCCTTCAATGATCTCGATGCGATACGACCACTGCGTTTGCTCGGCGAGTGTGGTACCAATCTTCAATCGCAGAGTCTGTCCTGGCGAAATCCGGGGCTGCTCGACGACGGGAAAGTACAGCTGGTCCCAATGGGTTGGCGCCAGCCGCGGTGAGTTGGAAATCGACACACCGGGACACAACACCGCCTCGAACCACCCCAGAAAGCCGTCGAGGCGCCCTTCGCGTTGGACCGGAAAATCCAGCGTCACCTCACCGGGCACCGGGATGTCCTTGTAGAAATCGATCTGCCAGCATCGGAGCGGCTCCGCCAACTCCACCATCGCCTTCCCCGCCGCCTGCAGGGGGCAGGGTTCCGAATAACGCGTCTTGCGGAAGACCGTGTAGTCGACATCATACAACCGCGCCGGCAGCCTCCCGAGCCCGAATTCATCGGACTGGACCGGCATCAGCAACGTGTCAGACGATGCCGGGATGATCCTCGCGTCGGGTTTGAGGAATCTCCGTCGCGCGTCCGCGATATAGTCGATGATATTCTCGTTCTCGAACCCGCAACTGCTCAGGGTCTCCGTGACCAGCAGATCGCACCGCTCAGGAAGGCTGACTTGCTTGGAGTTCCCGTTGAGCAGGGTGATGCGATCCTTCAAGTGGTTCGCCGCGATCAGTTGTTCCGCGATGCGCGCGATCCGGCTGACCTCGATCGCGTAGACGTGCTTCGCGCCGGCACTCGCCGCGAGAAACGACAACAGGCCGGTCCCTGCGCCAAGGTCGACCACGACGTCCCCTGGGCGGACCACCGCGAGCAGCGCGGCGCGGTACCCGTCACCCCGGGCGGTGTCCAGCAGCATCTTCTCTTGCATCGCCGGGCTGGCAAAGAGTTCCGCCATGCGAAACTCTTTGAAGTACGATCTGATGAAGGGCCGAAGCTTCCACAGGACGGAACCCAGCAGCGACTTAGCGACGCTCATGGTGCGCCCGCGATTGCCTACGCGGATTCCTCCCGACGTTTGGTCGCAAACCCCGAGTAGTCGAGGTTCTGAGCCGCGACGCCGAGCTGCCGCAGCATCGCCATGACCTGCGCGCGGTGATGCACCTCGTGCATGGCCATCTGCATGAACAGGTCACTCTTGAGCGCGGTCACCACGACGACCTTACCCGGCGGCGTCGTCGGCATCGTCATCCGGTATTCGACCATCGCGTCCCAATCCTTGATCCCGGCCAGGAGGGCACGGGTGCGCGGCGCCTGCTCGGTCCACAGCGTCTCGAGATCGCGAAACGTGGGCAATCGGTCCTCGGTGATCGGCCATTGATCGCGCGGGGGGAGCGGCGTTGCGGGCTGCTGGATGCGTTGCCCGTACAACCATTCCGCGCGGGCGACCTCGACCATCGTGGCGCGCAGCGTCCCGAGTCCAAAGGGAAACTTCTGCGTGTATTGCTCCTGGCTGAGCGGCCGGATCCAGTCGAAAAGCTTCTGACGGGCCTGGGTCAAGACATCATAGACATGGACAAAATCCACTGGCCACCTCCTGGGTGAATGGGCGGAATGAGAAGCATATTCGATTGCGTCGAAGGATTTGCCTCCCGCTCCTTGAAGGAAGCCGGTCATGACGCGAGTCGCGGGGTTCCTCATCATCGCGGCAGTGATTGCCGCCGTGCTCGGCGCGCAGGCCCAAGGCGATCTGAAAGCACAACTGCGAACCGCGATCCAGCACGCGGGGTTCGCCGCCGAAGGCGATTCGCTCGGTTACGTCCGGTTGCACCTGGGTCATACCTTGAACTGCATTGAAGGGCCCACGGGGAAGAACTTCGACCGGGGGTGGGGCAACGTGTGCCAGGGACAAGGCAATGGGATCATGGCGGATCTCCGCACGGCGCAGGGGGGCGCGACCTACCGGCTCGTCATCGACCACGCGGATTCGCTGGCAGCCGCCGGCGTGGCGAGTCGTGATATCCCCGAGATCAAAGCGGCCGCGAAGTCGGTCGGTGCACTCCTCACAGTAATTTCTGACGGCCTCAAGTAAGGCGACGGGCGCCCGAGGTGTCGGCCACGCTCCGCCGCGATGCCCTCGCCGGCGCGCTCGCGGGGCTGATCGGGGGCCTGGTGTTCCTGTGGGCGCAGCAGAGCCAGGGGATGCGCGCGGCGGTCGGCGGACTGGTCGGCGTGACGTCTCTGGGCGCCGGCGCGGTGCTCGATCTAGCCACCTCGGTCGTGATCGGCGCCACTTTTGGCGCGGTCTTCCGGTATCACCCGGAGGGTTACGCACCGACCATCAGCAGTGGTGTCCTCTACGGCCTGCTCTGGTGGATCATCGGCCCGCTCACGCTCGTGCCCCTGGTGCTGGGGCATGGACCGACCTGGTCTGTCAAGGATGCGAATGCCGCGCTGCCCAGCCTGATCGGGCACGTCCTCTACGGCGCGTCGACCGGGCTGAGTTACTATCTGCTGGTGAGCCTGTACCTCCGGCGGCGGCCCGAGGCTCCAGGCGAATCGCTCGGCGGGCAGCCGGAAGGACCCACCGCCCGTGTGGTAATCCTCGGCGGGGGCTTCGGCGGGGTCAGTGCTGCCCAGCGCTTAGAGCAAGTATTGGCGCGAGATCCCCGGATCGAGGTCACCCTGGTCAGCCAGAGCAACTATCTCCTCTTCACACCGATGCTGGCTGAGGTGGCGTCCAGCGGCCTCGAGCCGCAGCACATCAGCGCGCCGGTACGAGCCGCGCTGGCACATACGCGCTTTCGACGCGCCGAGGTCGACGCCATCGACACGGGCGCGCAGACGGTGCTGGTGCGCACGAGCGCGGCGGCGCCTGCGGAACCGCTGCGCTACGACCACCTCATCCTGGCACTCGGATCGGTTCCGAACTACTATGGTCTGCCCGGTCTGGAAGCCCACTCGTTCACGCTGAAGACCCTGCAAGATGCCACGCTGCTGCGCAACCATGTGATCGCGCTCTTGGAGCGCGCCGACGTCGAACCCAATCCCGGTGAGCGGACGCGCATGCTGACCTTCGTCGTCGCCGGCGGAGGCTTTGCCGGCACCGAGATGATTGCCGAGTTGTTCGACCTGGCGCACGGTGTCCTGCACTTCTATCCCAACATCCACGCCGGCGAACTGCGGTTCGCGTTGGTACATTCGGGCGACCGCATCCTCCCCGAGATCAGCGCCGAACTCGCCGCGTATGCGCTGAGGAAACTGGAGGTGCGCGGGATCGAATTTCGGCTCAACACTCGCGTCGCCGGGGCCACGCCGGATGCCGTGCTGCTGGCGGGCGGCGACCAGATCCCTACCCGGACCCTGGTGTGGACCGCCGGCAACCAACCGCATCCGCTGCTGCGCACGCTACCGTGCGAGCGGAACCGCGCGGGCGCCGTCATCACCGAGGGCACCCTGCAGGTCAAAGGTTTCACGACGCTGTGGGCGGTCGGCGACTGCGCGCAGATCCCGGACCTGCTCAGCGAGGGCACATTCCTGCCCCCCACCGCGCAGCACGCGCTCCGCGAGGGCCGGGCGGCCGGGGACAACATCGCGGCGATCCTGCGTGGCCGGCCGCCGGCGCCATTCCGGTTCCGCGCGATTGGTGTGCTGGTGGCGCTCGGGCACCGCACCGCCGTGGCGGAGATCCGCGGGTTCAAGTTCTCCGGCCTGCTCGCCTGGTTCCTGTGGCGGTCGGTCTACTTGAGCAAACTGCCCGGGTTGGAAAAACAGGTCCGCGTGGCGCTGGACTGGACGATCGATCTGTTCTTCCCGCGGGATATCGCGCTCACCGTGTCGACGCCGACGCTGACGCCGACGCCGGACGAGGACGCGTCCCGGGAGTACCAGGCATGACGTGGCGACGCCTGGTCCGCGAAGGCCTGCTCCCGGGGATGCTCGCCGGCCTGATCGGCGGGGCGATCTCGGGGATCGCCCTGTCGCGGGTCGGGGCCCTGCCGTCGACGGCATCATTGGTCCATTCGGATTCGGCCGCGATCGACTTCATCGTCCACGTGGTGATCGCGGCGATCATCGGCGGCGGCTTTGGCATTCTGGTCTGGCACCAGCATACGCGCGCCGGGGAAACGCTCTTCTGGGGTTTGACGTACGGCGCGTTGTGGTGGTTCCTCGGCCCGCTCACCCTGATGCCGCTCTTCCTGGGGGGGTTCCTGGCGTGGGACCTGCACTCCGCGCAGGAAGCGTTCGCGAGCCTGCTCGGCCACCTGCTCTACGGCGCAGCCACGGGTCTGGCGCTGACGGTGTTGCGCTCGCAGCGCCGGGAACTGGCGCTGGCGATCTACCGCGGCGCCGCGGCGCGCGGGGCGTTGGCCGGCCTGATCGCCGCGTGGCTGCTGGCCCGGGTGACGGGCACGCAGGCGATGCCCGCCGGCGGCGCGATCATCGGCCTCATCTTCGCAATTCTCTATCCAGTCCCACCCGAAGGCACCGGCCCGGGTCTGATCCGTGGCACCGTGTTTGGCTTCTTCTGCTGGGTCGCCGGGCCACTCTCTCTAACGCCGCTCCTGGGCGCGGGCCGGTTGGCGTGGTCCCTGGATGAGGCGCGCGCGGCGTTTCCGGCCATGCTCGCGTTTCTGCTGCTCGGCGCCTCGGCCGCGGTGATCTATCGCTGGCTGGACGGAATGCTGCGGCTGCTGTTTGCGGACGTGAGACGCAGCCATGATCAGGAAGGCGCGGGCATCGAGGGCCTGCGGGCGGTGGGACGCGGCGCGCTGGCCGGTCTGGCGGGCGGTGTCCTCTTCACACTCGTGATCATCCGGATCGGGGGGCTCGGCGCGGTCGGACGGCTGCTCGGTTCCACATCCATGGCATCGGGATTGCTCGTGCAGTTCATGGTGTCCGAAGTCATCGGTGTCAGTTACGGCCTGCTGTTCCGTCGCCAGAGTTACGATGTGGGCTCCGGGCTGGGATGGGGGCTCGCCTACGGCTTCTTCTGGTGGGTGCTCGGCCCGCTCACACTGACGCCGATGCTGCTGGGAGGACGGCCCCAGTGGACGGTGCAGGCGGCCGCCGGACTGTTTCCCTATCTCATCGGGCACCTGGCGTATGGCGCGGGGCTGGGTGTCGCGTTCCACGCGCTCGAAGCGCGGCAGAATCCCTGGTGGATCCCGCGCACGCGGGCCGAGGCCGCGCGCGTAGCCCGGCACCGCGAGCAGCTACGCACGTCGGCGCCGGCCTTGTGGGCGCTGATCGTGATGATCGCGCTGGTGATCCCCGTGCTGCTCGGTCTCTAGATCACGACGCGTGTGTGAGCAGCGGATAACTGACGTCGACTGGAAAGCGCTGCTCGCCACCCCGAATGGTCACCGGCAGATGATTCTCCTCCGGCGCCAGCGGGCAGTCCCAGCGCGCCTGGTAGGCACACGACGGGTTGTAAGCGTAGTTGAAATCAATGATCAATCTTGCGCCATCGTGTCCGAGGTCTGCGCCCTTGATGGTGTCGAGGAGATAGCGACCCCCCGGATAGGTGGCATCTGTACTGGTCAAGTCCTTGAACGGGAGGAACACCCCGCCGCCGTAGCCCATCACCCAGAACAGCGAAAGCGAGACCTCCAGACCGGCGAACGCCAGGTGCACCCGGCCGAACCGCCTGAGACGCAGCACCCCATCGTCACGCAGGTGGACGTCGATATCACGCGGCTCGACATCCCTGTCCACGGGCAGGGCGAACCGCAGAGCGCGATCATACGGGAAATACGGGAGACCGGTGAAGACCGCCTGCTGTTCCGGCGAGAGCGCCGACTGTGGATGCGTGCCGAACACCTCGTCCCGGGCGCGCCGGAATTCCAGGCACGCGGCCCGCGGGTCATGGCCGCCGGCCCGCACCCTCGCGTACATCCCGGCCATCCTTCGACGATAGTCGAGCAGATCAAGCTGTTCGCTCATCCGGGAACCTCGGCGAGCAGCTGCTTGATGATCCGCTCGGTCTCGTCGTATGCGCCTTCTCCGATGTGCTTGTAACGGATGACGCCCTTTTTGTCGACCAGGTAGATCGTCGGCCA